>JABXHG010000408.1 GCA_013393545.1 Alteromonadaceae bacterium | reverse complement strand
CACCATTCACACATCTTTATGTTGGGAGGAGAAAGCTATCGACTGAAGCAGAAAGCCACGAACTAGACTATGAAAGGTGGGTCAATTTTATTGGCCAAAGGTGGGTCAAAATAAATGGCCATTGACAGCATCAATACGCTGGATTCGAACAGCTCTTTTTCGGAGTTACCAGCCACACAAAATCTCCCTTTCCAACCTGATAATGTCACTCAAAAGCGTTCGTTTTGTAACGGAATCTTTGTGACCACCACTGACATGAAGCGCTCTCGAAGCCTGGACTTGCAGTATGCGGACCTATGGACTGAGGCCAGAGGCGCAATATAATGTGCGCCGCCGTGCCTCCACTGGTTATCGTTTCTGAGAGTAACGACTGTGCCTTGTGGATACAAGCAAAGGAGCGGACTCCCAAGGCTAATCAATGTTTTGGTTTTGCGATATTTTGGACGCGCGCAGCGCGTGGAATATTATCTGGCAACAGTGGCTGGTTATGCATTATTAGTAGTGGTTCCAGATCCTGAGAACTTTTACCACTCGCTTGTCCGCCCTCAAGCACCTGGTAGACCAGACGATGCTAAATATTAATGCGGCATGAATAGCCCCGCCCCAAAAGATCACTGCGGTACGTACGTCAAGACGAACGCTTCACATAACGCCCAGCATAAGCGTCGATTGTTATGGTCTCACTGAAATGCTAGGTTGTGTATATAATCCGACAAAGATACACATGGGTGCAACATGAGAACGAACATCGTCATAGACGACCAGCTGATGGCAGAAGCACTCAAAGCCTCAGGCTGCGACACCAAAAAGGAGGCCGTTGAGCAAGGCCTGAAACTTTTAGTCCAGCTTAGCAAGCAGCAGGAGATTCGAAAGCTGCGAGGCAAAATCAAGTGGGAAGGCGACCTGGATGAAATGCGGAGCGCCGGATGATATTGGTTGATACCAGCGTCTGGATCGACTACTTCAACGGAGTCAAAAACCCGCATACTGACCTGTTGGATGCCTCAATAATCCACGGATCCGTCGCTATCGGCGACCTCATATTTCTGGAAATCCTGCAAGGCATCCGCAACGACAAACACTATCGTCAGACCAAACAGAGCCTGCTCTCGCTGGAACAGTATGAAATGTTTGGCAAAGACATGGCAGCTGTTTGCGCTGACAATTATCGGGCACTCCGCAAAAAGGGCGTCACAATCCGAAAAACTGCCGACGTGATCATCGCCACCTTCTGCATAGAGAAAGGGCTACCACTGCTGTTTCTGGATCGCGACTTTATCCCTTTTGTCGATCATCTTGGACTTGAGCCCGCTCTGAGAGAAACATAACGCTCTGGGGAATGCCAGCGAGAGCTCCACCGGCCATCGCAAACTGCTGCGCCTTGTTAATTGGACACCTCAATGGACCACTTGGGCTTAATGCGCCCGAAATCCCGTCGAACGTTTGATTTCAGCGCCTTTTTGGAGTCGAGCACCTTTGCCTCGCCATTTTCTCGGACGAACAGAACCCAATGCCAAAATGGCCTGCCCTGCTCTATTCGCCATTTAATGGCGAGAAGAGCCTTGTCTGGCAACTGCTCCCACGATTCGAAGGGTGTTTCTTTGGGAGAGACGGAGATACCGAAATCTCGCAAAAGCGTTCGGACATACTCCGTGTCGGACCAGAGCGATGTATCAGATGCATGAATACCAAGAGCGCTGGCTCTATTTTTGGCCTCAACATAGCTGACACCCGCCAGCGCAGCAGATGCCGCTATGCCGCAACCGGTTACTTCTTCTTGAACGACAACTTCCATCTATTTGCCAATTAACGTCAAAAATAAGCGGCGACCCGACAGGTGCGCGCCCGGTGGACGGTCGCCAGGCCGGGAATATGCATTATTCGTAGTGGCTCCAGAGCCTGAGTACTTTCACCACACGCTCGTCTTCCAGCACTTGGTATACCAGACGATGCTGAATATTGATGCGGCGTGAATACGCCCCCGCAAGATCACCAATGAGCTTCTCAAACGGAGGCGGCTTGCGGTATGGATCTTCCGCTATGAGCGCTAACAGTTCCTGGGCTTTTGGTTTTAGGCCGCTGGAGGCCAACTTCTTTGCATCTTTCTGAGCTTGCCTGGTGTAAACCAACTTCCATGTCACCAGTCCAACTCCTCATCGCATTCATCCACGGGGGTATCCATCCCCTCACGAATAGACTCCCGCATACCTGGAACGGAGAGCAGGTAAAGTGTTTCCTGAATAGCAGACCAATCTTCTTCGGATACCAGAACGGCTTTGTTCCGCTTACCCATGATAACGATTGGTTGGTGGGACTCGGCTGTCTCGTCAATCAACCGATAAAGGTTGCTGCGCGCCTCAGTCGCTGTGATTCCGGTCATGACGCACCACTTGTGAATTCAATTTTCATCAAGTGTACGCCTTTGGGTACGTACGTCAAGACGAACGCCTTGCATGACGCCCCGGCTTTGCGGCGTGCCGGAGTGCCAGCGGAGGCGCGTCCGGCAACAGCCAATGGTTAAGCTGCATCGAAGTCCAGGGGATGAATGCCATCCAGATTGACCGTATTGCGGGCTAACCACAGATCGTACATATCCTGCATCGCCAACCAGCTTTCAGGTGTACGCCCGAGAACCCTGGATAGCCGCAATGACATTTCCGGGCTAATACCACTATCTCCTTTGAGCAGCCGAGACAAAGTGGAAGGCGATACGCCCAGACTGGAAGCAAGCTGACGGGAACTGATCCCGAAAGGCTCCAGGTACACTTCCCGAATGAACTCACCAGGGTGCGGCGGATTATGCATAGTCATTAGTGATAATCCTCATAATCAAGAATGTAGGCGTTGCCGTCCTGAAATTCGAACGTCATGCGCCAGTTTCCGTTGACCCGAATCGACCACCGTCCTTTGTCTTTGCCCTTCAATGGATGAAGCCGGAAACCAGGAATGTCCATGTCTTCCACCGAAGTGGCTGTATCCAGAGCTGCCAGCTGCATACGCAGTTTCTTGGCGTGATCAGGCTGTATGCCAGACGTGTTGCCAGTCGAGTAGAACCGTTTCAGTCCTTTGTGGCGGAATGATTTAATCATGAGGGAATTATAGCGCGTTGCGCACCACGCAACAACAGAGCTTAACGAGGTTGTAGAAAAACTCCCGCCCCTTTGTCCGATTGCGCTCCTACGTAAAATCTGGGAGCGTTTTCAATCATGAGCGCTCCAGATTTTAAGAATAGGCTCTGCTTTTAGATCATTTGGTGATCAATCTTGGGTCGAGATAGGCCTTCGACCTTTTTCTACAGCCTCAACGCCAATATCAAGCGGCGCCCGACTAGGGCGTCCGGTGGACGGCCGCGAGGCCGGGAACGAACTTGAATGACTTGTTGGGCGTCAAACCCACCGGCGCACCTTTCCCTCATACTGCCTGTAAACCTCACCAAACTTCTCACGCATGTACCGCTCCTCTGGAACGATTTGAAACCGATTCATATAAATTACGAATGCCGGAAGCAGCACAAGACTTGCGAGATTGCTGAGAAAAACTCCCCAAGCAATGAGAAAGAGCAAGAAGCCAACGTACATCGGATTTCGACTTATTCGGTAGACCCCGCTCACAACGAGACTGGCGGATTGATCTGGCGTTCGCGGGTCGACGGTAGTGTCCGCTGAGCGAAACTCCCATACACCAAGCAACGCAAAAGCACCACCAGTTGCCGCAAACACCAGTGCTACAAGCGAAGAAACGGGCAAACTGAAATCAAGACCTGGAACAGCAAACGCCAATGTCCACATAAAGCCTGCAGTAACAAGCACCAAAACAACTGGTGGGATTTTTAGCTCTAATGTCTGCACGGTTATTCCTTTGGTGCCCAACGTCAATATTCAGCGGCGGCCCTTACGCAGCAAAGCGGAGAAAAGGGCGTCCGGTGGAGGCCCATCTGGGCCGGAACGAACTGGAATGACTTGTTAGTGCGAGGCGGAGCGGGAGGTTATAAAGGGTCAGCTCCAATCATGGGCAGATTAAATAGAACAAAAAATATCCCTAGAACAAGTAGAGTCCCCAATAGCGTGATTGCGTTAATTTTGAGTCTGCGCTGCACTCTTCCAAGAAACCATTCTTTGGCTACAAATCCTACCATGGCAAGGTAGGCAGCATATGTCACAGTCCAGTGCGTGAAGAGGCTGATCACAACGCCGCAAAATCCCGAATCACAGGTTCCTACACTACGCCAGAAATCCTGCAGGACAGGAAAGGCCGAAATTGCCGCAAGATTGAAAAGCACCACAAGCATAACCAGCCTGTTTGCCCATACCAAAGAATATGGGTCTCTACTTGCTGTTGTCATAACAGATCCGCCTGATGCATCAGTGAGTTAGCAAATAACTAGTTTGGCTCAGCTGATGCCTTAACACCCGGCATTGCGTGCAATTGTCCGCGCACGCTGGTTCCGCTTATTTGAGCCCCTGAGGATTTGACATCATACGCTTCTATAATTTTACGGCCATTGTTCTGCTCCCCAATCAACATAACGTCAATGTCGGATTTTCCAGAACCAAGCAAAGTCCCTTTTACTTGTATATCAATTTTATAACCCTTGCCTCGTAGGTTGCTGAGCCTCAGGGCGTTATATGCTTCGTCGCTGATATAAAACCATTCCGTTGCAGCATATCCGACTACCAAGGCTCCACTATTACCATTTGCGTCTAAAAATGACGCCACTCCATAAGTAAAATCTGAAGCTCCAACGTTCGCCCTTAAAGTAATGTATGCGGTAGTTCCTGCATTCATACCTACAGGGCTACCAGGAAGTGAAAGGCCTGCTCCTAGGATTTTTATCTGTGCTTGGGCGACTTTGCGTTCCGTTGATGTCATATCTAAAGGTCCATTTCATTATTTGGGTAGGATATTCTAGCTAGGAAAGTGGAAATACGTGGATTTCCTATATGCTTGGCGTTGCGACTTTATCAAAATGTCTAAATAGCGTCAATTTTTCGCCCCCCAACCCAACTTTGAAGGCAGTAAGGTGAACTCCATCACGCTAAGCCAACCCGACCGAATGCCGGAGACCAGACCACTAACGCCCGCCAACATGCGCGGCTACGAAATGGAGGCGAAGCCGCAATGTAGTAGGCGTCGCCGTGATTGGCCTTGTTATGAGCGCCGTAGCAGCGCTTTGACTGCATCCGAGTACTCGAATCCCAGCTTTGTTGAAGGGGTTTCAGGCTCTGCACTGATTTCGCCGCCAGCCAAAAGCAAATGAGCCTTAACTGCTGACAATTCTAGCCCGAATTTCTCACAGGGGATAAAAGAAAGCGGCTGAAAGTGCTATGGTTTCAAGAGCCTAACCAATCCACCAAGCACCAACAGCCGCTTCCAAAATGGTACCTGAAAAACTGACCTTCTCGCC
>JABXHG010000407.1 GCA_013393545.1 Alteromonadaceae bacterium | reverse complement strand
GGACAGGTCTTGCAGTGGCAATGCATGATTGGCATATCCAGGGAGTCGATCTCGTAACAGATAGATTCACACAGGCAGCTTCCTTTTATTCCCACTGAGCAACTTCCTTTCTCTGACATTTAACATTCAACCAATAATGGCAATATCCTCTCGCCACTCGTTTAACAGTATTCTGGCTATTCACTAAGCTCTTTCAAAGCGAGCAATGCCTGCTCTGCCTTTTCACAAGGCACAAATATATGGTCGTGATAATAGGCTGTAATAACATTGGCACTAATATTGTTGGCAGCTAGCTTTGTTGATACAGCAGCTGTCAAACCAACCGCCTCCAGGCTGGAGTGAGCCGTCAAGGTCCTTGAGTCCTGACACGATCTCGTCCTATATCTGCCTACGTTTCGTCATTGGAGGCATCGGCAACTAAAAACAGCACCTCCCGAGTGCCTTGGCTTCACTTCGGATTTTTATCGCAAACTCATACGATTCTGTATCGTCGGTCATATTAGCATGCTTGATGACGCCACGATGGTTGTCAGTATCAGTTTATTAGAAGGTCTGAAATACTGTAAATAAACCTCCGGAACAGAATTAATCTCATGACTACCATGAACACCCAAAACAAGCCCTTGTTCTGGCGAGACGGTCGCATGCCCCATGTGGAGTTACGCAAAGTTGGGGATGGTCGCCAGGTGTGCTATGCCCTTCACAGCCACACCCAGTGGTCGATTGGCGCTATCACCGGGGGCGTGAGTACGTTCCAGTATCGGAATGATCACCACCGGGTGCGCGCTGGCGATCTTGTGCTGATGAATCCCGAGTGGGTTCATGCCTGCAACCCCATCGACAACCAGCCGTGGGGATACCTGATGTTGTATGTGGATACCGGTTGGTTGACGGATTTTCGCTATGGTGCAGGCCTGTTGCCGGGGCCCCACTGGCAGGATATCTCTGTGGCCACCGTGTCAGACCCGCTCTGGTATGAACGTTATTGTCGTATGGCGGACTGCCTTCTTGACCCACAGCGTGATCTGCTGGATAAGCAGACGGAAGTGGTGGAATTTCTGTCAGACCTGATGCACGAGCTGGCGAGACAGCCGGTTGCGCAGGAACCCAAGGCACCGCAGGCTCTGCAGGCGCTGGCTCACTATCTGGATGGCCACGCGGCTGAAGACGTCTCGCTGGATACCCTGTGCGAGATTTCCGGTTACAGCGCTGGCCATCTGATTCGCGCCTTCAGGCAGTATTTTGGCCTGACGCCCCACGCCTATTTGGTGAACCGCAGGGTTCAGTTTGGGCGTCGTGAACTAGCAAATGGCACCTCCATTGCCGAAGCGGCTCTTAATGCAGGCTTTGCCGACCAACCGCATTTTCAGCGCACTTTCAAGCGGCTGATGGCGGCAACGCCGAATCAATACCGACACCCCTCAGCCGATCACGAGATACAGGCAGCTGACAGCGAGTAGTAAGGCCAGGGTTCTATTTATGGTTACCAGTACCACTGGGCGCTGAACGTAGCGTCGCAGGAAGGCGCCGGCGTATACCCAGCAGGCCAGCGACAGCCAGCAGATGGGCAGGTAAAGCAAGGCAAACAGCAGTATCTGCTGCAGATCATTCGCGCTGGTGTAAGCGCCGATACCGGATGCCGAGGCCAGCCAGGCTTTGGGGTTGAGCCACTGCATCAGGACGCCTGTGCCGAAGCCGGGTGATTTCTCAGTACCTTTTTCCGGCAAGTGGCCGCTGTCCATGGCCAGCTTCACGCTCAGGTAGAGCAAGAAGGCAACACCGCCCCAGCGTAGCAACTCTTCGGCTACAGGCACCATGGTCAACAGTGAGTAAAGTCCCAACCCCACTGCAATGAACAAGGCGGTGAAGCCCACAGTGGCACCGGTTACAAAAGTCAGCCCCCGGGAAACCGGGTAACGGGTGCCACTGCCCAGACATACAAGGTTGACCGGCCCCGGGGAGATGGACGTCGCCAGGGCAAAGGCTGACATGGGCAGAATCAGGGAAAGGCTCATGGATGGTGTTCTCCGTTCAGGTTGCAGACAGAGTTTGCCCTGAACGTCGGTCTTGGTATTGAACAAAATTGAGGTTGCGGCAGGAATTCTGATTAGACGCCATTAAGGGGTTGGTTGAGGGTTTGCCGATCCGGGATGGAGTGCTGCGAAGCAGACCTTCTGAGTCAGCACTGAAAGGTCTAAAGGACGACGCTCATACGGTCTCAGCTCCAGTTAGGGTCAGGCTCAGGATGGGTGTAAGCGCACTGGCTCATGGTATTAAGGCACGCCCACGGGCTGGCTAATCAAATCGCTCTGGCTTCAACATCGGTGACAGAGGACTGCTTCGGTATCGGGTACCAGTCAGCGGACTCGCAGTCTTCACAGTCATCCTCTCTGATCCAGTTAGACATCATGCTCAGCCCGTGGCGTGACTAACCTTTCAGGAATCGTTGTTCATCAAATACCCTCTTGTCTTTGAGCATGAAATAGGCCGCCCGCCCCAGTTTGTGGCCCGTATCTTCTTGGGATAGACGTAGGCCAGAGGGAAATTACCACCGCGCATGAGCATCGCAATCTTGAAGGAATCGATGCGATCATTCTTGGATTTGCCACCGTGGATGGCCTTCATGTAAAGCGCATGGCCCAGGATAAAATGAATGCCGTGCTCCTCACACAGATCCGAGATCCAGTACCAGCAGTGCATGCATTCAACGCCCTCCACAAGGTCATCGCGAAAAGGTTCGAGCAGTGCCAATAGCGGTTCCGGTCGGGCCTTGATCTCTTTGTGCAACAGCACCTCGCCTTGCTGGTCGAGGATGCAAACGTACAGGCTGCGAGCGTGCAGGTCGATTCCACAATAATGACGGTGAGTGCTATGGTAAAAGTTCATAAGTCTTCTCCCTTGTAGTGCTTGGTCGCCTTCCAGCTTAGCGGGTAACCGCCGGGCTGGGGAGAAGGCTCAATCAGTATCAAGTGCAGGCACGGCGACGCCCACTACACTGCGCCTTCGGCTCCATTCCGTGGGCGCGCATGCTGCAAGCGTTCAGCAGTCACGAGTGAAAACACATCAGGAGGTTTTGGTGCCAGAAAAATTGTTATCCGTGGATGGCCGGTCACTTTGGAGCCATTCTGTCGGCTCGGACGAAGGAGACGCGATACTATTGGTTTCAGGTGCGAATGCATCAGCCTTAATGTGGCCGGATGAATTCGTTGAACTGCTTGTGTCCAAGGGATATCGGGTGATTCGGTATGATCATCGTGACACGGGACGATCTACCTTCATCGAGTTTGATGACGCCCCCTATACCGTGGAAGATCTGGCGTCAGATGCGGTATCGGTTATTGACGCGTGGGAAGTGGACAAGGCGCATGTTGTAGGCTTGTCGATAGGCGCGACATTAGGCCAAGTGCTTGCGCTTGATTATTCGAATCGGCTTTACAGTTTGACCCTCATGTGTGGAGCAGCACTTGATGTGGACTTTGTCGGCAATATCGGGCGGGCCTTTTCAGGAGAAAGTTCACCGGATGGTTTGCCCCTTCCAAACAAAGAGGTTCTTGAAGCGCTTTCTGCGCGTGCAACGCCCTCAGAGAGCATGGAGGAAGAACTTGATCGTCGCGTAAAAGAATGGGGCCTCCTTTCAGGAGAAAAGCTTGAGTTTGATGCGTCTGACTTTCGGCTCCGTGAGCAACGATGTATAGATCATGCCGGAACTTGGGCACAACCTGGGAATCACGCAATGGCAACGCCAGTGTCTCTTGCTCGGGGGGAAGAGCTGACGAAGGTAAGCGTTCCGGCCTTGGTGATTCAGGGTTCTGAGGATCCGCTAAACCCACCGCCCCACGGCAAGCACATAGCAGATTTGTTGCTAAATGGTCGTCTGGTAGAAATTGACGGGCTTGGGCATTGTCTGCCAAAGGCCTTGTTGCCTCGGGTAGCAGATGAAATTGCTCATCATGCTGAACAAAGCTATGCAGCCGACACTCGTACCTCGCGCGTCTGATGGCGGCGTTATATTTCAAGGAGTGAGACTTGGAGCTCGTAATCGGGAATAAAAATTACTCGTCATGGTCGTTAAGGCCATGGCTGCTTTTGTCAGTCCACAGGCTACCTTTTAAGGAAGTGCGGATTCCGCTGGAGCAGGAAAATACTTCCGTCGCTATCGCCCAGCACAGTGATGCAGGGAAAGTCCCTGTGCTCAAGGATGGTGAGCTTACCATCTGGGATTCGTTGGCAATTTGCGAATACATTTCAGAGCAGTATCTAGATGGCAGCGGATGGCCTAGTTCCGTTCGTGCACGAGCAGAAGCAAGATCTTGCAGTGCTGAAATGCACTCGGGCTTTCCGGAGATTCGAAGCCAATTGCCAATGAATTGCCGTGCACTCGGGCGCAAAGTCCCTCTTAATGCGACTCTTGAACGGGAAGTGGCTCGGATAGACCGAATCTGGTCACAGCATCGAGAAACCTATTTAAGTGCTGGTCCGTGGTTGTTCGGTGAGTTCTCTATTGCGGATTGCATGTTCGGTCCGATTGCGTCGCGATTTAAAACCTACGGAATCAATGTCTCAACTGCATCTAAAGAGTACATGGATTTTATTTTGAACCATGAGCAAATGAGGGAGTGGGTTAGCCAGGCTCACGGTGAGCCTGAAACCATAGCCGTGTCCGAGGTAGGAATATAACACATATGAGTAGGGAGTAGATACGTAATGAAGCGAGATATGGCATTGATCAGGCTGGTCCTTTTAGCGGTGGAAGCGGGTGAAGATCCCGACAAAATCGAAGGCTATGATTCTGACGCGATACGGTACCATCAAGCTCTGGTCATTGAGGCGGGGCTTGCAGAAGGCAAAATGTTGGATGACCTTTCAAATACTACTCAGGTTCCTGCAAATGTATTCATCAAAAAATTGACCTGGCAGGGTCATGAATTTATCGACCTCATGAAGCAATCTGAGATCTGGAATACGATCCAGCGGGATTTCAAAGAAGCGAGCTTTGGGACCGTTATAAAAGTGGCAAGGGAGCTGGCTGAAGGCTGGGCCAAGAAGAGGGTAAATGACCTCTTGAGTGGGAACTCATAACCAGGCAGTCAACCGGACGCCAAAAGCGTAGCGCTTTTGGTTCCCTCCGCTGGCGCTCCTGCGCCGGTTACCGCAAGCGTTAAATGCACAAGGTAGGTCAGTGATAGACGCATATTTGTTTGACTGGGGTGACACCTTGATGGTCGATTTCCCAGGTGTTGTTGGGAAGATGTGCGACTGGAAAGTGGTCAAGGCCGTTGACGGGGCATCTGAAACGCTTGAGTTTCTGTCTCAGTCAGCCAGTATCTATGTTGCAACCGGAGCCGCTGAATCATCGGAGTCGGACATCAAGCGTGCATTTGCTCGCGTTGGATTGGATAAATTTATGTCGGGCTATTTTTGCGAGTCTAACATAGGGCATATGAAGGGTAGCCCTGAGTTCCTACCGACAATTCTTGAGCATTTAGGTTTGCCAGCAAAGCGGGTCGCTTTGGTGGGCGATAGTTTTACAAAGGACATTGAGCCTGCTGCACGAATAGGTATTCATCCTATTTGGTTACGCTCTGAAAATACTCCAATACCCGCCGGTGCCAGAGCCATCAGGAGTCTACGTGAGCTGTGCATATAACACATATGAGGTCATCACTCACCCGCATCATCATCATGGCCCGGGCAGTAA
Source organism: Alteromonadaceae bacterium (assembly GCA_013393545.1). The sequence continues at coordinate 50 of JABXHG010000407.1, read as the reverse complement.
CGCCCATACGGAGGCCGAATGTAGGGCTTCAGTCCCAAACCACCTCGGAG
>JABXHG010000406.1 GCA_013393545.1 Alteromonadaceae bacterium | reverse complement strand
ACCATTCACACATCTTTATGTTGGGAGGAGAAAGCTATCGACTGAAGCAGAAAGCCACGAACTAGACTATGAAAGGTGGGTCAATTTTATTGGCCAAAGGTGGGTCAAAATAAATGGCCATTGACAGTGATTGACGTTTAGTATCAAAATCTCGGGCGTGCTCATTAAATTCTATAAGGTTTGAAGATGACTCCCGCTGATCGCGTTTTCCAGAGTTACGGACGCTGCTGCCGTAACGAGCAGTTTTTTATCGATTTTTACACGCATTTTTTGGGCTCATCAGAGCAAATTCGAAATCGATTTGCGCAAACTGACATGGCGGCTCAAAGACACCTGCTGAGAAGCGGGGTGATGCATCTGATTTTATACGCCCGGGGAATGTCTGACAGGAAATTGGTTGCTTTGGGCGAGAGCCACAACAGACACCATTATAATATTGACCCTGCCTGGTACGACCTGTGGCTGTCAGCGCTGTTGAAGACTGTCAAATTACATGATCCCCAATGCTCTCGGCAGCTGGAGCAAGATTGGCGTGATGTTTTGCTCCCCGGCATTGAGCTGATCCGCGGTTCCTACTGACCTCGTAGTGTAACGTAAATGACTTAGAGTACTGTGCAAGTATTGCGCAATCAAAGGCGTTTGCGTTTTGAGGGCGCCCATGGTTTGTGAAGTCTGACGGGTTTTTTAGGTCATTAAAGTTGATGGTCACAAGAATTTGGCCATACTGCCCTTAGACCCTTCAATTCCCATGACCATCAAGACGGTTATATGCGAAAAAATTTACCGATCACAGCGACCGAACGGGCCTTCCCAAAGCATCAAAAGCTCATTTCCTCAACCGATCTCAACGGTACCATCCGTCACTGTAACGACGCTTTTGTGGAAGTGAGTGGGTTTACTCGCCAAGAATTGATTGGCCAACCTCACAACATAGTCCGTCACCCCGATATGCCGTCAGAGGCCTACGAATCCATGTGGTCTTACCTTAAATCAGGCAAGCCTTGGATGGGGCTGGTTAAGAACCGATGTAAAAATGGGGACTTTTATTGGGTTAACGCCTACATCACGCCAATCACCGAGAATCATAAAGTCATTGGCTATGAGTCTGTGAGGTCTTGCCCTGCAAGGGAAGATGTGGCTAGGGCTGAGAAGCTTTACGCAAGTATTCGCGCCGGCGGAAAGAAATGGGCTCCTTGGCGACGTTTGTCTGCCAACTGGTTAATCCCTGCGGTTACTTTTAGTGCCGTGATATTACTTCAGGCTCTTGGCCTCTCTTCCGTATCTCTTCTTTTTATGGCTGCAGGGCTTCTCGCCACCAGCATGTGGAATACCCTGTCCAGACGCCACCTACTATCTTCTATTACATCGCTCACAGAAAACGGCTTTGCGGATGATCTCGCAGCGCAAAGTTACACGGACGACAGTCTGGAAATCGGTCGGATCAAAGTGTCAGTGCTGGCTCAAAAAGCCCACCTTGATGCCGTACTCACTAGACTCGAAGATGCAGCCAATCATGTGAAGTCCGAATCAGCACAAGGACTGGAGCGCGCGTATCAAACTCAGGTCACCCTTGAAAAGCAGCAGGCCGAGACTCAAAGCGTCGCGGAAGCAGTCCAGGAAATGAGTCGGACGATCTCCGAGGTCTCCTCAAGCGTGCAGCATACAGCTGATCAGTCGGAGCGCGTAAGAGGCACATCAATAGAAGGTGGGCAGATTGTCGAGGAGACCAGGACCGCTATTGAATCATTGAAGTCTACGGTCGGAGAAATCAGCAGCTCGGTTGATGAAGTGGCGAGCGAAACAAAGGCGATAGCTGACGTCGCCCGGTTGATCGATGGCATCGCAGAGCAAACCAACTTGCTGGCCTTAAATGCTGCCATTGAAGCGGCTCGCGCAGGTCAGCACGGTCGCGGGTTTGCGGTCGTGGCGGATGAAGTAAGAAGTTTGGCCACCAAGACTCAAGAGTCGACGGCCAATATTCACGATATTATCCAGTCGTTGTCAGAACGGTCTGGTCAATCTGTTGCGGTAGCTTCTGATGGTAACCAGGCAGCCGAGAGCGGCCTTCAAAAAGTGATTGAGGCGGAAACGACGCTAAAGGCAATTGAAGACTCTGTGACAAACATTGCAGAGCTGGCTATGCAAATGGCTGCAGCGGTAGAACAACAGGCTCAGGTTGCTGAGCAGATTAACGGACAGGTGAACCGGATTTCCAGTATGGCCTCTGACAACTTAAGCGAGGGCGAAGCTGCTACTCAAAGTGTACAGCGAATGGAACGCATCGCAGCGGAGTTGCATGAATTAGTGGTGCGCTTTAAATGACTGATCAACCACTAGTCTCTTCCAGCGAGCTGAATGGCTTGGCAGGCGCTTTGATGGGTGCGGCTGTAGACGCCATTATCGTCATTGATGTAAGAGGCATTGTTAAGCACTTTTCGCCCTCCGCCGAAGAACTGTTTGGGTTTCAAGCGGAAGAGGTTATTGGGAACAATGTCTCTATGCTGATGCCCGAGCCGGATGCCTCCCGCCACGACCACTATCTCAATGCCTATCAAAACCAGGGAAGAGCCAAAATCATTGGCATAGGCCGAGACGTGCGGGGCAAAAAAGCAAATGGGACAACCTTTCCCATGCATCTATCCGTAGGTAAAGCCGTGTACGAGGGCGCTCCACACTTTGTGGGAATCTGTCATGACCTCACTGAATACCACGAAGCGTTACATCAGGCGGCCCGCTCGGAACAACGGTACCGGGAAATTCTTCAGAGCCAGAAACAGTTTATTTGTCGGATAGACTCTGACTTTCATATCACCTTTGCGAACGCGTCCTTCTCTCGCACGCTTGGCTTTGACGAACAGTCCATTGTGGGTGCTCCTCTCACTCATTTTTTGGAAGATGATGAATCACGAATTCGGCTTGAGTTGCAGAAACTGTTCGAAAAGTACGAGGAAACGGAGGAAGTATCCGTCAAAGTCACGTTTCGCTCATCGCTAGGCTTCCGCAAAGTGATTGATTGGACATTTCGTCAAGCTACAGAGACGTCTACTGGCGCTGTCGAAGCGCAGGGGTTCGGCATTGATATCTCTGAAAAAGAGGCCGCCGTTCGTCAGGCTGAGTTTCTACGTAACCATGATGCGATAACGGGCTTCTTTACGCGTTCGAAATTCGTAAACGTGGTAGACGGCTGGCTGGCTAACCGTCAGCGGGCCGCTTTCATCAAATTTGGTTGCGATAACTTTTTCCAGGTTAGCCAAAACTATAGTCATGAGGTTGGAAAAAAAATCCTTGTCGACGCCGCAGCCAGGCTTAAACGCCACCTCGATAGGCCCCACATCTGTGGTAAAACCGGCGCTGACGGATTCATAACAGCCATCGAACTCCATCCTGACGAGAATCCCCTTGCGATCGCTCGGAAACTGCTTGACGCGGTTTGTCAGCCCTTTGACGTGGGGAATGAGCAGTTACAGCTAGACGGCCGGGTTGGACTCGTGCTTTACCCCGAACACGTCCGAGATGTTGCGCACGCACCGGATCTGGCGGAATCAGCCAGGCGCTCTGCTCAACGAGCCAATCAACTTGTTGGAATATTTGATTGGGATGAGATGAAAGCAGCCCGGCGTAAAATCGAAATCGAGCAGCGACTTAAGCTTGCCCTCACGAACAATGAATTAACGATTAACTTGCAGCCGAAATACACAGTGTCGGATGGCACGATCATTGGATTTGAGGCGCTCGTCAGGTGGAACAGTCCCGAACTTGGTCCGGTATCGCCGGGTGAATTTGTGCCGATAGCGGAGCAATCCAGGCTGGGCTGGGAACTTGATCGCTACGTATTGCATAAAGTGCTGAGTCTCATCCACGAGGCTTCAGCCGGCGGCCGAAGTAGAGCGGTACCGCCGATAGCCGTCAATATTACTGCAAGCCAGTTTGGTCATTCTGGATTCGCTGAGTTTATTTTAGAAGAGATCCGTAAGCATGACGTCTTGCCCCCGTCAATCGAGCTTGAGATTACTGAAGGCGTGATCCTTCAAAAGCCTGAACAGGCAACTGAAAATCTAACCACTCTTCGGCACAACGGTATTCGAGTCGCTATTGATGATTTTGGAACGGGCTACTCCTCTTTGAGTTATCTGCGAGATCTGGATGTCGACTTGCTGAAAATCGATCGGTCTTTCATCACAGAGATGTCAGCCCCTGAAGGGGAGGTATTGATGTGCTCGATCATCAATATCGCGAAAGCTCACGGTATCGCTGTCGTTGCTGAGGGAGTTGAAACTCGATCACAACTTGATCAGCTCCGATCCATGAAGTGTGACTTTGCTCAGGGTTATTACCTATCCAAGCCATTGCCGGCCGATGAGGCTTTGGCCCTGATACCTGCCAAAATCTAGGGATAAGAAATGGACTTTGCGAAAACAGAAAAATTACGGCTTTCAGCACTTAGAAAGCTAAATATTTTGGACACCCCGTCGGATGAGCGCTTTGAGCGCCTCACCAATATTGCGCAGCGATTTTATGATGTGCCAGTTGCACTCTTCACCCTGGTGGACGAAAAACGGCAATGGTTCAAATCGAAACAGGGGCTCGACGTCACTGAAACGCCCAGGTCGGTCGCCTTTTGTGATCATGCCATTCGAGGGGATACGGTTTTTATTGTCGAGGATGCACGCACGGATGCTCGCTTTAAGGACAACCCGCTGGTTACGGGCGATCCTTTCATTCGCTTTTACGCTGGTATGCCCGTCCGTGAGCCGGGCGGCTTCAAAATTGGCACTTTGTGCATCATTGATTATGAGCCACGGGTCATACAGGGAGTACACCGATTTCGCAAGAGCAGTTGGGCGGTTCGTCATGGGCGATGCGGTCAAAAAATTGAATGAGTGGCATAAGCTCGGACTTGATTATTCATTAAGCATTAATCTCAGTCCTTCGCACTTTTTGAGCCCTTGTTTCAGTGAAGATTTGGCGGGGGCCTTAAAAGGTTGTCCTTTGAAGGTCAGAAGGAACCTGAAACTAGAGATCTTGGAAACCACAGCGCTTGATGACGCGGAGATCGTGATCGATCGGTTAAGCTCATGTGAACAACTGGGCATCGATGTTGCGCTGGATGATTTTGGCACCGGATATTCGTCACTGGATTATTTTCGGCGCCTGCCGGTTCAAGAAATCAAAATTGATCGATCCTTTGTGGGCGAAATGCTCAATGATCGAGAAGATGAAATGATTGTTGGAGCCATCATTGGACTCTCGAAAAACTTTGAGAGAAGAGTCGTCGCAGAAGGCATTGAGGATGAAGCCACTGAAAAACGGCTTGTAGAGCTCGGGTGTCGTTATGGTCAGGGCTACCATTACTCAAGACCTGTGGATGTAGATAAGGCCTTGAAATGGGCAAATGAATATGAAAGGAATTCCAAGTTTAGCTAATGCAGGCCTGTCGGTAATGTCGCAAAAACCATGAGCCAGCAAGCGCCCTCGATTAGCAGCTTGAGAATGAAGCCTGCATGTCGAGGGGCTTGCTTGAAGGACCTGTTGGAGTGAAGCGGCTGTTATCCGGTCAAAGCCCCATTGTTCTTGAGTATTTTCCCAAGATTGGGAATGTACTCCGAATGGCCGC
>JABXHG010000405.1 GCA_013393545.1 Alteromonadaceae bacterium | reverse complement strand
AGCCTCGAGACACAACCGAGTAGCTCGCTCACGTAATTCTTGAGGGTATTTATAATTGGCCATAGTCCAATCAGCTTATCCTTCCGGAATATCTGGCACACCCTCCATCAAACCAAGGACGATTCAGTTCATGCTCGGCATCCACGTTAGAAAACTAGCCCTCCACCAACCCGCTATATGGTTCGTTGGGGCGTCGTGCCTCTATTAGCGATCCACGATCCGCCGCGACCAATTCCTGGGTGACAACACCCCCCGGATCATCAATGACTGGGGGCACACGATCATGCCCAAGAACCGGACCGGCCCACCATCCATCCTGCCGGATATCTGGTGTACTTATAAGCTAACGGGGCTTGAAAAATCGTAGAGCAATATGCCCAGCACTGTACTTCTACCTGGCCGGATGATCGCCGAACCCGGTTTTTGCGCTGCATGTGACAATGGAACCATGGATGAAGAAACACATGAGCGCATCCGTGCGGCCATTGCGCGTGTACCGCGCAGCCGGGTTGCATCCTACGGCGATATTGCCGCCATGACGGATGCTCCCAGCCCGCGCATTATCGGGTGGGTTCTGAAAGAAGACGGCGGCGATCTGCCGTGGCAGCGCATCGTGCGTACCGACGGCACCGTGGCCAAACCGCAACAACTTCCGATGCTGCGAGACGAGGGGCTCGAGATCCCGGGCGACACAATCGACATGAAACGCTACCGGTGGGACCCTGACGACGACCTCGCCGATCTCGAATAAACCGACACGTAGAAAACGACGACGAGCCTACTGCCACCGCTCTTGGATGACTGCAGGCCCGTGGTCGAAAGACACGTTAGGCGTCGTCTTCGGGAAACACCGAAAGCTTGGTGAACGGGAAAGTAAACGTCCACGTGGTGTCGATGTTCTGATCAAATGCACCGACATCGCCGACACCCAGATGGATCACGTCGCCGTCGGGCATTTCAATGTCAACAGCGCCTTCGATGACGTGGATAATTTCGGCCCGGGCAAATGGGTAGGGCGCTACCTGCGGCATGGTGTCCTCGGTGCCGCGCCAAAACTGGGCTTTTCCCTCGCGAATCCAGGCGAATTCACCGGCAGATAGTGACGGATCTGCCGGGTGGGGAAATGGTTGGAAGGTAGTAGCAGAGAGTATACCGATGCTATAGGTCACAGCATCCTCCTAAATTATCGTCAAACATCAAACAGTGCATTCTCATTTTTTCCAATATTTAAGGTTATGGCCTTCATATCGGTGCATATCGTTTGGTTGGGGGTGCAGTCCTCAGGTGTGAATGATAGTATCCTTTGGTCCTCAGTCAGCTCTACGTTGACGCACAGTGAATGAGACTATTGTTCGGATGCAGAGAACAGTTAGTGACAATCTAGTGCGATAAAATCATCTTCAGTTTTTTAGGATGATTTATGATTCATTCTGTAGGATTGTAGATTGCTATGATATGACTCCATGAATTTATCGAACGCTCTGATTGTCTCTTGTACGTCTTCTGACGTGATGGTCTGATGTACTACTAGGCGGATTGCGTTTTGAGAAACTTGTTTGACCAAAATGTTTTCTGTTTTTAAAAATTTGATTAGACAAGAGATTTCAATTTGATCGGTGTTTAGTCCGACGCACACAATGTTAGTCTCGACCGGTTGGTTGATTATCGTGAATAATGATTTAGAGTCAAGGTGGTTTGCTATATGACTGGTTAGACGATGATCACGCTCCAACCTATCGCGCCAATTATCTAGGGTAACGAGGGCAGGAGCTGCCATAAATCCGGTATGTCGGATACCACCGCCAAGCCTTTGTCGTATACGCCGACTCTTGCGAATGAACGTCCCTGAACCAGCCAGTATTGAGCCAATAGGTGCTCCCAGCCCTTTGTTTAGGCTCACGTGGACGGCATCGACATACTGACAAATCTCCCTAAGTTCCACCTCGAGTGTGCACGCTGCATTTAACACTCGTGCTCCGTCCATAAATATTGGAATTTCAAATTTATCTGCAATTCTTCGAATTTCACGTAGATTCTCTAAAGTAGTAACATATCCAGAGTTTAGATCGTAACTAGATTCGAGGCAGACGACGCTAGTGGGCGCTCTTTGGAGCGTCGCATCGAATACGGACGATTCAATGTCCTGAGGATCATACTGGCCTCGATGTACATTTATGTCTCGGGTTTGAACATGTGAATTCGCCGCTGTCCCGGCAGCTTCTAAGTTCAGTATGTGTGACTCCGGGCCAAGTAGAATCTCGTCGCCGGGCTTAGTGAGAGCTTTGATAGCAATCTGGTTCGACATTGTTCCCGAAGAACTTAAGAGCGCATCTTCCATCCCGAGCATTTGACAGAAAGTCGTTAGTAGCGTGTTAGTGGTTTCGTCTTCTCTTAATAAGTCATCACCCATCGGAACGCTCAGTACAGCCTCACGCACTTCTGGAGTCGGTTGCGAAGCTGTATCACTTCGCAAATCTATAACTTTGTTCATAGTTTAGTTTCTGCCTTTCGACCCCTGCGCGAATTCTAAGACCGCGAAAAAGCAAGACCATGCTCCACGGAGATTTCTAATTCACCGTAAAACTCTGAAAAATTCAAGCTACTGTTGCGGATACTAGGTTGATCTGAGCGCAGGGTTTACATGTTGAAAACAGCTCAGCTTTGCCTTAAGCCGGTACCGCCACTATCACCCTACGGCGGGGTCACGAGTTGAGCTTTGGCGATCGAACTTAGTGAAATCTGCTGAGACTGAAGTTTGCGATCAGAGGTTCGTTGCTATGAATATGATTGGCAATATGCGCACCAAGCGCAGGTGCCATTTTGAACCCTTTACCGGAAAATCCCGTAGCTACAAGAACTCTTTGATGTTCATCAACATAATCAATAACGGGATCATCATCGGGCGTAAATGATTCGGGATAAGCGGTGGCTCGTACTGGTCGAGGAGATACATCGTTGAATACTCTTTGGACGAGAGTAGCCGAATGTAATCGTTCTTCCACGGTTACCGACTGATCAAAATTGAATCGTTCATATTCTACAGGGTGAAACGGAATGAAGCCTGAAATTTTGACGGATGATCCATCAATCGTTGGAGCTCCATACATGTAGCCTATATCATGATCGTTCAGGCTGAACACTGGAAAATTTGATCGTGAATATAGCTCGGGATTAGAAGCAGTGAACCAGGTCATAACAATTCTATTTAATTGTACGTATGGTCGTAACTTCTCGGGCAATAGTTTACTACTACGACCTCCCCCGGTGATAATAGCTTGCTTAAACCGCCAGGTTTCACCAGTAGTGGCTTCGAGTGTTACGCCCGACGAGTCAGAGTGCACCCTGGAAATTTCGATGCCCTCATTAATCGTGGCACCGGAATCCAGAGACATGCTGGACGCTAACTCGACAGCGAGGTCAGTTCTTATGTACCCGCCAGCTGGATCGTATAAGCCTTTGTAACTCGAGTTCAGTTTAAATTGCGGATAGAGTTTTTCCAGACTTTCGTTTTCCAACTCGTGATAGTCAAGATTAGCGTGCGTAGCGAACTTGATAAGTGCCTGATGAGCTTGGCTACCGTGGCGAACTATATTCAGAGCCCCACCACGGTAAAAAACGTCTGGTAGCGCGTGCTCAAGTTCATCCCACAATTGCGAGGATTGGGCCAAGAGGTCGTTATAGTAGAGACCTTCTTTGTAAATCCTTCTAAAAAGTCTCGTATCCCCTCCAACGGCACTATTATCGTGGCTTATAGTCGAGGCTTCAAACCCAACGACATCATGCGTAATCTCACTTAACTTCCACATCGTCATGGAACCTACAGTTCCAACACCTACAACCGCAATGTTACCGTCAAACAATTTTAAAACTACCTGCCTTGTACTCGTCGAAAGAATTCTTTCGCTCTCTCTGATTTCGGATTCTCTATTACTTCGGAAGGTGAGCCTTGCTCGATTATGTGGCCAGCGTCCATAAAAATCATTGTGTCCGCTATATCCGCTGCGAAGTTCATCTCATGTGTCACAATCATCATTGTCATGCCCTCTGCGGCGAGATCTTCTATGACTGCTAGGACCTCGCCGACCAATTCTGGATCCAAAGCGGAGGTAGGTTCATCGAATAGCATGACCTGTGGTTTCATAGCCATGGCTCTGGCTATTGCAACACGCTGTTGTTGTCCCCCTGATAGGTTGGAGGGGTAGTAATCGGACCTATCTGATAGTCCAACTCGATCTAACAGGTCGAGTCCGACGCGGTGAGCTTCGTCTTTGGGCACTTTTAGCACCTGGATTGGTGCTTCGACCACGTTTTCCAGAGCTGTCATGTGAGGGAATAGATTAAAGCTTTGAAATACCATTCCGACGGATTTTCTGGACCTTGCTGCTTCCCGCTCTGATGAGCGACGCAACCGGCCATCTGGCATTTCGTAATATCCAATGCGGTTGCCGAATACAAAAATGTTGCCGAATTGGACTGGTTCCAGGTTATTGATACACCTAAGAACTGTGGATTTACCGGATCCTGAGGGCCCTACAAGACAAACGACTTCGCCCTTGTTTACCCTGAAGGAGATGTCTTTCAACACCGGCACATCGCCGAAGGCCTTGCTGATAGATTCGACTTTAATTGCAAGGCTTGTCTCCTGATTCTTTGCCTGGCGCGGCTGATTATCATTTTGAATTTGCATAACCTTTTCCATAAAACCATTCCACTCTGTTTTGGACGTAACTCAAGATAGTCACCATGACGAGGTACCAGATACTCGCAACCATTAGGAGAGGAATCACCTGATAATTTTGTGAGTAAATAATTTGAGCTGAATACGTCAGGTCATTCAGAGCAATGAAGCTTACAAGTGATGTAGTTTTCAACATCGTTATTGCTTGATTTCCTGTTGGTGGCACAATTACACGCATTGCTTGTGGGAGCACTATGCGTATCATCACTTTCCGCGGTGGCATAGCTAAAGCTTGTGCAGCTTCAGTCTGCCCACGATTAACTGAAAGTAGACCTGACCTAATAACTTCGGCCATGAGAGCGGATTCATGCAAAGTTAACGCCAAAATAGCGGCGCTGAATGGGCTAATAATCTCATTTGCATTAACGAAAAAACCGATTTCTGAGCCTGGGATTCCTATACCTAAGCGTGGATACAAGGCTGCCAGATTGAACCATATCAGGAGCTGGACTAGGAGAGGGATGCCTCGAAATAACCAAACGTAACCTTCGGCGATAGCGTTTAAGGCCCTGCTCTGGGAGATTTTCATGAGAGCAATTACAGCGCCTATAAGTGAACCTACGATCATGGAGATCGCTGTCAGGAGTAACGTATTTCGTATACCCGTCAAGATACTGGAATGAAACATAAAATCGCCGACGACTGTCCAACGGAAATTTTCGTTGGACGCAATACTGGCAATTGCTGCTAATACGAGGACGAGAACTACCGCTCCGAATATTTCAATACGCCGGTCTCGCGCGGGCATAATTGGGTGTCGGTGGTCTTGGTTGACAGGTTTAGTTCTATCAAGTCGCGTTGTAGCTGAACTCACTGATGTACCTCGAATTCCTCTAGAGCGAACTCATCAATGCCGTAGCTACCTAGCGTTTCTTGATACAATTCTGTTTCGCTCAAATGGTTCATAGCTAGCTGGACGGGTTCGAGAAGCTCGTTACCTTTGAGAACGCCGATACCGACGTTTGCTCCATCGTCCATGTAGCCAAGATCCTCGTAGGAGTCATCTTGACTTATTGCATATAGAAGAACGGCACCGTCTAAGGAAACAGCATCGACACGACTACTTGATAACGCCAGGAGTGCTTGCTGCTGTTCAGGAAATGTGTTGATATCGAGGGCATCCTCGCCGTTGGCCTCACACTCTTCTGTATATTTCGGTAGGAGGGATACGTGCTGGTAGCTTCCATTTGCCACGCCAATTGACACTCCGCATAGCGTATCTGACGACAGGTCTGCTGGATTACCTTTTCTGACCCCTAGATTTGCGGACGCGAAATAGTATTCGACGAAGTCGAGGACTTCTGCGCGTTCAGGCGTGATCCCCATATTGGCGAACGTGACATCATAACGACCCGCTTCCATGCCAGGAATGATTTGATCCATTGTGACACCGTGAATATTTACATCAAGGTCAAGGACGTCCCCAACTAGTGAAGCGAGGTCGGGATTCAATCCGACCATTTCTTCAGACTCGGGTTCAGCATAGTTAAGTGGTGCCATTCCCACCGTGATCGCAACGTCTAGCTGTCCCTTGTCTCTGATTTCTTGAGGCACAAGTTCAGCAATTTCTGTAACCGATTCGGCATCTAGCTCTGCTGGACGGCCCTGAGTAGTAGCAGAATCGGTTGACGTTTGCTCCCCCTCGTCCGCGCCGCAGCCTGTCAAGACCAATGCGGCTGTGCTCAACGTGATTAGCATCTTATTGAAGTATTTCATTAGAATCCTCTTCGGTTATTTATGCGTTCGTAAATTCGTACGCGACTGAGTAATGATGTTGATCATTTGGACTTTGGTGTCGCGAGGCTCCCCTCCAACCACAAGCTCATGCCGTATGACTTGAGTCACTAATAGTCTGTCATGCGACGTCCAATTGATCTTGGTCATTTGTGCAACAAAATTGGCGGAGCGTGCATGGCTACTCGGCTGAGAGAGGCCTGCTGTTAATACGAGATTCAAGGGGCTCATTGAATCGTCCTTGGTTTGATGGAGGGTGTGCCAGATATTCCGGAAGGATAAGCTGATTGGACTATGGCCAATTATAAATACCCTCAAGAATTACGTGAGCGAGCTACTCGGTTGTGTCTCGAGGCTC
>JABXHG010000404.1 GCA_013393545.1 Alteromonadaceae bacterium | reverse complement strand
GTTGTAGACCAGCATTCCCCACAAATTTCCTTTTTATAAACAAATAGTTATATAGATTTCAATATACATGCACCGTATAATTATGCACGCTACTGACTGCTATAACATCACCTGAAGCTCATGTGCCAGCCACAGCGGGCATGGGGAGCCATCCTGGTCGAGGCAGGCTGCGGTCCTGGCGTGGCACTTATCATTCATCGAGTTTGAAACTCAACTGCGTACTAACCGACTCGCTTTCTGGACGACCTTCTGAATCCCCGCCATATGCCGCGATCATCTCTTCGACCCATAGCTCTCCGGCAAACTTGGCGTTCTCGTACTCGACCCTCTTCATCCATCCAACATCTTGAGGTGCAGAAAACACCTCGTATCCTGGAATCTCCCAATCATCCTCAAAGTACCTTAGGACCCAGCCATAGCCTTCCTCCGGAGGGCACGGATCGACCTTGAAGCTATATCTCGGCATTTCCATTCTCCTATGCTCACACCAGATTCCAACGCTTTCGCCCACTGGAGACCAGTGCCATTACGCGCTCATTAACCTCCCGCACTCTGTCTTGTAGCTCCTTGATGCTGATTTCTCTTTGGCCCTGATCCTTAATCCGCATGCGAGGCAAACCCAGCTGGGTACCGCCCGCGTTTTCAATGACGTCGGTCAGTGCGAAAGATGCTTGGATCAAGGCCGAGCGCTCTTCTTCGTTCATGACCGGCTGACGTAGCAGCGTTGCCCGAATCAGAGCCGAAGCCCAACGAGTGCGGTTCGGAAACCCCTCATAGGCGGCACGCTCTGTGATCAACTCCTGCTCCTGCCGAGTCAGCCGAATCGATAACTTGCAAGACTTCGGGCCTCGCATCATGTCTCGCCCTTCTTCGGCGATGCTCTCTCCACAGACGCGCTGGATCATCTCTCGTAGTACGTCTGACTCCGAACGGCCAGATGCCTCACACAGACGCTGCCAGGCTTCCTTCTCGCCAGGCGTCAGCCTGGTCTTGACCACTGCTGTTTCTGTCATCTCGTCATCCTTCATCACACGCTGACTCTCGAATTTGGTACCAAATGCCAGCACGCTGCCGGCAACGGCTGACACTTCGCGAATCCTGCCCTAGCCCCAAAACTACCCACACTTTTCGTACGTAAGAAATTTTGACTCCGGGAAGAGCCTCTGCGGCGCGATCAACTCAGGACGGCGGTACCATGTGCCGACACTGCTCGAATCCTGCCCTAGGCCACAGTCACCTGAATTTTTCGTGCGCACGAAATCTCGCCGACCTCCCACTATGGCTCCCACAACCAGTGGTACGTTGTGGTACCAACCCGCGAATCCTGCCCTAGCCCCAAACCCATCCAATCTTTTCGTACGTAAGAAAAATGGCTGCTTCTCGGGCGAGGCTATCAAGCACGGGGATACGCGTTAGGTTTCGCCATTAGCAATACGGACAGACCTGTCTCAAAACTGCTCGTCGCCTGGGGCTGATCGGGAGGCTTCGCCATTAGTAATAGGGGAGGCACTTGTCTCTACCGCCCCCGTCTCTCCATGCTCTCGGCGACGCTTGGCCAGCTCAGTTTTCATCCACTGTCCAGAAGCGCGCATCTCAGCTCGCAGGTCCTCGATCTCTTCGGGTGTCAAGCGCCGGTAGCTCATGAGGTCTCCTTCTGAGGTGGATCACGCCGAAGCTCGGGATATATCGTTGCGCGCCATAGCCACTGGAGAACACACACGGCAATACCGGCCACACAGACAAACAGGGTACGAGCAGTCTCGCCATCGCCAGCAAGAGCGACGCTGACCAAACCAGGCAGTTCAGGGAGCAACGCCACAGACAACAGGATACCCACCACCAGTAACAGGCCCGAGATGACCAGCCCCACCCCACGCTTTACCCGCGCTACGCGGTCGCGCCAGATATCTAACCACTTGATATTGCTATTCATGACTTAGCCTCCTGTCATCGTGTTGCCAGCACCGAAACGCTTCTGGTAGGCACGATAGGCAGACTTGGCGCCACGGTAAGGAGAGGTTGCCGCACTGCCTGCTAAGCGTGCATCACGTTGAACGCTGCGATACTGACGGCGAATTGCTGAGGGACGCATCGCGGACATAGCAGATCCCAGAGCGCCCTGAGTTGCCAATGCCACACCACCGCCCAATGCAGAAGCAATGGCCGGAACCTGCTTCAGCACCAAGATGCCAAGGGCAAAAAAAGCAATCAGATAGGCACTTGTGGTCATACTGGCCATGCTGCTTGCCGAGGATTCCACGATGTTCATGAACGCTTCGCTGACATCGATGACCATTCGGCCAATGGCTGAGCCCAAAAGCAGCAGCATGCCGAAATTGATCACCATACCCAGCCAGCTTTCGAAAAAGCGTTGGGTAGCGTTAAAAAGCAGGCCGATGATGAAGAGAGGACCAATTGCCAGCAGCACTGTGGTAGCGACCTTGCTGGCCAGTAGGAGGAACGCCACTACGATGGCAACACCACCACCAAACACCATGATCAGAATTGCCACCAGATACATGCCGAAATCACCACTCATGACTCCCGCTTTATCCCAGGCCTGATCAGCTACGGCGAGAACGCGGGAGAACAGGCTGTCCAAAATTGCCGCTGCGCCTCCATTGGACCCCGTGATGACTGCTGCTACCTTTTCCGGGCCGTGAGCCAGTACGTCCACCACGACGCCCATATAGGTACCGACCGTCAGCCCCAGCGTCATGATGAAGCCGATGCGAAGGATGCGAAAAACGCCCTCCTGCAAGGGCTCACTGACCTTGCCAAACATCATCAAATAGCCCCAGATGGCAATCCAGACGATCAACATGCTGGTAAACATCGGAGTGATGTAAGCGATGAGGTCAGTAGCCGTGTTGACGATGTACTGGTCCAGTGCCTGATCAACGACGGAGAACATGCCTTCAAACAGGTTCATGAGTCCTCCTCGCTTTTGAGGCTAGACAGGTCGAGCTCGAAGGGCTCACCGCTAGACAGTGCCCGCTCCGCCTGTAGTGCATTAATGCAATTCGGCGTCTCCTGGAGTTCGCCAGGGTTGTTGCCACACGTCTCCAGTGTCACCTTGCGCTCGTCGTCATGCGCTTTGTACCAGTCCACGGTCTGCACCGGGCCAGTATCCGGGGTGTCATCAAAGCACCCGGACTGCGCAACGCTGACCAGAACCACAATGGCAATATTTCGTGCGCACGAAATTTTCCTGACATCCATAAGGCCTCCTTACCAATCAAGTTCGAACGGTTCCCCTGATGACGCGACGCGCATCTGCTGCACGCGCTGGTTGTGCATGGCCTGGTTGGCCTCGGCCTGCGAACGGAGCATGGACAGCTTGGCCATCTCGTTTTGCAGCATGACTTGTTCGGCGCCGATACGGGCCTGGAGGTCCAGAATGTCTTTCTGGTCCGGGCTGTTATTGACCTCAGCCACCAAGCCGGTCAGCTCGCTGAAACGCTCCTGAGCCTGCTCCAGGGACTTTTGGGACTGGCCAAGCCAGGTCGCCGTGTTCTGGTTGCCGCTGTCGTACAGGTCCGCCACGTCACCGGACAGGCCGTGTTCGCTCGCACCCCTGATGCCGGCGTCACTCAGCACCTGGTTAGGATCGACGTTCACGGCGGTGTCATATGCCGAGTCGATGACGTTGCCCAGGCCACGAACCCCGCTCATGCTGTCCAACTCCTTGTTGGCCGTTTCGAGCTGGCTTTTCAGTTGCTCGATTTGGTTAAGCATGTGCTGGACCTGCAAAATCTGCTGAGTCAGGCTCGACAGGTCGATCACGGGAATCCCGCCCGCCATGGCTGGCTGCGAAAGACCGACGGTGGCCGCGAGAGCGACACCAGCGATTCTTCGTGCGCACGAAATTGTGATGCTCATAATCAAACCTCCTTTTGACGATTCTGGCGGGTCGCCTTGGCCTCCAGACGCCGCTTTGTTCTCTGGAGCGTGAGCGACCGTTTTTCAAAATCTAGACTTTTCAGGTCGATGGACTCCATCACCTCTTTCATCTCCTCGATGCAGGTGAAGAAGTCTTCGGGAAGGGCTTCCAACCCTTCGGTGAGAAAATCGCAAGCGTAACCGGCGATGATCACCAGAGTTTGAATCTCACTTTGGATGGCGTGCTGTTCGACCGCGTGTGATCGGTACAGCCGTGACAGTCCACTGTCGGTGAAGGCGGGTGTGATACCCTGTCTGTTAGCCATGGGTGCCTCCCTACGCAGGCAGTTGTGGTTAGGCGCGGGGCGGGGCCATCACCCCCGTTCCGCGCCGCTTGAATTCTATGTGCGGAGGGTTCTGCGCATTTCTTCTACTGCAGGAGCTCCAACTTTGTCGCTGCCGTAGTTTCTGGCTATGAGGTCTGCTCTTTGCTGGCCCAGCAACTCAGCCATCTCGGCCAGCGTTAATTTTGAGTCGGACCCAGAATGACTCTCGACCTTGGCCGCCCCGCTTTTATTTCTTGATGTACTCTGTGTCGTATTCTCTGTAATAGATTTGCCCTTTGGTCGAATCAAGGTTTGACCATCCTGATCACCAGATTGGCCAGAGGGGATAGTAGAATCTACTAAAGGGAAAAGCTGGGAATTACAACCACTTCCAGAAGACTCTTTGTCGAATTGCTCCGCCAGAAGCTCAAGCAAACGCTCGCAGTTCACCCGATACCACATTTTTGCAGGAACATCTCTCCTCTCCTCTTCCAACACGCCAATTTCCACTAGCGATTTCCTAGCGTTAGCCTGCTGCTTTGGAGAAAGTCCAGTTTCTGACTCCCAACTATCTCTGCCACGCTGATTTTTGTAAAACCACCCGCCTCTTTCCTCCGCCTTGGTGTTACGTGTCCAGTAGAATGCTTGGCTAAGGAAGACTGCACCAGGAACTGAAACACCAGGAAGGAGCGTGAACGCGGCATGATAGGCAACCACTCTTCCTAGAATTTTTTGCACGACTGACGGACTTACGCGCGCCATACCTTTTTCATCCTTGCAAAGTCAGCCTATGAGCTTTTTAAAGCTTCCGCTTAAAGGCGATCAAAATTACTTACAGGCAATCTTAAGACTTTCACACTTTCAATCTAAGCTCAGTGCGTCCTTGACGTGAAGTGTACGAAAATAAACACGACGCCCAACTTTCACCATTGTCGGCTTAAGTTTTCTCGACACCTCAGTATCTGTGTAGAGGGATACACGTACACCGTCAGGTGAGCGACCCAGCAAATCAGCAAGGTCGTTAATACTCATCAAAAGCCCGAAGCGCTGGATAAGATAGTCCTCAGCACGCATAGCCACACCTCCATAAAGCAACCTTCGATGGAGGAATTATTAATTCATGCTAGCCAGAATTCAATGAGCCAAAGTAAGCCCAAGGGAGCGGGTCAATCAAAATGATATATTTTGAAGAAAAAAGGTAAATAGATAAGGAAAACCTCTTAATCCATTGCCACCTCAATTTTTCAATAAACCTCTTTTAAATCAATCAAATATAAAAAACATAAGCATATTCCAAAAAAATATCAAAATTCCAAGGGTAAACTCGTGTACTGGGGAAACGCGTACCCCACATAGATAGGAACCGACGTTACCGCTAAGGTTTCGTATACTCACTAATCTCTCCGCCCTCCCAGCCGGCACGCCGGTTCTGTCAGTCAACTACCCGTCCTTGGCATCACAGCCCAAAGCCATAATTTCGTATTTCATATTTCGTATAATATGAAATACGATACGAAATACGATATTAAGCTATCAGCCACTTAACCGTTTGAGGCTGACATCCCTCGGCTACAGAATCTGAATACAATTCCTCATTGGGTTTTCGGGGTTTTCCCTTAGCGGTCGCCCTCTGCCTTGGGCCAGCACTTCCCTTGGCATAGTTATCAGGAGGCACCACCTCGAAAACAGGGTCGCACATGCGTAGCGCACCAGGCTGGCGAATAATAAGAACAATAAGATAATTATTATTCTTATTGCTTCTTTGAGAACCCTTCCAGCTGAGCAACACCTCACCAAAAAGCATCACTCAGCCACAGAAAGCTTACAAAAAATCAGCCACAAAAAAATTAAAGCAATACTCCAGAAGAGCATTGGTGCATTATTATTTTTTATGATTTTTATACTTCTTGTACTTATTCGCTATATGGCGACGGGCACAAACTGCTCTTGATATAGCCATCAGCTCCAGATATGGAATCAGCATAAACAAAAATGAAGCTGCCGCTGGTGCAAAAAAGAACCTCTGCTCCTTAATTGTATCCTCAACTTCAGAAGATTGCTCTTCATCAAAAAATGAGTTGCATATAAAACCCACGGATTTTTCATTCGGACCGGAATCGAAAAGCAAGCCGCCATAATCTCCTTCAGCCTGTTCACACTCAGACTTTGTAATTTCCCACTCATCACCCCCGCTGAATAAATCATGCAACCTAGTGCTATAGGCTTTCTCATGATCCAGCCAAAGCCACTGACCTTCGTCATTAAATTTCAAAAGAGCTGAATTGGAAGCAGCAATTGACAAGAAAAACAAAAAAACAACAGTGAAAAGAATCAGGATAGACAAAAGAACAGGCGACTCCCACCAGCTTACTTTAACCACCCTCATCTTTTCCAGATCAACTCTACCTCTCAAGTTTGCAATCAATCGCACATCAATACGAAACCGCTCAACCCAAGACTTAAACCTAACTATCTCGCTTACAGACTTTGCCCCTACATTAAAAAGAGCATTAAACCTTTCAACATCCCTACGCTCCTTCCAAAACCGACTTATTTCTTCATCATAAAACTCTCCACCGCCCATCACTAACGCGTAGATCCTGTTAAAGAACCCGTAAGAAGAACCCGCTCTCCTATGGAAATAAAAAACCAAGGCAAGAATTGACAACAGCGTAAAAAGAAACACCACTGGCGAATCATGACTTAACGAATCAAATGGCTTCAACACTTCCATCCTCCATTTTCTCGAAGAACAAGTTATCGCAAAAACAATTACTGCCGTTGCGGAACGTTACTTTGATATACGATCAACCCGGCTTATTCATGAGGTCGGTCTGAAAACGAAGATGGCGAGTGGTTTTCTCTTGTAGAATCAGGATGTTCCTGCCAGAACACGATTC
>JABXHG010000403.1 GCA_013393545.1 Alteromonadaceae bacterium | reverse complement strand
TCAGACGCTCACCGCCACTTAGTGACCCGCTGGGGGTTACTATTTTCTGTGCATCAAGCCCCAATTGAGCTAGGCGCATACGTAAGTCCCTTCCGGTAGCTGTACGGTTTGCTGCTTGCAACTGTTCTAATACCGTCTTCTCCGGACTCAGGTTTTCTAATCGCTGATCAAGATATGCGCTTTCTGGTGTCATCTTGGCTTCCCCGGCCACAGGAGCAACTTGGGAGGCGGGCCGGTTTATGGATCAGGCGGAGACAGCCCTCGGGTAGACCCGTACTGAATGTCCTGCGGGCTGGTCAGCTCATATTGTCGTCTGCCTGATAACTGATAAACCGGAAACAGCCTCGTATGCCAAGGTAAGAGCCATCAGAATGATTAAGCCACCTCCGATACGGTTTACGATTTTAATACTGTCCACATTAGCAAAAAGGCGGGAGCTTACGCTGTGCGCAGTTACAACCCAGACACTATCGATCGCAATACCCAACATGATAGGTATCATCGAATACATGAGCAGGACGTTTGTGGGGCTCGCAAGATTACCGCTGAGAAAGCTGGGGACTATGGTTCCAAACATGATGAAAGCTTTGGGGTTGGTTATACCGACTATCACTCCAGCAGTGAGCGGTGATTTTCTCTTTGTTGGCTGTTCGGCTGCAACCGGGCTCGCGTCTTTCGAAGCTACAAGATATCCTATGCCGATAAGCAGCAAGGCGATCGCACCCAGCATTCTGATAGCAGACAAAGCGAAATCGGACTTCAATATTAGAGGGCCGAGTCCAAACGAGAGAAGTATCGCAATGCTCAACATGCCAATTGCATTGCCGATCACGCCACGCAACGCATGACTTCTACCCTTCATGATTACCTGCCCAATAAAAAGCATGATGCTTGGGCCTGGTACAGCAATGAGTATCGAGCTGGTTATAATTAGGCCCAGTATCCCACTGACAGATACCCCAATATCTTGCATGTAAATATTCCCTTTGATGTGCGTGTTGCCCCGCTCATCGTGCCTCTGAGCGGGGCAACAGCCTATTGTCTTGACTTCCCTATTTGGCTGGCCGGCGAGAGCAACGCCAATGTCGGTTGTATACTAAGCGCTTCTACTACCTCTTTGTCGGTCATTAACGGATAGCAATCATCTAAAAATTCATCTAACACAGGCAGCATGCTTCGCCGCTCATTAAGCCCAAGCGCACACGCAAAAGCGTTGAAAGCAACATTCTTATATTGATCCGGGTTGGTTTCCTCATCTACGTAGTCATCGAGATCCCACCGGCCTATCAAGCTCTCTTGCATATGGAACTGATCCACTTCGACGCCGTCACGGAAGACGTGGAAAACAGGGTGGATATAAGCACTTCTGGATGAATCAAAATGATCTGCGGGAAGCGTAAAGTAATGTGTTGGCAGCGTCCCATCACCATAGCGAGAGAAACCGTACTCGAACACAACCTCTACGTAGGTTTTAATCCCACCCCATCGCTCTCGATTATATTGGCGTGGGAATGGTGGCCAAACCTTGACATGTACAGCACCCGTGCCATCATCGTATTCGAACGTAACCATACTACCGAAATAACTGTAAAGCTCGAACAATGGCATTGTAGTACTGACCATACTGACCAGGTATTCGGCGAGGGAGGTAAGTCCACTCGAAGCTTCGTTTGATGGTAGCGTACATACGAATAGGGGCTCAAGTGGCATGCCCTGTTGTTCGGCGATGAGATGACCAAGTGCCTGTATGTTGCAGCGGAACCCATGAACAAATCCGGATGCTGCGTCTGGATCGTTTATGCGCGTCGGAGCACCAATGAAGTATAAATTGGGTTCGTTGATAGATTCCCATCTTGAATTAAGCAGGCAATATTTACCTGCTTTATCGCATTCTGGACGGACACTCTCCATGTCAAATATACTCGTCATGGTATAGTTGAATCCACAGCAGACAATAATTTCGTCAACAATTCCTGTTCGACGCATCCAGCGAGGCGGAGTCCAATGAGGGCATGGTGTCTCGTAACGAACCAAAAGCCTTCCGCTATGTTTTCCGCCTGATATTCGGCTTACCTCAACGATCCGGTCACTGACGATGTTGTTATTAGACTTCAATTGCATTAAATCAAAGACATCAGATACTTGCCCACGTATATCGTGTACATTGTGTGTTTGGCGTGCAAATTTTGGCAAGGATCGAGTTACGATTCTTGTTTCCGCAGTTATATTTACAAGGTGATGTGCAATTTCAAATGCCGAATTGCCGCGGCCAAGCACCACGACAATCTTGTCTTCGTAACGCTCGTTGGCTTCCTCTGGATTGAAATCTTCGTAAAACGTACATGTGTCTTGGTTTAACCCTTTGATGTTTGGAAGAATAGATTCCGATCTACCCGTTCCGCAGAAGATTCTATCTGAAGTGAAGTCAAGTGTGTCTGACACCTGAACAAAAAACCTCCCATTATCGCATACACGCGATATGCGCCGCACTGGTGAGTTTGTGCGAATTGCGGGCATTAACCCCATATTATCAGCAACATATTGGAGATACTTTTTATACGTTTTGGCCGAGGGCCAGTGCTCTGATGTCCACTCGGTAAATCGGAGCATTGCGTCCTTCTGAATGTCTTCAGCACTGATAGTGCTTAGCGTATGCCAATCATAGCGCATTCGATACGTGTGATCCTTACCGGGCACAAACTTTTTGTTTAGAGAAATAAGCTGGCCACATACAGGTAATTTATCCCACTGGCCACCAACAGCCGGACTGGCTTCAAGCAATAAGTAATTGATGCCCCGCTTCTTAAACTCGAGTGCTAAATTGAGGCCCGCTGGGCCTCCACCAATGATTATATTAGGATAGTGGCGAGTCATGGTCTATCTCCTTTTCAGACGCATTACTGAGTGGGTCAAACTACAATTATTTTGGCAATTTCAAAAAAGCATTTTTACTTTAAGACTATGAGTTAGCGCGAGATTTTGGGGCTTAATTTAGCTTTTTCTATATTTAAGATAACTTTATTTATTAAATCTGAAAGGGCTTTATTACACCCAGCTATACATCCATTGCCTTAGTGCTCGCTATACGGCGTCGCCAACCGATGTAGAAAGGGTTATCGAGCAAGACCAAGAAGCTCTCATGTATGTGCTTGGTCTCTCAGAAACAAAGATGCTATTACCCCTAGCCCGCTTATGATTAAGGGCAGAATCAACGCGAATTGATAACTCTGAAGACTTGGGCCAGTTCCTTTTTCTGCAACAGACACGATATCCAGAATGATCCCAAAGCCCGATTGAACCAAAGCTGCTGCCAAGAATGCACCCATATTTACAAGCGCTGTTGCAAACCCGACGTTCTGCAGGGCTACCGCCTCCTTGGTGGCCGAAAAAATCACGCTTACCTGTCCTCCTGAGAGTCCCAACAGTACAAACAGAACCATTGCTCCCCACCCAGGACTCCATTCAGCAAAAGCCATTACGCCCCATACAGTCGCCGATATCAGTGCTGCCGCAACAATTACCGGCTTCTTCGCTCCAATACGGTCAGCTGCCCACCCTGCAAACAAAGAGCCCACACCGTAAACAATAAGTGCAATAGTTGCGTACTGTGCGGCTTGTGTAGGTTGCAGGCCGAAACCGTCTATTAAGAGTGGCGCAGCCCACAACCCTAGAAATGCATACAGGGTTCCATTAGTGGCAGCTACACAAAGAAAAAGCAGCCATACTTGGCTGGATCGCAGTACGCCCCGATTTCCCTGCAGTAATTGATGTACTATTGCCTTGGGTTTCGTTGAGTGCTCTTGTCTTCGCTTAGGGGCATCTCGACAGAAAACAACAAGACAGGTGGAGGCCAAAAACGTCAGGCCACCAAAAAAGAGAACAATATCTCTCCAGCTGAACCAGTTCAGTAGATGCGCGGTCGGGCTCTGTGCTATCACACTCCCCAGTGCAGCCAGAAGCATCGTTGTGCCCATGACGAGCGAATGGCGATCTGAGGAAAACCAAGTAGCGTTGTAAGTCATCAGTGCGACGAAAACTGCAGATAACCCAAGCCCCATCAGAGCTGACCCCACGAGCAAAACCACTAGATTTGGGGCAAAACCAAAACACAAAGCACCTATCGACGTTACAGTCCCCCCGATAAGCCCACCATTTCGCACCCCAACCGAGTCGGTAAAAATGCCAGCGGGCACCTGCATCAGTGTGTAAACCCAGAAGTGCATTGATGCCACAATACCTAGTGCAGTGGCTGTCAAACTGAGTTCTTGCTGCATACTCCCCGACAATGTCGCGGGCGCGAAACGGAAAAAGAAGCCACTGATGAAAATGCTAACAAGTAGGCACCAACCTCCCCATTTAAGCCAGCTCGTCGGAACCAAAAGGGGCGCCCCAGCAACGGTACGAGTGCTATTCATACCCCGCTTCCCTCAGTCTTGACCCGACGAGCGCTGAGAAGTAAGCAGCAATCGGTTCAACCGGTGTGTAGTGTCCCTGCACTTGATTGCTCAACCCTTCCAGTTGGTACTCGCAAATCTGATCATCCTCAAGAATCACTTGATCGAGACGTTCGAAATAGAGCGGAGCAATATCATTGAAATCGCTTCGAGCAAGAGTTTCCTCATGGAACGCGTAACCAACATTGACACTAGTGCGAGTGGCTGAAATGGGTGTCTTCTGAATCCACCACATGACTTCTGGTGCGGTTACAATGAAGAAGCCCGGCAGAATGACGCAGAAATGGGTGCCCTCTGCGGCTTCGCCGATAATGTCACGGGGTGGTGAAAAGGCGAGGTTGCGCTTTTCAGGGAATAGCGCTGGCGAAAGCGAATTTTTATGGTAGACACCAAACCAATTACGGTCGTGCTCTATCGGCCTAACCGGTTGACTGCCAATCGACCGACTGTGGATGAAGTTCGTATGGAGGGTTTCCATATCTACCTCAATGTACAGCTTCCAGTTCGTCGTCAGTGTGTAAGCCTTTTCTTGAACACAGTGCATTCTCTGGATTTGGTGTGGGAGGGCGACTTTGTCGATGTAGTTACCGAGATAGGCGTCAAGCGGGACCTCGTTCTCGGCATTCAGGTTAATGAACACCAAGCCTGCGGTGACTTCACATTGAACGCTCACCAAATTGAGTTTTAGCCCTGGAAGGTCACTTCTAGTCACGCACCCCCCCAAACCGGGAGCGCTTATCAAATTGCCGGATGTGTCATAAGTCCACTCATGAAAAGGGCATTTAAACTGGGTGTTTTTCCCGCATTTTTGTGTTGTCAAAGGAGCTGCCCGATGCCGACAGCTGTTCAGAAATGCTCTGATTGTGCCGTCTTCACTGCGAACAACGATGACGCTGCGCTCCAAAAACCGACGTGTGACAAAACTTCCGGTATCAGGAATGGAAGACGACAAGCAGACAAAATGCCATGCTGGAAAATGAATAGCTTGCAGTTCGCGTTCGAACCATTCGCCCTGGGTATAGCATTGAGGGGGAAGCATTTTTGAGAGATCTGCTTGAGCAACTCCGCCCAAACTTCTGCTGCCAAGGGAACTCGTCATTGCTGTCATAGTCGCGTCCATGTGTTTGTTTCCAAAACCAGTGGAGCAGAGCGTACAAAGGGACACAGGTAAGTTGGAAACGAAAAAACTTGTCTGGGGGTATCAACTTATTCGATACTCGATCAGCGTTCCTTTTTGTCCATTCGATTGCCGTTCCCCCCAACATGCGCACATCAAGCAGTTGAGACGAGCCGGTCATAGGAGATATCAAAATGAAATGGAGCTTGGATCAGCTACGTACATTTATATATGTTGCGGATACGGGCGGTTTTTCGCGGGCAGGAGAACGACTTTTCCTGGCCCAGTCTACGGTCAGCTGGCAAGTGCAGCAGCTTGAACGTCAGGTTGGCGCGCCGTTGCTTCAACGGAATCCGAATGGCGTCACCCTCACTGAAAAAGGTATGGCCTTCTACCTGAGGGCGCAAAAGGTCGTCACCGCAAACGATGAAGCTGAGTTGTGGTTGACGCAGAACACCGTTGACCGACAAATCATTCGATTCGCCACCACCGATTGTTATGCAAGTTGTCTACTACCAGGACTACTTGAGCATTGGAAATGCCAGTTTCCCAACGTGCAAGTAACTTTGGATTGCAGCTTTAGCACTGGTATCTGGGAGCGTTATAAAAAAGGGGAGTTCGATATTGCTCTGGCACAGCATTGTCCTTCTGACATTAACGCAGAGCCCATCAGGGTCGAACCGTTAGAATGGGTATGTGCCCGAAAATCGTTAGCTTGGCAACAAACTACGGTGCCCGTAGCTTTGTTTGAGCACGGCTGCCCTGACAGAGAAGTGATGCTCGGTGCGCTCAAAGGTGCGGGACGTGAGTATCGAGTGGAATACGAGACCTACAGTTATGGGGGGCTTGTGGCGGCGGTGGAAAGCGGGGCCGTAGTTTCTGCTCTGCCCAGATCGACAATACCTTCCACACTCAAACGTCTTGGTAGTCAGCACGGGCTCCCAAGGCTACCATCTTTGAACGTGAATCTAGCAAGCCCAATCAAAAGCAGTAACGCCATATGCGGCCAACTATACGATGCCGTTATGCGCCACTTAATTGTGGGTAGCCCAAATTTTGCCATTGGTGGCGAGGAAGCAGTCCCAAGCTAGACGTGCATTATGATCATTCGGTTGCCACGCAAAAGAGCAATCTCGCACCAACTACCAATCACTGACTAGCTCCTCGACTGTATTAGCGAATGTCGCTTTCCCGGATCACCATCACCGCTTGGGAGGGCATTGCCAGATTTCCAGGCGTTATTGAAAGTATCGTTGATGCGCAGCTTGCGCGTACGACGATCGGGAATAATGCCGTCGCATACAAGGAGTTTGACAATGCTCCCCGGTAATTTACCGACACCTCTTCATTGACATTTCTTTGTTCCTTTTGTAGAACGTTCTGTGAATGG
>JABXHG010000402.1 GCA_013393545.1 Alteromonadaceae bacterium | reverse complement strand
GTTCTCCTGGCTCTCCTGGCTCTCCCGGTTCAGTTGATTGTTCACGTGTTACTATTAATCTGTAAGTTTTGTTCGTACCATCCTCTGCCGTAACAACTACTTCAATTGTATTTTCGCCAACATCCAGGGAGCGGCTGGCCGCCGCTATCGAATAGCCCTGATCCAGCACCAGGATAGCGGCTTCCTGCTTGAATTCCGTGGAAAAGGAACGTCGTTTTCTGGTCATGAGACACCTCGTTCAGGATGGCAAGCTTACCACCCAAGTGAGTGTCCGGTTTCATTAGACCACTACATTACGACATTACTGCACACGTTACGGTATGCGCCCGATCATCCCCAGACGGCGCATGCATCGACGCCCAAGGCCAGGCCTGCCGCATCAGTTCGATAGACCCAAATACCGTCAGCGCAACGTGGTAGAGCGTCTGTTTGGCTGGCTCAAGGAAAAGCGTCGGCTGAATACTCGCTACGACAAGCTTGCCAGCAGTTACAGAGCGATGGTCACGCTGGCCTGCATCGAACGCTGTATGAGGGTCGATTTTTCAGACAGAACCTAGCACTGCCCTAACACTCCGCCCGCTAGTCATCGTCCGCTATTTCTTTAAGGACCTTGCACACCTTGGCCTTTTCTTTATCTGTTAAGGGAGCTTGCGGGGGGATTGGGCTGCCGACCGGATACCCTTGAATCTCCAAGCCCGCCTTAATACATGCCGCCAAGTTAAATTTTGAAAAAATTTGATTTATCAACCATAGCTTCTTCTGTAAGGCTATCGCCTCTTCCCACTTGCCTTCTTGGCAAAGATTGTAGAGCCGAATGCTTTTCTTGGGCACTAGGCAGGCAGGCCCCGCCATCCAGCCTACGCCGCCTATCAGCATGACAGACGTCGGTATATGCGCTGATGCAGAGAACACCTTCAGTTTTCCTCGTGTTTCATTAATTATGGTCAACAACTTTCCTGTATTTGATGAAGCATCTTTCAGATATTCTATATTTTCAATTTCGCTAAGCCTGATGATCACTTCAGAGCTTAATTCTTGTTGTGCAAAAGCCGGATTGGTGTATATCACCATAGGCAGACTTATCGATGCGGCAACAGCCTTGAAGTAGGCTATCTGATTTTCCTCTGTTACAGGGAAATATGTGTCCAAAATAACCAAGATGCCTTCGCAACCCATTTTCTCAAAATGCCTAGCCTGGTAGATGGCGCCGCTGGTAGTAGTAGATGAGACACTGCCGATTACCGGAACCCTACCTGATGAGGCGCTTATGGTCGCTTCCACCACCTGACATTTTTGCTGCCAAGTAAGATACGGAAACTCCCCTGTGGATCCTAATGGCGATAAACCATGAACCCCCTGGCTTATTAGATCATCACACAGCTGACCCAGCACTTTGGTATTAACATCGCCATTATTAAAAACCGGAGTAGGTAAATAAGGAAAGATGCCTGCAAAACTAGTTTTCATGTCGTTTCCTCAGGTAAAAAAGCCGAGCCTAGGCCTTGTCCTAAAAGTCGTGGAACACTATTCTTGTGCCCTGCAGCTCAAGACTGACCATGCCTGCGCAAGATCCATCACAAGATCCTCCGGCGATTCCAAGCCAATATGCAAGCGCAGGCAAGGGCCACGGTGTGACCAGTTATTATCCAGACTTCGCGCTGCCGCTATATCACAAGGCAAGGCAAGGCTTTCAAAGCCGCCCCAAGAGGAGCCGATAGCAAACAGAGCTAGGCGATCCACAAGAGCATCGAGTTGTTGGGTCGTGATGTCGGGAGTAAATTCGATCGTTAGCAGACCATTGCCACCGCTGAAGTCGCGCTGCCAAAGCTGATGACCAGGGTGATCAGCGCGCGAAGGCTGATGAATATGAGCTACATGACGCTGGTAGGCCAGCCAGTCGCCCAACTTTTGTGCGTTGCTGGCATGCGTTGCCATACGGCACGCGAGGGTGCGCAATCCACGGAGGGCTAGATAAGCGTCATCAGCGCCAATGCTCTGCCCCAGTGTCACGGCCATTTCGCGGAGTTGCTGACCAACCTCACCATTGGCAGTCACGCTGCCCAGCATGACATCAGAGTGCCCAACCACGTATTTTGTGCCTGCCATCAGCGACACGGTGGCGCCATACGCCAAGGGCTGCATCAGTATTCCACTGGCCCAGGTGTTATCGACGACTATGGGGATATCATGGCGGCTCGCCACATCGCTCAACGCGGGCAGGTCCTGCATTTCATAAACAAGGGATCCGGGGATTTCGGTATAAATCAAGCAGGTATCGGTCCGAATAACTGACTGCAGATGCGCGCTGCTGCCGTCGAAATAATCGACCGATACGCCCCAGGGAGTTAGCCAGCCTTCCACGATACGACGAACGGGCTGATAAACGCTGTCAGCAATAACAACGTGAGCACCAGGCTTCGCTAGCGTCATAAAAACTAAATTTATCGCTGCCACGCCCGACGGTAACAGCTGCGTATGTTCTCCATCCTCGAGTCGTGAAATGGCATCTTCCAGGGCATAAGTGGTCGGAGTGCCACGTCGGCCATAGCTGAACATCCGTTCTCCATGGCTGCGGCGTTGCTTGGTGTCGCGCATTTGCTGGATGGTGTTGAATGTCACTGTGCTGGCGCGAACCACCGGTGGATTGACGGGCGCGGGCGACTGTCGGGGACGGGCAAGATGAATCAGGTCAGTCTCAAGTGTCATGGTGATCTCCATTAAGAGTTAGATCGCGAAAGTTTTACGTTCTTCTGAATCGAGTTGAGCGAGCAGTCCCGTCTCCCAGGCGAGATAGCGGCGCGAAGCCTCAAGGTTACCGTCATGGCGATCATGAACGAAAAACAGGAAGTCAATGCAGCTCTCATCGTCAGGATAATGCGGAGTGTGTTCTAGAATAACGCTGGCATCCTCCCAGGCGGCAGTATCAGGAGGCAACCGACTGGGCGGGGAAATACCTAACACGGCGAGATCAGCCGCCAAGCAAGCACTGCGTCCTTCATCGCCGATGATGACGATCGGGCGGCAAACATCAACATTAGCTAGCTGGGTCTCAAGCAGAGAGCGGTTGACCCACAGCACTCCGGGTAAATGTCCTTCGCGAAACTGCATTCCGGGACGAACATCCAGGCACAGCGTCGTGGGTGCCAGGGCCGTCTTGAGATCACACAAGGGGAGTGGAGACAGCGCTGGTGCTGACGCCGCGCGCTGAGCCAGACAATTCAGGTCTCCCCAGCCGCTTGCGCCTCCACGAAGCCAAGCCACTTCCATTCCCATAAGCGTAAGCCAGGTAGCGACAACCGGTGCGCGGCACTCGTCGTCATCAATTAGTACCAGCCGTGCACGATAAACACCGACCCAGTGATCTGTGGCCTGGATTAACTGACCACCCGGGGCATGTATGGCCCCTCTGGGGCTCGCATGCTGCCACTCTTCGACGGTACGTACATCAAAGACGTAGGTTGTCCGCTGATCGCTGCTCATCCAGGCATTCAGCGTCGTGGCATCAATGCCTGACACCCCGTGCTTCTCGGCCAGGCTGCGTGCGTCAGCAGCCCATGTAGCATTCGGTGACACCTCGTCGGGATAATGGCGCGTGCTACCGTTTTCAAGCTGTAGTCCGGCCAGTTGCCAACCCTGGGTGCCGTTTTCAAGAGCGAATACCGGGTTCTGTATGCCCAGCCAACGCAAGGTCTGAGCGCCGATGATACTGCGTGTACGGCCAGCACAATTGATTACCACCGGGGTCGTGGTATCACCCTCCAGCATTGCAGGCAGCCGCTTGGCTAATTCGCCATTGGGGCAGCAGGCACTGCCCGGGATGTTCATTTTTTTGTATTCAGGGATGGTACGCCCGTCGATGACGTGTACATTTTTCTGCTGTTGCTGCCAGTCAGCCAATATAGATGCATCAAGACCCGGCGTATGGTAGTGCTCTTGCACCAGCTCGCCGAAGGTCTTGCTCACGACATTGACACCGGCAAAAAGCCCGTAACCCATTGCCTGCCATGCAGCGACTCCGCCCTCCATCCAGGCGACACGGTGGTAACCCAACTCACTTAGCCGCTGGCTTGAACGCCGCGCACGCCCTTCATCGTGATCATCCATCACAACGACTTGCACAGAATGACGCGGCACTAACCGGGTGATGATTGCTTCCAGCTGGCTGAAGGGGGCATTGACGGCATGGAAAGGATGGCCCATGCCGTACTCTCCGAATTCGCGGATGTCGAGAACGGCCACCTCTTCGCTGGTTTGGGCCAGCATATGCTTGAGTGCTTTTGGAGAGATACTGCGCATTAATGCTCTCCCGCCTGGCGCGTCTTGACGCCGACATCCATACGCTGGCAAGTGCCGGAACTTACGTCGAAGGTAATACGGTTGTTGAGCGTTTCTAAAGCATGGCCATAGAGATGCAAGTGCCGGATGGGGGTGTCGCCTTCAATCAGTACCGCATGAATATCGTCGGGCATCAAGGCAACGCCGCTGCCGGGGCCGACGGTAATGTGATGGTCGATAGCCAGCTCTGCCTTGCCGGGAACAGACCCATCATCCAAGCGCCGGTACAGGGTATTTGTCTCCTCACCCTCGACGGCCGCGATACATGCCCAGGTCGTATGGTTATGGGGCGGAATGCGCTTGCCTGGCCGCATAACGTTAAGGTAGAGTGCGAAGGTTTTGTCCTCTTGCTGGTTAATCAGATAGCGCGCTTGGCGTTCATCTGCACTCGGAGGAGGGAAGTCGGTCGAATTCCAAAGATCTTGGCGTGCCGCCAGCTGCTTGAGCTCAGCGAGTACGGTATCAAGTGTCGAGCGCTCAAGGCCTTGCAGGGTTAGTGTTTGGCGTATGCGGTTAAGCGCTGCATTGACAGTCTGCTGACGAGTATCGGCTGAAGTATCCATTTGGCTATCTCGTTTTTTGGGGAATTCATTACTAATGTACTGCACTGGTTTTTATATTTATAATAAGATTGTCCGCTTAAAACATAAGTCGAGCTTAAGTATATGCGTCATTTAGACCTTTCTTTGCTTAGGACCTTCATTACCATTTGTGATGAAAACAGCTTTGCCAAAGCGGCGCTGAAGGTACATAAATCTCAGCCGGCAATTAGCCAGCAAATGGGGCGCCTGGAAGATGAGTTGCAAGTCGCTCTATTCGTCAAGCGAGGGCGCCAGAAGCAGCTCACGCCGGCCGGCATTCGCCTGTCGGAGTATGCGCGGCGATTGCTTGCCTTACATGACGAGCTATGGTCGATGCTTAACGATCAGGAACTCAGTGGGCCGGTACGTATCGGCGCTCCGGCAGATATTGCTGACACCGTATTACCCGGTATCCTGCAGCGTTTTGCTCGAGCAAACCCGCATCTTTCGATGGCGATTCATGTGGGGCGAAGCCCCGATCTCATGGACATGTTATATGCCGGAGAGCTGGACCTTACCATTTCCACACGCGAGGCTAGGGGGCATCCACATCTTATTTTACGCAGCTCCCCTGTGGTATGGATTGCCGCAAGTGACTATCAGCTCGATGCATCAGGCTCCTTACCTCTGGTGCTGGCGGATGAACCCAGTATCTTTCGCCGTATTGCGCAGGAAGCGTTGATACATCAGGGCCGAACTTACCAGGAAAGCTACATTGCCCCTAACCTTGCCGGCATCAAAGCAGCAGTACGTGCAGGGCTAGGCGTTACGGCACGCAGTATCGAGATGGTCACTCCCGAATTCCGAGTGTTAGGAGAGCGACAAGGCTTTCCTCCGCTGCCCGATATCAACTTTTACCTCTACCTGCGAGACGATAACCCCAGCGAAGCTGCCTCCAAGCTCTACCAGCTTTTAGCCAGTCAAGTAGGAGGGCAGTCTTCGCCGGGGCGCTGAACAAATTAAGCGCTGGCATGCTGCCGGTAACGTCGTACCATCCTTTTCCATAGTGGCCAGAGAAGGAACAACAGGGTGAAAATCAGCATTCCCAAGCTTAGCGGCTGGGTAAAAAAGTAATTGATTGAGCCACCCGACAACGACATGCTCTGGAAGAAGGAACGCTCAATGACCGGCGCCAGAACCAGAGCAAGAATAAATGGCGATAGCGGCACATTTACGCGATTGAAAAGAAAGCCGATGACGCCAAAGATAAGCGCAACGACTATACCGAAAGTACTATTGCCAATAGCAAAGGCCCCGGTAAAGCAGAGTACGGCAATGGCGGCAGCTAACAGGGATTGAGGTATCAATCGGAGCAAATTGGGCACGACTCTTGCCAGCAACAAGCCCAATGGAAACATGAGCAAATTAGCAATAACAAAGCATATGACAATCAAGTACGCTATATCTGGGCTATCGGTGAAGAGTGAGGGGCCTGGACGCAAGCCCTGAATAAGTAGAGCACCAAGAAACAACGCCGAAGTTGAGTTGCCAGGTATCCCCAGAGACAGTAGCGGCACCATAGAGCTGGCAACTACCGAGTTGTTCGCCGCTTCTGGCGCGGCAATACCTTCGGGGAGCCCTTGGCCGCAACGTTCACCAAAGCGCCGACGCACCCGATCATAAGCCATATAGATGGCAACAAGCATACCCGCCCCCGGCAAGATCCCGACCACATTGCCCAGCACCGAGGCGTTCAGCCAAGTGGGCATCAGGCGGCGGATCATTTTCCAGGAAAGGAGCATATCAGTGAAGCGGATCGGTTGGCGCAGCGTATTGTTTGCGCTTTCGGCGTCTTTCGAAAGCATTTCAAAAACCACGCTAAGACCGAAAAGACCGATCAGGATCGGAGTAAGCGGCAACCCCTCAAAGAGCCAGAAATTATCGAACGTAAAGCGAGGATAACCGGCCTCGGGACTCATCCCTATCATCGCCACCAAGAGGCCAAGCAGGCAGGACAGCGTGCTCTTCATGACATTGCCAGCGCCCATGCCCACCACCGTAGAGAGCCCCAGAAGGCTAAGAGAAAAATACTCAGCGGGGCCAAAACGGAGAGCATAATGCGCGAGCAGTGGGGCAAAGAAAACCAGTACCAACGCTGACAGGGTACCCGCAAACGTAGAGCTGTACGTAGCGATGCCCAGCGCTTGACCAGCCCGACCCTTCTTGACCATCTCATGGCCATCGACGGCTGTCAGCACTGACGACGCCGTCCCAGGAATCTTCAACAGAATGGCGGGGAAGGACCCCCCGAAACATGCTGCGCAATACACCCCGACCAGTAATGGAAAAGCGATATCAGAAGGCATCGCGAAGGTAATAGGGACCAGAACAGCAAGCGTGATGGTATCGTTGAGTCCAGGTATGGAGCCTACCACTAGGCCCAGCGTAACGCCGGCCAGGAGACTTAGCAGGGGCCAGAGGCTGAAGGCATGCGACCCGGCAGCAAGCAGTGCAGAATAATCCATGTAAATGTCCTTACAGAGGGCTGGGGGGACGGCATTACTCGATAAACAGACTGAACACAGGCCCGGGTAATGGGACGCCGAGCAAGTTGCCGAATAAAACGCCGATCACGGCCATGAAGAACAGCCCAATAAAAATCAGCCGCAAGCCTATGGGGTAGCCCATTATCCACGCGCAGCCTAGAAACAGCACCAGTAATGCGACGTCGCCACCGGCATGCTCAAAGAGCCAGAGCGATAAGCAGAAGACAACTAATGCCACGACCAAGCCACCGCCATGGATGCCCGATAGTTCGGCTTGTTTTCCAGGAAACAGCCAAAGCCCGACACTGCACATTAGTAACAGCCACCCAAGTATCGACGGTAAGCTAGCAGCTGCATCGGGATAGTCGCTGACCGTTGTTAACACACCGATGGATAAGCCGAGCACCACCAGGGCCAACACCCTGTCCAACCAGTGCCCGGAGAAAGGAGAAAGGCGACGATTCATGAACCATCAACCAGCAAGGGAAGAACCTGCTGCATCTTTTCTGCAGTCGAGTCGAGGTATTGGCGAAAGGCATCGCCGTCCCGATAGTCAACCTTGTAGCCCGACTCGTTCATGCGCTCCACAAATCCAGGTGAGGTGAGCAGCTCACCTAGGCGCGTTTCCAACTGGGCTTCTACATCGTCGGGTAGGTCAGCCGGCGCTGCAATGCCACGGAAAGTGCCCCATTGTAGATCCTCGTCGGTGAGCTCCTTATAGGTAGGCGCCTCGGGGGCCAGGTCGCTGCGCGTGTCGTCCATCACCACCAGAATGCGAAGGCTGCCGTCCTGAGCAGGCCCGACAGCCTCACCCAGTGACATGAAACCTGCTTCAGTATGGCCACCCATCAATTGTTGAAGCTGCATAGCAGCGCTTGAATTGTGCACATAGCGAAAGTTGAGGTCACTTTCTTCTGCCAGCGACAAGGCGGCAATGTGGTGAGACGTTGACGTACCGGGCGTAGCGATACTGACACTACCGTTTTTAGCCGCGCTCAGGAAGTCGTCCAAATTTTTTATATCGCTATCGGCTGACGTAACAATCACTTCTGGATCAAGGTTGTATAATGCCAACGGCGTAAAGCTATCCAGGTCGTAAGCCACTTTCTTGGTGAGTGAGTTGTTAATGACTGACGACGTCATGGCGAGCAAGGTATACCCATCGGCGGGTGCCGAACTGGCATACGTCTGGCCAATCACGGCACCACCGCCAGGCATATTCTTGACGATGAACTTGTGCCCGTCGAAAGCGCTTGGTGCTTCTTCGGCAATCAGACGGCCGGTGAAGTCGACGGCCCCACCGGCCGCAAACGGTACAATGTAATTTATGTTTTTCTGTGGATAATCTGCCGCCTGCAGTACAGTACTAGAAGCGAGGGTAACCAGTGCTGCAGTCATTTTGATTTTGTTAGATAGCATGTATAGATCCTTATGTTGTATTGTGTTGTGAGGACATACTAAAAGCTAGCGCTAGATGCTTAGTCATACAATTAAATAAATTCCACAGAAACATAAGATTTATGGATCTATTTAAGACTCTTCGACGTTAGGTGTAGGGTCTCGGATGGTCACATCGCCTATAGGAGTTATCCTCT
>JABXHG010000401.1 GCA_013393545.1 Alteromonadaceae bacterium | reverse complement strand
GAGCCGCGCAAACTGCGTAGTTTTGATGAGCCGCCGTTTCGCTGAACAATAATTCTCGGCGAACAAATACCACAATGTGGACATTGTTACGAACATTTTCTAAGCCGCCTGCACGGCGGCGAACGTAGCCGGACCCGAGTCGGCACCCCGACGCCATTTCTAAGCCGCCTGCACGGCGGCGAACGTGAAAACAACAATGATGCTGGCGCTTTTAATTTTCTAAGCCGCCTGCACGGCGGCGAACTCTCTGCCTGCACTTCCGGCTTTGCTCGGCTTTTTCTAAGCCGCCTGCACGGCGGCGAACCAAGGATCACCAGGCGCCGGTCTGTCCATGCATTTCTAAGCCGCCTGCACGGCGGCGAACTGATAGCAGGGGAAAAAATACAAGAATCAATATTTCTAAGCCGCCTGCACGGCGGCGAACTATGCCTGGAGTGTCGAAGAATGGCGCTACACTTTCTAAGCCGCCTGCACGGCGGCGAACAACGCCAGTGCCGAGCACGGAGTCCAGGCCAATTTCTAAGCCGCCTGCACGGCGGCGAACCTTGAGCGCCAGAAGTTCGTGCGTCATCAGCATTTCTAAGCCGCCTGCACGGCGGCGAACGCGGTCGTGCCGATAACAACGCTCTCCCGGTTTTTCTAAGCCGCCTGCACGGCGGCGAACTTCATCTTCGTTACGTCCCTTAATCGAAATGATTTCTAAGCCGCCTGCACGGCGGCGAACGAACCCGATGCTGGAAGACGTCAACAAGGGCTTTTCTAAGCCGCCTGCACGGCGGCGAACATTGAGCGGAACGTAATGTGCTCAGCCGGGTATTTCTAAGCCGCCTGCACGGCGGCGAACGTGGACCTCACCACCTGCACCACTTACGGCCTTTTCTAAGCCGCCTGCACGGCGGCGAACAACGCCCGCATACCAGCCGACGCCATGCAGCATTTCTAAGCCGCCTGCACGGCGGCGAACCCACAACTCCGGCCAGCTGTGACTTACGCTCATTTCTAAGCCGCCTGCACGGCGGCGAACGCGGCTGAATACCGGTGAATGGTTTTGTTGTTTTTCTAAGCCGCCTGCACGGCGGCGAACCGCGGGCCTGGCCAAGAAGGGAGCGGGACATCTTTCTAAGCCGCCTGCACGGCGGCGAACAAAACTTGCAATCTCACCGCCGCAGCCGACAATTTCTAAGCCGCCTGCACGGCGGCGAACGTCAGCGGCTGGCAGAAATGGATAACGCTGCGTTTCTAAGCCGCCTGCACGGCGGCGAACTAGAACTCCGCCAGCCAGGCGGACCCAGTTAATTTCTAAGCCGCCTGCACGGCGGCGAACCTCCGGCCTGCGACCGGGCATAAACCGGGAGTTTTCTAAGCCGCCTGCACGGCGGCGAACGCCACTCTTCGCAGACTGAAACATCTTCGTATTTTCTAAGCCGCCTGCACGGCGGCGAACAAGTGGATTGATGATGGCGAGATCCCGGGCAGTTTCTAAGCCGCCTGCACGGCGGCGAACACAGTAACGACGAGCTAAACAATACCGGAAATTTTCTAAGCCGCCTGCACGGCGGCGAACTTCCCGGAGTCGGCCAAGTCTCGCAACACCCATTTCTAAGCCGCCTGCACGGC
Organism: Alteromonadaceae bacterium; assembly: GCA_013393545.1. The sequence continues at coordinate 9,498 of JABXHG010000401.1, read as the reverse complement.
GGCGAACGATGCGCAAAAAGTTCTGCTCTCATTCCGCAATTTCTAAGCCGCCTGCACGGCGGCGAACGATTCGGCACAGTAGCGAAAGCAGTTAAGGGATTTCTAAGCCGCCTGCACGGCGGCGAACGCAACAAACTGGTAACCAACACCGGGCCTATATTTCTAAGCCGCCTGCACGGCGGCGAACTGCCTCCGGGGTGAATCGCTCCATTATTTGCGTTTCTAAGCCGCCTGCACGGCGGCGAACTCCACGGACTCCAGAGCGCCACGAGCGGTGAATTTCTAAGCCGCCTGCACGGCGGCGAACTTCTACGTGCACGAACCCAAAACCCGACTGGTTTTCTAAGCCGCCTGCACGGCGGCGAACCGGGGCGGGGGCCGGCTCTTTGGCAACCACTCTTTCTAAGCCGCCTGCACGGCGGCGAACCAGAGCAACCCGAAGAAAGGCGGGGGATTTCTTTTCTAAGCCGCCTGCACGGCGGCGAACACCGGCAAACTGAACTGGTAAAAGCGGCTGTCTTTCTAAGCCGCCTGCACGGCGGCGAACTTTGTCGGTTGAATCGTCCCAAAAACGAGCTTTTTCTAAGCCGCCTGCACGGCGGCGAACAATGCCCAAAAGGCAAAAATTAAAGTTACAGCAACGAGTTAGCTGAAAAAAGCTTCTTTACCCTTTCCAAAAACCATTTCTGTAACCCATTGTTTAAATGGATATTTTTTTAAAGAGCAAATTTTTGGTTTAAAATGCTGGCAAACTAACGGGGTTATCTGGATGACTTAATCCATAACAGTTTATAGCTCCCTTACCTGGACAAGACTGCTCAGATCTTTTTATAAATAGAGGAAACCGTCTTCCGGCGCCTCCCTCCCGCTTTTTCGCTTCTTGGCTTTCCATCCAGATAAACGGTAATTTTCCCTGTAATTTCGGTCGAGATTTTTCCAGCTCATCCAGACACTCTTCAAGAGATTTCCCTGATTTAGCAGCCCACAGCCGGGCTTTATTCTGATGATCTTTTTCTATTCTGGCCTCACCTTTAGCATGATGCCTCATGAAGCTTACGTAGCTGCTTACCCTTGGTACATCCTGAACGGATTTTAAATGAACATAATCACTAAACCTCCGGAGGTATCCTTCAACCTCCAATTGCTCAAGGTGCGCACGTTCACAGGCATATAAACGAAGCTTTCTACCCAGCGGGAATGAACCGTTTCCGTATTCTGGAAGCCCTATCGCAACCAAACTCTGGTTCTCTCCAACTTTGTGCTCAACCAGTGCTATGTGAATCTGTTGGTATATCTTGTGCCAAAGGAACCCAAGAGAAACATCTGCATCTGGCAAAAGAGTAATATCCTGGTAAAACCGCATGGTTCACTCCCTACTTGTCACTCTCGCCAAACACACCACCACGCACCAGTACAGCCATCACATAATGCTGGTCATTGGCGCTTAGTTCACCGCCGCGGGCCCAGGCGTCAAAGTGCGTATAAAAGTCCTGTTTATCTTTGGGTGTACGATAAGCTTTGCCCAGGTTAGTAACCGCACCGTAGGGTTCAATGGCGATAGCGCCGGCACTCTCCTGCTCGTCATCATAAGCTGGATACCAAGTGTCAATGGACCGCAGAGCATTACCAATCTTTTGCGAATGCATGGCTGCGTGACCTCGCACCTGATACAGTACCTTGCTCTTTTTACTTTTGCCTTTATCCAGCACCAACTCTTCAGAGGGATACACTTCCTGAGCTTTGCCCAACTGTGAATAGGTGGTGATCTCCAGCATGAGAGCACCGTCACCGCTAGCTAATGCAGTGGCAACTTTTTCTCCCAACTGGTTAATCTGATCATCTTGCTGATCAAAACTTCGGGTGCTGTGATTTAGCGCATCAAACACCCACTCCTGCTCCTGGCCTTTGTTGAGTACTTTCACTTGCACTTCTATCTGCTCAGCGCCCACTCTGTTACGCCACAAAAAACGGGCGTTGGCGATATTCTGGGCATAGCGGCGGCCTAGTTCCCTGAAGCCTTCCTGTTCAATATAGTTCCGTGCCGCCTGGTGATAGCTTTGTTTGAACAGGGTATTGTTGCAGGCAGAAGGGTGCTCAACGCCACCAAGCACCTTGAGGGTAAACTGGTGTTTAAGAGTATCCTGGTCGATTCCCAGGGCACAGGCGTCAACGGTTTGCAGGTTAGGCTTTTCAACTTCTGCGTTCAGTTTGGCCGGGTCGTTTTTTACTGCGGTCTTCAGGCGATTAGAAATGGTACCCCGGACTGATTTTTCCTGCAGTTCCAGCACCGTTGCTTCAGATCTCTCAGCCCAACGGGTGCCGTAAAAATAGCCGTCTGATGGTACGAGCTTTTTCTCAAAAGCCAGTACCGAAGCAGTATCGTTATTTTTAGCCATGTTGTGTCTCCCTTGCTTTCATCATCAAGATTTAGAAAAAACCATCGTTGCTCGTCTCTGACTGAGTCTGTTGGCACAGATACAGTTTGTTTGGCAGATCGGTGTGGTATCGCCAAAGAATGTCGTCCAGCATTTCAATCCTGTGCAGCATTCTGAATTCGCCCAAGGTAACTACGCTTTCAGCAAAGCGGTGGGGCGTGTCCGGATCTCGCTGGTTTTTTGCTTGCCCGAGTGGACTGATACCCTGGAAACCAGTAGCAATGGGCACTATCCATCCGGGTTTGCTCCCATCCTCTGCCGTTTTTCGCTGGCTGTGCCAGCTCACGTTCCCATCACCATCTTGTTCGCTGTGGTGATGCACTGTCAGGTGTTCGAGTAACGCATCCAACGCATCGGCGCCTTGTTCCATCGCGTTTTGCATTAGCTCACGGCGCTCAATAAGCGCAAAACCAGGCATTAGATTGAGCAGCAGCTTGCGAACGTCTTTGTTGTTGCTGTCATCCAGTACCACAAATCTTGGCGGGTTAACGCGCTGAAGGTCCCCACCGGCAACCCTCATGGCATTTAACAGGTGCTCAACCCATTCCGTGAACTCTGGCTCCTCGATTCGCTCAAGATCATCTTCACTGGCACGGCACTCAATCAGCAGGCTTACATCCAGGTGACAACGGGCCTCTTCAATGAATGCAGACCGTTTGCCATCTTTGTCGAGCGGGTTTGCCGTACCAATGATTGAGTGAACAAAATCCCCTGGCCCGCGATAGGTTTGCAGGTCACACTGGTGACTGATGACACCGGTGGAACATAATTCAAGCGTCGAATAACCTCTAGTTTTTAATTTGCGCTCCAGTGCATGAACAAAGCCCAGCCAGGCCGTCATAGCAGGGAAACCAATGGTGAAGGGGCTGGAAAGTGCGTTGGCGTTGTGCACTTTCAGGTGCGGTAGCACCAATATGCGACGGGTACTCATAGCAGTGCCTCCTTGCTCTGTTCAATAATGCGGGCAAAGGCTTCCAGCTCGTCATCTCCTAACGGGACAGCAGCTTTGCCCATCACTTTTCGATAACTGTTGATAAAATGGCGCGTGGCTTCGTTTACCAAATCATTCAGCCACTGCGTGCTTTCTGATCGTTCAGCTTCCCGCTCAGGAAATAACCAAACCTTCTGATAGCCAGGCAGGCTTTCTGACCGGCCATGAGGCTGCTCCTCAAACGCTTTGCGCACTTGCCACATCTTCAGAATCAGTTGGTCGAGGTATTCCTGAATCCGGTAATCCCGGCCCTCGCGAATGTGCAGGTTGTTGTAATCTGTGGTCAGGAGTCTGTGGAGGGCCTGAAAGGTTTCCTGGAGTTGTTTTGGGTAGAACACATCGCCGAAGAAATTGCGCGTAGGGAGGCGGGTGGTTCTGGGTGACAACTCTGGTGGCATAGATAGCAACAAATGAGCTTTGCCGGCATTTTGGCTATTCAGAACGCTGATGTTCTGCGGCTTGGTGCCCCCAAACCCTATGGTCGTGAGGTTATAAATTTCCTGATATCCAGTCTCTGAATACTGATTCTGCTTTCTAAGATCCCTCTTAGCCTTAACCTCCTCGGAAAATCGCAGCCGATCCAGCCTCTGCCGCATTTCGAACAGGTGACCAGAATGGCTGAGGATAGAGAGCAAGTGGTACTCAGAGCCCTCGCCCTCAACCGGGAAATAAACCTGTTTAATCTTGGAACTGGTCACCGCCTCATCTTTTACTGCCACCATGGCAAGAAGGCCCGCTTTTACGGCCTCAGTGTCACCTTCGGCCTTTTCCAAGAGGTTTAGAGCAATGTCGGTGTCACTTTGTATGTGCTGTAGCAGTGTCATGCCATCTTGCAGAACTAAAGTCAGGAACTTATACACATCCAATGCCGCAGCATTGCCCAACGCGTCCGGCTCAACCTGGAGGTTACCGCTGCGCAAGAATCCATCGGGAGACCGCTCGCTTCCTTGCGCAATAATGGAACTGGCGTAGCCATTTTTGTTTTTCCGGGCACTTGGATGGCTAAATGTGCAGGGATGGGTTGCCATTGAAATTTGTCCCGCGCGCTTGGCGGCATTCGGCAACCAATTTTTTAACGCGAAAACCTCTTCGCACTCCTGTTCCTTCTCAAGCGCCTCCTGATCCGACATGGAGGGCTTGAGTTTTTTCTTTAGCCACGCGTCTTTGCGCTCAGCAAAGAAATGCTCAATGGCTGGATCCGACATGGTTCTCTCCTGTTTCCCCATTATTCGTCATTAGCTTTAACAAGTCCCAGCTGATCGTTATATCGGTAGCGATTAGTCTCGTTGTGAAAGCTCAAAGTAATTTCCCCCAGCCGCTGAGAGGTTTCTGTTATATCCGTTCTCCTAAGCTGACTTTGCTCCGACACCAACGCTTCATAATCGCGCTTCAGCCATAACCGTGCTGTGCGCTCAGGGCTAAGAGGTTGGTGCTGTATCCCTAATGTCTTTTCTATCCGCACCCAACCTCTATGCTGATCGTACATCCAGAAAGCCGCCCTTCCTGTCTCATCAATTACTCGATAAAGGCTGATGCCGGGTGCACTATTTCGAAAGCGATTAAACTGCTGCGGCAAAGCGGTCATCCACCAATAGTCATCCGTGTAGCCCCAGAGGTTTTTAGGGCTCGTAGCCGGGTCACAGCCTTCGGCATCATCAGTCAAATAGTGGCAACCCAGGGTGCGGCCAATAACAAAATGCTCCAGAGCCGCCAACTGCTTGGAGGGCGCTGCGCCACTTTTCATAATGCGCGGCACTGCATCAACACGGCGCTCCAACGCCTTGGCATCAACAATATCCGTTAGGCTTTTCGATGGTCTAAGCTGCCAACTGCCCTGCTCATAACCCGGTCGGCTAAAGACATCCTTGGGCTCCCCTTTGTAACCTTTAAGGTTGTACTGCATCAGCCCCATATTAGGTATTTTATTGCTCGAATCCGCAGCCCGGTGGCGACGCACTCGCCCGGCCAATTGGATAATGGACCGGTATGACGAAGGCTCAACCACTGCCCAGTCGAAATCGTGATCACGCCCTACCTCCTCGACAGGAGTCGCAACCAGCACAAAAATCAGATCTTGACTCTCACCGGTATCCAGGTGACGGCGAACAATAGGGTTTTGAAATGCCCCTGCCGGGTCATTTGCCGGTGTTTTTCGCTTGAGCACCTGGTCAAGGTGCTGCTCCTGGGCATGACGCAACAACAACACCTGCTGGCTGTGGTAAGCCATCACCCGCACCTCAACCTGCTCCGGCCATTCCGCATCCAGCAGGTATTCCGTCAGATCAACGCAGGGTGAGATGTTGGCGCAGCGCACAACACCGAATGAAATATTGCGCCCGGTTTTCGTATCCTGCTCACGGTGCTCATAGTGTTTGGAAACAATTTCATGCTGGATTGCGGAGAAAAATCCTGTTTCAAACGACTCGCCCTCAGCAGGCTTCGATAAAGGGACGATAGTAGCCCGACGCTTGACAGGCTCGGTACGCAGTTTTGCAATTCGCTTCTCTATGAAGGCCTGATGGGCAGACTGATAGTTGGCAGCTGCGCCCTCTCCCTGGCTCAATGTATCCAAGCTTGTTTTAAATTCATCTGTCCAGCCGCAGGCTACCCGGCTGTTCTGATATCGGCTTGCAGCATACAGGGCCCAGCCTTTTTGATAGGAAGTAAAATACCCAAGCGCAAGATCAGGCGGGATGGTGGCAGAGGAGATCATCACCTTGCGTCCTAACATGCCAGCCAGGTGGATAAGCCGTCCGATTGCCACCAGGTCTTCGCCGGTGAAATCGTCGATTTCATCAATTACCAGGTCTGATGACAGCAAACGCAAGCTGGGCAGTATAAAACGCCCACCACGAGTGGTTTCTGTGGCAGCCATAATGTGATCGATAGTGCATGCAAGAACCGGGGCGTACAGCAACGCTCGCTCTCTCTGGCCTGTCAGCACGGTGGTCAGTTCTTCTTCTGGTAATAGGTTTTGCCAGCGCTCATCATTCGCAAAACCAACCACCTGCTCCTGTTCACCCAGCAATGTTTCACGAGACTCTGAGCCAAAATCTTCAGACTCCAGTGGCTGGTCTTCTTTCTCTACAACTGTGTTCGTTTGTTGATGCAGCTCAAGTACAGCCCGCGAACCGATCAGTACGGCCAGCTCTTCCTCGTTCAAACCGATACGATCACGATACTCATCACCGGTCTGCAGGGTGAGTGTTCGTAACCCCAATGCCAGTATGAAACGCAGGCTTTGTTGATCCTCCGACAGAGCCTGCATAATTTTGGCGTTGGCCAGGGTTTTGCCCCGCCCAGTGCTGGCCATATTAACGATGAAGTAGCCGGTCACCTTATCGTCAGTTTCCTGTCGGTAGTTTTTGATCGCAGTAACGGCTTTATCCTGCCAGCCAAACTGTTTTTTTATCTCGGGTGATGGCACTTTCGCAGGTTTAAGATTTTCAATACCTTCAGCCACCGGTGTGTCACGCTCAAAATTCGGCAGCATCTTGCAGGCTCGCACGGCCACCTGGGATACCCGAACCAGGTGCTCATCAAGCTGCTGTTTCATTTCCCCTTTGTGGGGACCATCGGGATAGGTATTGGCAAACAACCCAACACTAGTCGGCCATTTTGCATCCTGTGGCTGCGAGGAATAGTAGTGATCACCGAGCATCAGGCACAAACGAGCGTGATGGGCAATTGTGCGCCAACTGCCATCCTGGATGGCTTGCGTAAAAAGGGGGATATGTTCTTGCAGTTGGCGGGCGCGGAAGCTAAGTTCTTTTAACCAGTCTGAGGACGCAGACAGCATACCTTCGGGAAAAATAAAGCAGTCTGGCAAGCGCTTTTGAAACTCCGGCTCATCAAACCTGTTTTCATAGCCCCATTGCTGGTTAATTCTCCATAACAGTCGCTGTGGCGTGTCATTGGTTTTGTCACCGAACGCACTTTCATTCTCAGGCTTGGGCAACCGATGGTGGGACAGCACCAACCATAGAAGAAGGCTCGCGGCATCTGGCACATCCGCCAGCGGATGGCGGCTTTCTACCAGGGTTGGTAGAGCCTGTTGTAACTGCTGTTCATTGATGGTTTGAGTTAACAATGGCTCTAGCCAGCTTTGATCTTGCTCCGGTGCTTTTCCAGACCTGATCAGCGCCATCAATAGCAAGCTGGAAATCCACTCATGACGAAGCGGGTCCCCTTGGAATCTGTTTTTCGATTGCGGGCTGAGTTTGCCCTGGAACAGTTTCGTTGCCTTACCCCAGTCATGCAGTAACGCCGCAAGTCCGGTGAAGGCTTTAATGAGGGGCAGGTATTTCCAATTGTTGTGATCATCTTTGGCAAGCAGGTCCAGTTCAGTGCTGTTTACGGGCACAACACCCTCTGCATTGAACTTCTTTCTGTTCCCAACAACCCAAAGTAACTGGCTTCGAGACCTGGAACGAATCCAGTGGCAGCTGATTGCTGAGCTTTTACTGGCTGTTTTTCTCAGCATCGTTTGAACGGTGCTCAGCCCTTCTTCAGTAATCAGGGTTTGCCAGGTACTATCTCCGATACGGTTGGCGAAGGCATCCAGAACCCGTCGTGTGCGTGGCAGTGCTTTCTTTTCACATTGTGAAACGAAAACCACCATCATAAGCCCAACTTCTCCACCTCATCCGGCGAAAGATCCTGTAAGGCTACGGTTTTCACCGTATCGAACATGAAATCAAGAGCCTTGTGGTCAGTAAAAGCCTGCAATACCTGCTGCCGAAACTCCTGTTCCGTTGCGCCTTCTTTTGCGCAGACAAATGCCCAGGGCAACACAAGCGCATCTTTAATTAAATCTGCAATATCGAAGACCAGAGCACCGCGCCGAGTTTTGCCATGCATGACGGCAAACCCATGAGGAATGCCCAGAACCCATAGGCAGCAAGCGGCTAAACCGTAAGCCAGATAGTTACCGTGATTAAGAAAATCATTGGCTTTATCTATTGACTGGTGTTTGCGGGTAAACCCACTTTGGCCTGTTGCTTCTGCTGCGTACTTGTACAAAGTTTTGGTTAACTGAGCTTCGGTAAGGAGAAGATCGGCCGGCTTTTCTGCTTGATCTGTTCGGGTATGGAATGTATCCAGAGCCTTTTGAATCATCTGATCTTGAGGATTAAAACCTTCCAGCTTTAAATCTCGATCCTTTTCCCACACCTCCAGCATGTAGGTAATGCGGGCCTGCTGGAGTTTCCGGGCAGCGTCAAAGCGCCGGACATCATCAAACCAAAAACCCACCCATCCCTGCAGATACTCAGTTGGGCGATATTCACTTTGAGGAGTAAACCACTCAACTGCGCTTCCACTGTATAGTGGTGAGCCGCCGCCGCCACAAAACCCGATAAGTACACCCGCCTGGGTCAGCATTCGCACAGCGGCCTGGGTTATAGAGGTGCCATTGCCCAGCAACAGTACCGTAGTATTCGCGATGGGGATGTTGTAATAGAGGTTTTCTTTATCGGCTTCCGTGAGATAAAGAACGCGGCCATCCTTCTGCATGACTCTGCAATATTCCAGGTAGTACAGGTTGGCACGCTTTGAATGCAGAATGGCTTTTAGATCTGAAGGCGACAAGTCATCCATAAACACCCTTTGAAAACCAACTCCTTTTATCAAAACAGCCTTCAAGGTAACGAGGCCTTTTATACCGATTTACAAGCGCCCAGACTAACGACATGTTGGTAAATATGCCAGTCACGACATCACAACCTAACACCATTACTGCCAAACTCCCTGTGGCAGTTTTATAAATGACTGTTCCTAGGTCTCAGTATTTCTATGGTTATTTAGACTGCTCATCCCACGGATGCATAGGCATAACCGCTTCGCTGTTTTCCGCCTCAAAGGAACTACGGAAATAGTCCATGGCTTTTTCAGCCGCGCTCAGTTCATCAAACCGGGCGATGTGGTAGATCGCCTCGCCTTCATTGACCAGCAGCAGGATTATTTGCTCGGCCATGCCGCCGCGTTCACTTGCAATGGCCAGACTACGGCTATCGCCGCCAATTCCGGGGGTGGCAAATCCACCCTGATGCTCAAGGCTCTGGAAACCGAACA
>JABXHG010000400.1 GCA_013393545.1 Alteromonadaceae bacterium | reverse complement strand
CGAGAAGGTCAGTTTTTCAGGTACCATTTTGGAAGCGGCTGTTGGTGCTTGGTGGATTGGTTAGGCTCTTGAAACCATAGCACTTTCAGCCGCTTTCTTTTATCCCCTGTGAGAAATTCGGGCTAGACTGTTACCTTCTCGATCGCAGCCTCAAAACCCTCGCCATCCGCGTGAGAGAGCAGAATACCAATGCGTTTAAGTTAGCCGAAATATTAGCGTCCAAAGAGGTTGTGAATAAGGTGTACTACCCTGGCCTCTCCAGCCATACCGGATTCGAGGTTGCTGCTGCGCAAATGAACGGTCCAGGTTCCCTTTTCTCAATAGAGTTCAAGAAGAATAGTATCTCCATCCCTAACTTCCTCCAGACTCTGGATCTAATCACACCTGGAATTAGCCTAGGAGGGGTTGAGACAACAGTCTGCGCTCCAGCACTTACCTCCCACCACAAGCTTACTGAAAAACAAAGATTAGAGCAGGGTATTAGGCCTGAACTTTTACGGTTCTCCATCGGTATAGAGGCTTGGGAAGACCTAGCCAAGGATATACTCAAGGCAATAAAGGCCGCTAAATTGTGATGCTTGCTAGGTATAACAAATCGTGAACAGGGCAACTACAATCCGTTGCCTGTACGTTCAAGTTTAAGTATCTGCTTTCCAATCGTAGCGATGGCCTTAGGAATATTTCCCGACCAATCAGTCGCATAACTAATACGAAAGCATTTAGAGAATTTGTAAGTGGACGAAAATATATAACCTGGAGCTATTGAAACGCCAAAATCTATGAGACGATTATAAAGTGCAATAGAGTCCACGCCATTGGTGGATTCCAGCCAGATCACAGCTCCGCCATCAGGCCGATCGAAACGCACCTTGCCGCTAGGAAGGTATTTCTCCAGAAGTTCGGTCATATTTTCCATGAGCTTTTTCAGCACCTGTATCTGACGAGTGACTCCCTTCTCGTATAGGCCATCCATTATTAGTTCAGCGAGTGCATTTTGGATCTCCGAAGAAATGGTATTTGGTGTGTGCTGTAGGGACGAAAGGACTTCGAGGCTCATCCTTTTCGTAAGCACATATCCCATACAGCACGAAGGGCTTATAGTCTTAGAGAAAGTTCCGACACAGAGCATAAACTCGGGAGGATAAGAAACCCTGAGTGGTTGTGCTTCTGAAAACACGATATTGCCGTACACGTTTGTTTCTACAATGGATATCCTTCGCTCAGCCAGAACCTGAAGCAGCATGTTTACAATGTCTTGAGGAGGGGAATGACCCGTGATTGGGTTAATCGTTGCAGAGAAAATTGCCGATGTTATTCCATATCTGTCGATGCTCCTAACAATTTCACTCTTCAGTGTTGATGGCGAGCCTTGAAGATAGAGTTCGATAGGTGTTACTCCTAAGGTCTCAAGAATTTCGAGAGTTGCCCATGAGCACGGCGCTTCCACCAGAATGTGTGTCGAGCGCGTTGAAGCTTTTATGGCGGCTATAAGAGCGATCTGATAACCATTGGCGATAATGACATCATCGTAGTTCCAGGCTATGCCGTTTTTTGTGTACAAATAAGCTATCGCTGCCCGCAATCTACTGTCACCCTCTAGAGAATAATTTTTGACATCATATTCCTCTAAAGCCCCACCTCTTCTGAGTTTTCGCTGCATTAAGGTCCAAAGATCTGACGATTTCGCAGCGGCGTCTATGCTAAGCGGAATTACCCCTGGCATTCGAGCATTCTTATAGATGCGGGTTATGAGCTTTTCGTCTGGAGCCAACGCCTCGCAGCGCGAGGCGTTATCGATAAAGTATCCAGACTTTGGGATAGCCAAGACTAGTCCTTTTGCCTCAAGTTCCGAGTAGGCTTTCACCACTGTTGGCGGAGACACTTTAAAAACCTTACATATCTCCCTGACAGAGGGAAGCTTCTTACCCTTCTGGGGATCCGAGCATATTACGCCTTCCAGATAAGCAATGATTTTGTGATATAGATAGCGTTTACTAACCTCAACACTATTACTTTTCATGACTCCTGTCCTACTGCTTCCAGATAATCGGATATTACTGATCTACTCCACTCTAGCTTAACCGTTTTCAGCTTAGTAAACCTCAACACAGCAAAGGATGGTGGTGACCCTGCCTTTTTTTGGGCAGACGCTGCACAGAAGGTTAAATCTCAAGGACAACCCGTCATACGAACACCTCGAATTCGAAGGGATTCAAACAAGACCTGCGCAGGTACGATCTGGAATACTAACTCTCCTCGCTAGCTCCCGGGAGTTCGTCGCGATAGACAACAAGCGTACCGTCGCCTGTCTGAACATTTTTTCGAGTTCGGGCTCGATAGCCACCAGTGATTTCCGTAAGCGGGTAGCGCTCTGGTATCGCCCCATCCTCTGCTAGGCGCCCTTTTGGGCAAGAGCCCGCGATCGGGTAATTCCGGTCTATCGCCGCATCAAGTGGCGCGCGGTCGGCACCAGTCTGACCACCGCTAATGACTTTCATTGGATACTGCTTCATATCAGTCGTTATCAATCTTTAAGCCTCCCAACGGCGATCAGATCTGTCGCCAGATTCAAAGGGACTGGATCGCCTTTCCACCAAGCCACTCACCCAGTCGAACGGTCATTGATTCTGACGATTAGCGGCAAAGCAGGCCATAGCCACCAATCAGACATTCATCAATGCTGTCATCGATCAATTCAGACAACGTCACCTGGAGTATCACAGGTTCGTTTGAAGCGGAACAAATCGAAACCTCCGCAACTGCTGAGAGAAAGCCCATGTTTTACACCGTCGATGAAGTCAGTAGCCGCTACAAAGTCTCAACTAAAACTATATGGCGTTGGGTCAGAGAGGGGAGATTTCCCAGGCCAATTAAGGTCGGCCCTGGGACCACGCGTTGGAGGGAAAAAGACCTGCAAGCTTTTGAAGAAGGCTTACAGTGAGTCGTCACCATTGTATGTCGCAATACAAACGACCCCGCCTAATCAAAAAGCCACGCGGAGATAGCATTGCTCCGAGCGAATCGTGCTCGAAAGATTTGATCGAAGTATGATGGCAGGAATGCTATTGTTTATTTAATTCAACGATCTAGTTTTCTCCGGACCCTAAAGCGTGTCCGATTTCCGGACACTGAAATCCTGACAATTCTGCACTCCCCGACCTGAAAAAATCGGATCCAAATATCCGTTTAGAGTGCCTGGAGGGCACCGATCAAATGTCCTGTTTCCGGACATCGGTTACCTGACAAAGATGTGCCACACTTCGGTGTTAATTGGCTTAAAATGCTGATATATCGGGGTTTTGGAGGCTGGCGGTTTTTGCTTTAGGTATTTGATCTTTGAGACTTTTCACCGATTTAGACCGGTTGTTGCCTACCTTCGAAGGTGCCCTCCGGAGGCGAAGGTCTCAGGTTCGAATCCTGACGGGCGGGCCATATTCCATAAAAAAGCCCCGCCAAGTGCGGGGCTTTTTTATGGAATTCTGGTTTGCTCGTTAGCTTTGGTGAGAACCTGCGCTCGACAAACGGCACCAGCCGTTTGGGCGTCGGAACCTAGTGACGACGGGGCAAAGCCCCGAGGATCGCCCAAAGGCGATCTGAGCCAATCCTGACCCTTCCGACAGTTACGAGCCGTCTCAAAACATAAAACTGCTTCAGGCTCTCCATATAGCTCTGGCCCGCAGGGAACACCATCACGAGTCAGGAATTAGTGCAGTGTGCCATTTTCTCTTGAATCGTCGAACACCACCAAATACCGCTGGATAACACCGGCGCTGAGATTCAAGATCTCTTTAATCCACAAAGCCACTTCCTGAATAAGCTTGTCAGTCAACATAACCGACCTACGGGGCATGAATGCCATTTCGTTATATGCATAATCATTTATGAACTACACTTCCCAGAGGGAGCATTACAATGAAGCATCTCGTTTTTTGTGGCGCTTTGGCACTCATTTCGACAGCAGCGTTTGGTCAGTCATCACCGGGGCACCAGTTCATGCAAACCTGGGATCTGGATCAAAATGGCGCTGCAACAGTTACAGAATTGCGCAAAATGAGAGGGAATGTATTTAACGCATTCGATAAAAACCAGAACGGCTATCTCAGTGCTGAGGAGTACGTCGCGTTTGATGCCGCTCGCGCTAATGATGTGTCGAATTATGACGATGAACAACGTGAACAGATGAAGTCCGTTGCGAATGGCATGAGCCTGAAAAACAGCGATGCCAATGGTGATGGTCGTGTTGGGCGTGACGAATTCCTGGCCGGCACAGATGACTGGTTCAATGACCTGGATAAAAACAATGATGGCAAAGTGACGCTGGAAGACTTTGGTAGTTAAGCCCTCAGAGCCTGAACTGACAACTCGCCAGGTCTCAAAAACAGAAGCCGCAAGCGGCGGACTGCCAAGCTCGCACCAGCGAATGCCGGCACCCACAGCCCAGCACCTTTAACCGGCAAGGAGGCCGAGGGCAAAGAATATGGATTGAAGCCACCTATATCCCGGTTAAAGGGCAAGACGGTAACGTTGAGTGAGTGACTAAGGTGGCCAGGATGTTTCTACCTACAAAATAAACCTTTGCATTCCGGGCAAACAGGCGTACCGTAGTCTTCGTTGGAAAGATCGAGCAAAGCAGTCAAGAGTAAGACGTATTCCTGTTGTCATCAGTAGTGTACCGTCCCCTTTTTGAGCCAGCCGTTTTTTGTTTCCCGCATACCGCTGATCCGGCATCCACTTGATGTCTGACGGCACTTTAAAAGATTGATTTCAGGAAAGTATAATATGTCTACAGTTACCGGTACCGTTAAGTTCTTCAACGAAGCTAAAGGCTTTGGCTTCATTAATCGCGAAGGCGGTGCAGACGTTTTTGTTCATTACAGCGCTATTCAAGGTGGCGGCTTCAAGACTCTGGCCGAAGGCCAGGAAGTCAGCTTCTCCGTGACCGATGGCCAGAAAGGCCCTCAGGCAGAGAACGTTGTTGCCCTGTAATTAAACAGGCCAAACAATGTTATAAAAAGGCAGCTTCGGCTGCCTTTTTGCGTTATAGCACCGACTCCACAGCGCCAATCAACTCAGGATCGTTCGGGCGCACCCTGCTTGGAAAAGAGTGGGTAACGCCCCCTTCCCTATCTATCATGTATTTGGTGAAGTTCCAGCGCGGAGCCTGGCTCTGGCGGTTAATCTCAGTAAAAACTGGATTGGCCTCGGAACCGGTGACTTTCGAGGGAGCAATCATCGTGAAGGTGACACCGAAGTTTTTGAAACAAACCGTGGCTGCCTCTTCTTCGGAGTTTGCCTCCTGGCGAAAATCGTCACTGGCAAAGCCGACCACAACCAGCCCCTTATCTCTATATTGCTGACTTAGCGCTTCGAGCCCTTCGAACTGCCCTGTGTATCCACACCGGCTCGCGGTATTGACCACCAACAAGGGCTTTCCTGCCGCCAAATCGCACAGATTTACCGTGTCAGTCGAATGCAGTTTGCGCAGATCATGGTCGAGATAGGCCGGACAGGAATCCGCAAAGGCCGCACCGGCACCAGACAGCGTTAGCATCAAAACCATTGCCGTCTTGCTTAAAAGTCTAGTGGTTTTTCTCATTAGTGGTAGCTCTCCTCAGAAAGACGGCTCGAAGAGCCGTCCGGGCTTGCAGCGTATTGATGGTACACGGCAGCGATTTTTTTAATCGCGGTTTTTTCGATCTGGCGAACACGCTCACGGCTGATTCCAAGACTGTCTGAAATGAGCTGAAGTGTTTCTTCTTTCTGCACCTCTATGCCATATCGGCGACATAACACTTCCTTTTCCCTGGGCGAAAGCGAGCCGAGCAAACTTCTGACGTTCTGCCGGAAATCCAGGGTCAGCAATTGGTATTCAGGCGTCAGGGCCTCATTGGCTTCCAGTGTGTCTCCGAATGTAGCAGAAGTATCGTCAGCAAGGGGCGCGCTGGTCGACACCTCACTGCCCATCAACGCCCTCAATTCCCCTATTCTCGATAGATTGGCCCCGGTTGCTTCGGCAAGCTCGGTTTGTGTCGGCCCCCGTCCTCTGGCCTGGTACAGCTGTGCGGAGGCTTTACGATGATTGCGCAGTTCGTCGCCAATGTTCTCTGGCAAACGCACTGTGCGAATCCCTCGCTGAACACAGGACTGGACTTCCTGATTGATCCACCAGTGCGCATAAGTCGAGAACCGAAAGCCTTTAGACGGCACAAAACGGTCCGCTGCTTTAATCAACCCAAGATTGGCCTCCTGTATTAAATCAGGCATTGGTACATCGGATTTACTGAAACGCTTCGCCCCATGCACTGCCAGCCTAAGATTTTTCTCTATGAGCCTTGTTCGACAGGCATTGGCCAGGCAAATCGCACGGCGGCTACGGGAGGTTGGTTGGTGGGAAAGTTGCGCAACAGCGACCGTCTTCTTGAAGCTAAGCTCTGTTTCCGGGTCAATCAAGATTTCCCTGGCTATTACTCGATAACAAAGCGCCAGCTTTCGGCAAAGGCGACGTTCTTCGGCTGGTGACAGAAGGGGATACCTACCGGCTTCCCGGAAATACAGATTCACCAGCGAGCTTTTGTCACCCCCACCGTCTTTTCGCAAAATAATTTCGTCTACCAATTGATCTGCCATTACCCGTACCCTCACAAGTTCTCAAGGGTATACGAGTAACCAGATACGGTAGTTTAATCATTGGCTTGTGTTTCACAGATCTTGCCAAAAAACCATCTTCACCGTCATTACGGTGAAGCTTCCAAACTGAAAGTTACTGCTTTCACTTCCGGAAAGTTCAACAGTAGTTTCGATTTGAGCGTTGAGGCTATGTGGGCCCCTTCTGCAACAGTAAGATTCTTTGGTAAGTGAAGAACACACTCAATCAGGTATTTCTTACCCATCCTTCGGCTTTTAAAGCTGGTGACACAATCAATCTGAGGAGGCTGTTCAATTAATGCGACCATCATTTGCTGCTTTTCTGGTGCTATCGCGGTATCCACCAGCTCTTTGACGTTGTCCAGCGTCATGGTCCAGCCGATTTTGCCGATAGCAACCGCCACCGCAATAGCTGCAACAAAGTCGAGCCACTCCATGCCTGCCCAGGCCCCCAAAATGGCGATCAATACGATGCCCGAAGAAACGGCATCAGTGCGGCTGTGCCAGGCATTGGACACAATCAACTCAGACTGTATCTTTTCACCAACCTTTCTGGTGTACCGAAAAAGCCACTCTTTCACACCAATGGAAACCAACGCTATTACAACGGCCAACCAACCAGCCTGAATTCCGGACTCAGCCCCCATCCAATTCAGAAGGTTTTCTGCAGCGAGCCCAACCGCGACCAACAAAAGAAGGAACCCCATGATAACAGTACCCAGCGTTTCAAAGCGATCATGCCCGTAGGGGTGGTCGACATCCGCAGGCTGCCGGGAGTAGCGCATCATGAAAATCACCATAACGTCCGTAGCTGCGTCAGAAAAGGAATGCACCCCATCTGCCACCAGAGCGTGGCTTCCGGAAAACATACCCGCAAGTATTTTGACAATGCCCAGAAGGATGTCGATCGCCATTCCAATGAGCGTTACACCAACGCCTTCCCGCGGAGTTGATCCAACCACATCCGTCGGGGAGCAATCCTGGAGTGCATCCGCCCCGCGCAATGTGTGTGCATGAGTCTTGGGCTCGAAAACCTGTTGCATAACGAAAAGACGTCCTCCTGGATCATTCTCGACGTCGCCACTATATGCAACTGCTTATTGCATTCTTATTGCACCCGAAAATCTTGAAAACGTCATGGTTTGGTCACGTTTCGTCAATTTGAATGAAACATAAGCCGCTCATGCTCTGCATTTCAGGCAATCACGCTGAATTGAGACCAAGTAGGGTAACGACTATGTATCAAAAAAATGGAAAATCCCTGTTCAAGCTTTCTGCGCTAGCGCTCGCAGTAGCAGGCACTGCATTTGTTGCAGGTTGCTCAGATGATGACGACAACTCTTCCTCGGGGGAAGAAGGTGCTCTGGATTCGGAGAGTCAGCAACTGACTCGTTTGGCAACAGTCCCTCTCGGTGCCGAAGTCACCGGTTTATTTTTATCGGATGAAGGCGACCTCTTCTTCAACTCTCAACACCCTTCAGACAGCAACACGGCACAAGATGCTGACGGCAAAGATTTCTCCGCAGCAGCTGTCGGTGTGGTGCGCAACGCTGATTTTTCCGACCCTAACCTGCAGTTTAACGCTCTGTCGCTACCGGCCGACGGTGCGGAAAAAGAACTGGTTCGTACTGCCGTTGGCTCCTACGATGTGCTGGCCCAAAACGGCGACACCTGGGCTGGAGCTCCCACCGGCGGCATGGGCGCCATCAACAGCATGGATGACTCGCAAACGCTGAAAGTTTCCAATGATCCAGACTTTAATGCTTTCATCAGCACCGGTACCGGTGAAGGTTACCTGTATACGAACTGGGAAGACCGGCCCGGCGGTATGAGCCGGATGAAAATCCGCAAGGACGAAACCGGCAACTGGAGCGTGGTTGATAACGACGTCATGATGGTGGATTTTGGGGCTGTTTCCGGCACCTGGGTTAACTGCTTTGGGACACTATCTCCCTGGGGCAATCCGCTCACGTCCGAGGAATTGTATTTTGACAACACCGCAGACTGGAACAACCCGAACTACCAGTACATCTCTGACAACGAACGCCTGCAGGATTATCTGGGCGGCACCTACCCCAACCCCTATGACTATGGTTATATTGTAGAAATAACAGACCCGACTGCGGCGACCCCTATCCCCGTAAAGCTGCGCGCTCTGGGTCGTTTCTCACACGAAAACGCCGTTGTCATGCCGGATGAGAAAACCGTTTATCTGAGTGATGACGGCACCGGCACTGTGTTCTTCAAATTCATAGCGGATAACGCCGGTGATTTGACCAGCGGCACCCTGTATGCAGCCAAGGCCACTCAGGACGACACTAGTGACCCAACCGTTGCCGGATTCGACATCGATTGGATTGAGCTGGCTTCCGGAGATAACGCCACCATCGAGAGCTGGATTGCAGATTACGACGGTATCGACCAGTCCGATTATACCGACGGCAGCACCAGCTATATCTCAGACGCCGAGATCAACAACTGGGCGGAAGGCAAGTTGAATCGTGATCTGGACAACGACGGAACCGTCGAGGATGACTCGTTTGGCGATGATCGCGTGGCTTTCCTCGAATCCCGCAAAGCCGCAGCAGCTCTGGGCGCCACCGCCGAATTTCGGAAAATGGAAGGTGTGAACATCAACCTTGAAGGCGCCAAAGATGGATCGGTGCCTTTCGCCTATATGGCCATGGCTAACTTCAACAAGACAATGGGCGACGATCAAGGCGACATCCAGCTGGATGCCACCAATGGCGACTGCGGTGTAGTCTACCAGATGCCTCTGACGGCAAGCTTTGACATCACCCGGATGGTGCCGGCCATTGTCGGTGGTCCCTACGATGAAAATGCTACCGTCAACAATTGCAGTGCTGACAACATTTCCGAACCAGACAACCTGCTGGTACTGCGAGATGGTCGAGTACTGATTGGTGAAGACACCGGTGAGCACGAAAACAACATGCTCTGGTTGTTTGATCCGGAAGCCTGATTGCTGCCAATTACAGAAAACACGGGGAGGCCGAGAGGCCTCCCCCTTTTTGCTTCTGAAAACGGGACAATCCATGAACCGCGCTTTCTACTTACTAATCATGCTGATTGCGAGCCTTGTGGCGGGATGCGGAGAAGACGATGACATGCCTGCCGTAGTCGTCAGTGATGACTACGAGTCAACAGGCGAGGAGCCTCAGCGCCCCACCATTGCACAAGACACATTGTACAATCGCGAGGCGGTCATACCGCCGCAGTGTTACACCAAAACCGAAGGTGTCAACAATCCCTGTTACACCTGCCACCAGACGTATTCCGACTCACAACGCCCCAACAGCATGGGAGATGGTTTTCTGCAGGGCGACTATAACTTCTCTGATTTGGGTGTACACAATCACTGGAGCAACCTCTTTGTGGACCGACGGGACGAGATAGCCGACATCAGTGACGGCGACATTGAGTCCTATATCAATACCGACAACTACACCGATTTCATTGAGCGGCTAAAGAGAGATGACGAGTGGTCTGGCCCCATTCCAGCCATAGAGGATCTCGAACACGGTGCGGATGCGTTTGACGACAATGGTCTGGCGGAAGATGGAAGCGGCTGGGTTGCCTTCAATTATAAGCCCTTGCCGAGCACGTTCTGGCCCACCAACGGTTCTACGGATGATGTGATTATCCGTCTGCCTGAGCCATTCCGAACAGCCACCTGCGGTGACGACACCGGCGAATTTTCCCGTGATGTCTATTTTGCCAATTTGGCACTGCTTGAGATGGCCATGAAAGACCTCACCGAAATAACAACTCCGGCCATTAACGAAACTCATGTGTGCGCAGACCTCAATCATGATGGCATCCTGAGCGAGGTGCAGCGAATTCTGAAGAGGCCTTCCTATGTTGGCGGTGCTTCTGGCCAGCCGGTAAAACGCATGTCCTACCCCGAGGGTACCCAGTTCATTCACACCGTGCGCTATGTTGGTTTTGATGGTGAGCGGGTGGTGCCTTCTGTCCGGATGAAGGAAGTCCGCTACATGAAAAAGGTCAAAGATTATTCAGTGGCAGAATTGGCCTCTCTATACGGTAATGAACGCCAGGAAAAAATCGACGGCAACTTACCAGTTTATTCGGATCATGGTGATAAGGGGCTAAATAACGGAATGGGCTGGGAGGTTCTTGGCTTCATTGAGGATGCCGACGGAGAGCTCCGAAAACAAAGCTATCAGGAACAAATGTTCTGCATGGGGTGCCACGGCACCATTGGCACCACCATTGATCAGACCTTTGCCTTCCCCAGAAAAGTAACCGGTACCGAAGGCTGGGGTTATATCAACCTCGAAGGCATGATCGATGCCCCCAGCAAAGGACAAGTGGAGGGCGAGATCCTGCAGTACCTGAAACGCGCCGGTGGCGGCAATGAATTCCGGGAAAACCCGGAAATGAAGGCGCGCTGGTTCAATGACGACGGCTCGGTCAAGGCTTCTGAGGTCAGGGCTGCCGACGTCCATACGCTGATCACACCTAGCCAGCAGAGAGCGATGGCGCTGAACAAGGCTTACAAGGTGATTGTGGAAGAGCAGAGCTTTGTGTATGGACGGGACGCCACCATAACGCCAGCACAAAATGTATTCAGGGAGGTGGACCCGAAAAAGGCTCCTCCGCTGGAACCCGAAAGCCGGGTTGAGGATTACGATATCCGGCTAGACTGGTAACACAAAGCTTTTACTGGCAAGTACCCTTATCGCAAGCCCGGTGTCCCGTCTGGCTAACTCCTTATCCAGACGGGACACTCGTGTGCTGGTCAAGTCAATGGGCGAGGGGTCTGAATTGGTCATGACTCCGCGAACCCGATGAAAGACCTTGGCTGAATGATAGACACAATCCGGCTTCAGTCAGATCGAGGAATCTGGCTTGGAAATGAAGAGAAAACTGCTTTGAGAAGCTCAAGAAACTGAAATATAAGAAAAAATTGGAGGCGCGGGTCGGAATCGAACCTGCGTACACCGAGTTTCAGTCCGCTGCATAACCACTCTTCCACCTCCCCGGCTAACCCTTGGCACTCGCTTTTGCTCTCAGGCGTCCTTCTACTCTTTGCAATTTCTGCCGTTCCCCATCTTCCTACTCGCCCCCC
>JABXHG010000399.1 GCA_013393545.1 Alteromonadaceae bacterium | reverse complement strand
AGGGTCTGCCACTGTTCTGGAGTACGGTGCTTTCTCATGGGGGTAACCTCGTATCGGGAAATGTGAGGTTACTGTAGAGCGAATCTCAGCGGGGTGGCAGAACGTCGCGGAATGAACGCTTACTTTGCGCCGGCTGTTGGTCTGATGCTGCGCCATCTCTGGTTCATAGCCATGAACGCTGTTACGTCGCAACTCACGACTGACCGTGCTGTTGTGGCAGCCCAGAATTGCTGCGATCTGCCGTTGGCTTTTGCCAGCCACACGTAGGGCCGAAATCTGGTATCGTTGTGTTTGGGTCAGTTGTCGGTACTTCATCACTGCTTCACTTTGGTCGGTAAAGCCCGTGAGGGTACCGGCGACGGCCCTCCCGCCTCTACCTGGTTACGCCAAAGTGCTGCAGTTATTATCTGAATTCACGGACATAACATTTTTCCTCTGCTATGGTTTGTCGCTGGAGAACAGGGTGTTGTTTTAGCGCCTCATAATGTTCTCCTGAAGATCATTATGCACTCATTAAGACCTTTTGCAAGTCTTTTTGATCTCCTGTGGGTTATTTTGTTCTTTGGTGGGCCAAATGATTAAGTGCCATCTGTCCAAATTGATGGGTGAGAAGAAACTCAAAATCGTTGATGTGGCGAGAGAAACAGGGGTGAACCGGGGGACGATTACCCGGCTTTATCATGAGACTGCCAGTCGCGTGGAGTTGGAAACGATCGATGCGCTGTGCCGCTATCTCGATTGTGGGGTAGGGGAATTGTTTGAATTTATGGACGAACAGTAAATTGAGTAACGGCAGGGAGTAATGAAGGCAATGGCAATACCTGATTTCCAATCAGTCATGCGTCCGGTCCTTTTAGCCGTAAGTGACGGGGAACCCAGACCCTTGGCTGACGTGCGCGAGGCCGTGAAGGATTTTTTTGACCTGTCTGAGCAAGATCGAAAAGAGCGCCTGCCATCAGGTAATCAGACGGTTATAAATAACCGGACCGGTTGGGCGAGAACCTACCTCAACAAAGCCGGACTACTTAAGATCCCACAAAGAGGCATGGTGCAGATCACTGACCGAGGGCAGGATGCAATCTAGAATGGGCCTGACCGCATTAGTGTTGCCTGGCTGAAGCAATTCCCGGAGTTTCAGGACTTTCATACTCATAAACCCAAGGCTGTAACCAGCGAGTCAGAAGTGGAAAACGAAACCATTGAGGAAGCTACGCCAGACGAGCAACTGGCTTCGGCGCATCAGTCCTTGATGGAAAATCTCGCTGACGAGGTGCTGGACGGTATTCGCAAGGCATCCCCCCCGTTTTTCGAGGAATTAGTGGTCGATCTGATGATCGCGATGGGTTACGGCGGATCCAGACGAGAGGCCGGACAAGCGACCCAAACTACCAACGATGATGGTATCGACGGGATCATCAAAGAAGACAAGCTAGGGCTAGATACCATTTATTTGCAGGCCAAACGCTGGACAAACACCGTTCACCGGCCTGAGATCGACAAGTTCATTGGGGCTTTGACACGGCAACGGGCGCGTAAAGGTGTTTTTCTGACAACGTCCGATTTTTCTGCTGGTGCTCGCGTGGCAGCCGCCGGACTAGATATGAAAGTAGTCTTGATTGACGGGCGTGAACTGGCCCAGTTGATGATCGAAAACAACCTGGGTGTAAGCGTGAAAGAGGTCTACGAGGTTAAGCAGGTCGACACGGATTATTTCATTGAGGAGTAAGTAGGCTGAGGCAATTGGGTGCGCCAGTCGAGCCGTTTGAGGACAGGTAAAACATAACCGCAGACTGATCGGATAGTGTATTTTTGCCCAACGGTAGTAGAAAGCGATACTTAGATGGCAAACTAACTAAGTAATTTAGGACAGCACCCGGAATGCTATGGAACGATCGCCTTATCTTGCGTCAGCTACCAGAGCCATTAAAAACCTGTGTCCGCTATTCGAGTGTCAGGCGGAAAATCAGCTAGAGCTGGAAAAGCCATAAACAGGGTATGTGATGAAGTTTAATGAAGACACCCGAGTAAAAATCCCGACCATCCTCCACCTGATGAGGCTGGGTTATCAGTACCTTTCGCTCAAGGGCCAGAGTTGGGATCTGGACACCAACATATTCCCTGAGCTGTTCTCATCAGCGATCACCCGAATCAACCCCAGCATCGAGGCGGACGATGTTTCCCGGCTCCTGGAAGACGTCACCCTGCTGCTCGACAACGAAGACTTGGGGTGTGCCTTCTTTGAACGGCTAAGCGACCGCTCCAACACCAAGCTGATCGACTTCGAAAACTTCGATAACAACAGCTTCCACGTCGTTACCGAACTGACCTGCCAGAATGGCGATGAAGAGTTCCGGCCAGACGTCACCCTGCTGATCAACGGCATGCCGCTGGTCTTTATTGAAGTGAAGAAACCGAACAACCGTGAAGGCATATTGGCGGAGCGGGATCGCATCAACAAGCGCTTCCAGAATCCCAAGTTCAAGCGCTTTGCCAACATCACGCAGTTTATGATTTTCTCTAACAATATGGAGTATGACGACGGCGACCCGGAACCTGTTCAGGGCGCGTTCTATGCCAGCAGCTCCTATCATAAGCCGGTCTTCAATTACTTCCGTGAGGAAGAGGTTCTGAACCTTACGGCCCTGCTCAAGCCCCTATCGGATGATGACGAGCTCAAGGTGTTGAAGGACAACAACCTGGAAGCCATTCGCAGTAATCCCGAATTCATCGTCAATAAAGAGCCGAACCGGCCAACCAACCGTATTTGCTCCTCTCTGGTCAACAGAGACCGGCTAGCGTTTATTCTGCGTTATGCGCTCGCCTATGTATCGGAGACTGACGGGCTGCAAAAGCACATCATGCGCTACCCGCAGTTATTCGCCACCAAAGCTATCGAAAGGAAACTCAATGATGGCGTTAGGAAGGGGATCATCTGGCATACTCAGGGCAGCGGCAAAACAGCGCTGACTTTCTACAACGTGCATTTTCTGACGGACTACTTTCATAAGCAACAGATCATTCCCAAGTTCTACTTCATTGTCGATCGGCTGGACTTGTTGCAACAAGCGCAGCGAGAATTCACCGCTCGCGGCCTGACAGTGCACACCGTTAACTCCCGTGAAGCCTTTACTCGCGACATCAAGGCAACCCAGGTTATCCACAACCATTCTGGCAAGCCTGAAATCACGGTAGTGAATATTCAGAAATTTAAGGACGACCCGGATGTCATCTCAACCAAGGACTACGATGTTGCCATCCAGCGCGTGTACTTCCTGGATGAAGTCCACCGCAGCTACAACCCCAGGGGCAGCTTCCTGGCGAACCTAAGTCAGTCAGACACCAATGCCATTAAAATTGGCCTCACGGGTACGCCGCTGTTAGGCGACGATTACAATTCTCGTGTTTTGTTCGGTGAATATATTCACAAATACTATTACAACGCATCCATTGCCGATGGCTACACACTACGCCTGATCCGGGAAGAGATCGCCACCAACTATAAGATGGCGCTGCAACAAGCACTGGATGAAGTGGAAGTCAAAATGGGTGACGTGGATCGCAAGCTTATCTACGCCCACCCGAGCTTTGTCGAACCCATGCTCGATTACATCATCACCGACTTTGAAAAAAGCCGGGGCGCACTGAATGATGCCACCATAGGCGGCATGGTGATCTGCGATAGCGCAGATCAGGCCAAAGCCATGTACAAACTCTTTGAAGAAAAATACGCAGAACCAATAGTCCTCAAAGAAGCTAATGACTGTGTTTATGAATTACCCAAGGTGGCTGAAAACAAGCCTGACTATACGGTTGCAAAGAAAGGTAACAACAAGGCCAGAACCTCAGCGCTGATCCTGCATGACATAGGCACCAAGGAAGAGCGTAAGGATTGGGTGGAAGACTTCAAAGCCGGGAAAATCGACTTCCTGTTCGTATTCAACATGCTGCTCACCGGGTTTGATGCCCCAAGGCTGAAGAAAATTTATCTGGGCCGAGTCATCCGCAAACACAATCTGCTACAAGCCTTAACACGGGTAAACCGCACCTATAGGGATTTCCGTTACGGCTATGTGGTGGACTTTGCCGACATCCGCAAGGAGTTTGATGCGACCAACAAAGCCTATTTTGACGAGCTGCAATTAGAACTCGGCGATGAAATGGAGCACTACTCCAACCTGTTCAAATCCCAAGAGGAAATAAAGCAGGAAATCGAGCATATCAAGGATGTGCTGTTCCGCTTCGATATCGAAAATGCCGAGGTCTTCACCGACCAGATAAGCCAGATTCAGGACAGGGAAACCATCCTGGCCCTGAAGAAAGCACTGGGCGATGCGAAAAGCCTCTACAACCTCATCCGCCTGCAAGGTGAGTACAGCATCCTGGATGAGCTGGACTTCGCCAAACTGAACATCCTCTATCGGGAAACCTGTAACCACCTGGATATGCTCAACCTCAAGGAGAGCATCGAGCAAGGCACCGATACTGACAATTTACTGAATGTGGCCCTTGAGGATGTCATCTTTAACTTCATCAAGGTGGGTGAAGAAGAACTGGTGCTGGCGGACAAACTGAAAAACACTCTACGCCAAACCCGCGAAGCACTGGCCAGTAATTTTGACCAACAAGACCCCAAGTTCGTCAGCCTTAAGGAAGAGCTGGAAAGGCTCTTCAAGAAAAAGAACCTCAGCGAAGTCACCCAGGATGAAATGTTGGCCAACATCGATTCGCTCAACAAGATTCACGCGCGCGTTAAGGAGCTGAACCGCGAGAACGATCAGCTTCGCCAGAAGTACCATGGCGATGCCAAATACACCCGCATTCACAAGCGCCTGCAAGAGCGTGGCGGCATCAGCGAAGCAGAGCGCAAGATCTTCGGAGCCCTCACCGGGGTAAAGCAGGACGCCGATGAGCAGGTACTGAATAACAGCCAGATACTGGACAACGAAAGTTATTTTGAACGCCAGATGATGCCCTTGGTGATCAGGCGCTTCAAAGGCGAGCAAAACATACAACTCAACGCCGACGCCTCACGCTATATCAATCACCTGGTTGTCGCCGAATACCTGAATGAATTTAGTACCGGAGCACGTACGTGGTAGAACTTGAATTTAGAGACAAAACTAAGGCGCTGATAGATAGCCTGAAGAACATATGCGCCCACTATGGCTTGGGTAACGACGGTAATGAATTCAAAATCATCACCCAAACCTTTCTATACAAGTTCCTGAACGACAAATTCGCCTACGAGGCGAAGAAGATCGACGAGAAGGTCGCCAACTCTGAAACGTGGGAAGAAGCCCTGGTCGCAATGAGCGAAGACGAGCTGGAAATGCTCCAGTTGCAGATGGGCGGCGATACCGCACGCTTAAGACCGCACCACTTCATCAGCTACCTGTTTAGCCAGCAAAACGCGCCAGACTTCGCCAAGCTGTTTGATGACACATTACGCGATATTGCCCTGACCAATAATGACGTGTTCGCAGTAAAAACCGACGGCGGCGCCAAAGTAGTGTTGTTTGACCGCGTGAGTGAGTACATTGCCGACGAATCCAAACGCGATGCCTTCTGCCGCGCCATTATTAACAAGTTGGTGGAGTTTAGCTTCGAGCGTATCTTCACGCAGAAATTCGATTTCTACGCCACCATCTTTGAATACCTGATCAAGGACTATAACAGCAACTCCGGTGGCAAATACGCCGAGTACTACACGCCACATGCCGTGGCCCGCATTATGGCGGCTATTTTGGTACCCACGGAGCAACAGGGCAAAGTCAAGAACGTTAGTTGCTACGACCCTTCCGCCGGTTCAGGCACCCTGCTAATGAACGTAGCCCATGCCATTGGTGAGAACCGTTGTAGCATCTACACACAGGACATCTCGCAAAAGTCCTCAAACCTGCTGCGTCTTAACCTGATCCTGAACAACCTAGTGCACTCCATCCCCAATGTGATTCAGGGCAACACCGTGCTGCACCCCTATCACCGGGACGGAAAAGACCTGAAGCGTTTTGACTACATCGTCTCCAATCCGCCGTTCAAAATGGATTTCAGCGACTTCCGAGATGAGCTGGACAGCAAAGAAAATAAAGAGCGCTTCTTTGCGGGCATACCCAAGATCAAGGCCAAAGCCAAGGACAAGATGGAAATCTACCAATTGTTCTTGCAACACATCATTCACTCGCTCAAACCCGGTGGCAAAGCTGCCGTAGTAGTGCCGACTGGCTTTATCACCGCGCAATCCGGTATCGATAAAAAAATTCGCCAACGATTAGTCGAAAGCAAATGGCTAGCAGGCGTAGTCTCTATGCCATCGAATATCTTTGCGACTACCGGCACCAATGTCTCCATTCTGTTTATCGATGAAAACAATAAAAGTGATGTGGCTCTGATTGATGCCTCCAATCTTGGGCAAAAAATCAAAGACGGTAAGAATCAGAAAACCGTACTCAGTCAGGAAGAAGAGCAGCATATTATCGACACTTTTAATGCCAAAGAGGCTGTAGAAGATTTTTCCGTTGTGGTCAGCTATGACGAAATCGAAGCGAAAAACTATAGCCTGAGCGCGGGCCAATATTTCGATGTCAAAATCGAGTATGTGGATATTACCCCCGAGCAGTTTGTTGAAAAATTTAAGGGGTTTACTAGCAACCTGGATAGCTTGTTTAGTCAATCTCGTGAACTGGAAGCGGAGATTAAGAAACAGTTGTCGGGGTTGAAGTATGAGTAACCTCAAGAAGTATCGATTTTGTGATCTATACACAATGTCTTCAGGGATCTCTTCTACGAAAGATCAGGCTGGGCATGGTAGCCCATTCTTATCATTCTCTACGGTATTCAATAATTATTTCGTACCGGATGAGTTGACCGATTTGATGGCCACATCTGATAAAGAAAAAGAGACCTACTCCATCAAAAATGGTGATATTTTTCTTACTCGAACGAGCGAAGTAGTTGACGAGCTTGCCATGAGCTGTGTGGCGGTCAAAGATTATCCAAGTGCCTCATATAGTGGATTTTTAAAGCGACTTCGCCCAACACAAACGGATATCACATATTCAAAATTCATGGCTTTTTATCTAAGAAGTCCAATGTTTAGAAAAACCATGACAAACAACGCTGTCATGACGCTTAGAGCGAGCCTGAATGAGGCAATATTCTCATATTTGGATCTTTTGTTGCCCGACTATGATGACCAAGTGAAAGCTGGTGATCTTCTTTACCTTTTAAATGAAAAAATCGAACTCAACAACCGCATCAATGCCGAACTGGAAGTCATGGCCAAAACCCTGTACGACTATTGGTTTGTACAGTTCGAATTCCCCGACGCCAACGGCAAACCCTACAAAACCTCCGGCGGAAAAATGGTCTATAACCCAACACTAAAGCGGGAAATACCGGAGGGGTGGAGCGATAAGACGCTATCCCAAATCGCCAACATTACTATGGGTCAATCTCCAGAGGGGAGCTCCTATAACGAAGAAGGTGTTGGAACTATTTTTTATCAAGGTTCCACAGACTTTGAATGGTTATTTCCCACCCCCCGTCAATACACAACAGCACCGAGCCGCATGGCAAAGAAAGGTGACATTCTCTTGAGTGTCCGCGCCCCTGTTGGCGACATGAATATTGCTAATACTGATTGTTGTATTGGCCGCGGGTTGGCTGCATTGAATAGCAAAACCGGATCGGACGGATTTCTGTTTTATGTGATGAAGTACTTCAAGCAGATTTTTGATCGTCGAAACTCTGAAGGAACAACATTCGGTTCCATCACAAAAACCGATTTGCATTCTCTCACTTTGGCATACCCGACAGCGGATCTACTCAAGAAATATGATGACGTAGTCACGAATTATAACAAGATGATCTTCGAGCGAAGCCTTGAAAATCGTGAGCTTATAAGCCTTCGAGATTGGCTGCTTCCCATGCTAATGAACGGCCAGGTAACGGTTAAATGATAATAAACACCGCGTTCCGGCTCCTGCTAACACTCAACGCCACTTCACTTCTGGTGATTATCTTTCTCGTGCAAAAAGGCTATACATTGGGCCAGATTTTCAATGGCGTGGCATGGCTCAATTGGACGGAAATGCTCCCGAACGCGGTATCTTATCTGCTTTATTTCCTCATTCCGGTTTTTTCCACGGGGGCCAGCATACTGCTGAGCTCCGAACTCGGAAAAGATGACTTCAAATCTGGCGAGGTGGAAAGCATTGAACATGCAAACAACAGCTTTCTTCCCAGCTACTTGGGCTACTTTTTTGTCGCGTTAAGCATAGGGAACTGGGAAACGCTTGGGTTTGTATACAGCGTCTTATTCATTTTCACGTTCCTTTCTCAGGCTTTGTACTTTAATCCGCTTTTTCTATTGTTCGGTTATGAATTTTATAATATAACCACAAAGAATGGTACAGCAGTGTTTTTGATTAGTTCTCAAAAGTACAAAAGGCCAGACGACGTTAAGATTCCTGTAGCATATCGAATTAATAATTATACGTTTATAGAGCGGAGGTAACTATGGATCAGGTGCTTGCTAGGGTTAAGCGGAAACGTAATAAGAAGTATTTCAAGCTTATTTCCGATCAGGCGCTCTTTGAGGTTGTCACGATCGATGCCAACTCTTGTGTTGCTTACAATCCTGATCATAATTTAGATGAAGATTCCTGGTTTAAAATCGAACAGTTTGGCCAGCAAGATTTTTGTATTGATCTTTTAAAAAAGCAGTTTGATTCAAAAGACTTCGATGATCTAACCAAGGACCAGTTTACAGAGATAGCCTTTATTGTTTCCGTTCAAGGCAATGATTTTTATTTTCAGAAAATAACACCAAGACTATTTATAAAGCGGAAAACGCTTGTGTTCGGCGAAACAGCACATCTGGAAGAAAGTGAGAATAGACTGATCGTGAATCCAACCCCTGACGCGATCTACTTCAAGGATTCGGACACCCTTATATTTCGTAATCTGGCGACTATATCCAGTATTTTTAAAGGAATTGATAAGCTTTACAAAGAAGCGACAAATGAGGAAGTTGGAGATTTTTTGGATGGGTCATTTGTCGAATTGGCCAATGGTTACGACATTGGTAGTGTCTCCAAGCCAAATAGGAAACGCATAGCACTTGCGATGGCAACCTTAAATACCATGTCAGATAACGATAAGGCAAGTATGCTTGGTTATGTTAGTGACTATTGTAGCGAAAAGCTGAAGTTCGACGAACAGAGTAAGAAATTCGAGATCTCTACTGATGATGAGCTAAAGTTTCTACTCTATGGCATAGAACAGCGTTTTTACACTACTCCGTTTAGTAAAGAGAAAAGACTTGCTAACTCTGTTCAACCTTTAGATTAGGAATAATGATATATAAAATGAAGCAACATTCGAAGGGTTGGCCCGATTTCCATCTAAGATCTGCTTATGGCTTATCGCAAGGCAGACTGATTTTTTGCGAAAACATTTCCTCGCGCTGGCGAGCCTGAATGTAAATTAGCTACCGAACTAGACTCAGGCTAGGCTTGAATTTTTGAGAAAAGTTGCCTTGTGAATTACCACTCAAAGCATTCAACATCAGGCCAAATGTAAGCTCATTCAGTTCTTCAGGATCAATCAATAGTTCTCTGGCAACGTCGCTTTTCGAGATACCATCCTCACGCAGGCTGGCAAAAACCTTCCTTAGCACTTGTGATGTTTCAAATGGAGATGGTTCAGGTTCGAGATTCCGGCCTAATTTAGCCAAATCAATACACAGCGTTCGGTAGGTCCAATCCGATGTTAGATTGAGTGCATGAAGCCGATAGTTAAGGGCGGCGGCAGAGACGTTCCAGTATTTTTTGTGTGAGATAAGGCTCTTTAAAGTGGCTGTTTTTGGGGCGTTTGCCAACACGCTTCTTCTAGGCATTAAAAATGCGGAGGCGAAAGCGTTAGCTTCTTTCTCTGCTTCTTGCCCTTGTGGTGCGCCGTGTCGATGCATTACCAAATGGCCCAATTCGTGTGCGGCATCAAACCGGCATCGCTCCGCTGTTTTTTTTGTGTTGAGAAATACAAAAGGAATATCGTCATACCACATTGAGAAGGCGTCGACCTCCCTGGCATCAACAGAAAGCGAAAATACACGCACGCCCTTGGACTCAAGTAAAGCAATCATGCTTTTAATTGGAAGCTCGCCTAAATCCCAGTACCGGCGCAGCATCTCAGCGGCGGCTTCAGGGTCATTTTTCTGCCCGACACTTGGATAGTGGTCTCCCTCAGTAGATTGTAGGCCGGTGGTAGTTTTCGAGTTTACCGTTGACGCAATCCTGTAATCCTCAGGAAAGTCAGGTGAAGGCAAATCAAACTTGCCATCAATCCAGTGGTTCAAGAGAAGGGCCACAACACCCGCCGACAGAGCAATATCCCTTTTGGCAGCTGTCATTTTTGTAAGCGCACGGAAGCTTGCCACCTCGACGGGGAGCTCTTCTACGTCATCAGCAAAGAAAAACTCGACCGGGAACCTGAGCGCAGTTGCGATCTTTTCGACTGTGTGGCTTTCAGGCACGGTCTGACCGCTCTCATAAGCCGTGATTGACCGGTCTGTCACACTAACTTCTTTTGCCAACGCCCGCTTTGTGAGCCCTCTACGCTTTCTCGCGAGGGCAAAACGAGTATTGTTGAACATGTTAAGCCTTCTTCTTAATGGGTACTTCTATATCCTGCAAGTCAGGAAGTTCGATTTCGACTGAATCATCATCTAACTGCATCCTCGGTAGGACAATCCGCTCCTTCCAGCCATTGATTTTCCCACTGGAAATACTGGACGGAAGGGAAAGCTCGCAGCGTACTTCATTGCTAGCCAGGTGCATCAAAAGTACCCAGGTAGTGAGCCCTTGGGTTTCCTCGATCGCAGGCAACAACTCAGTGAACATGTCCAACTGATTGTTGGCTTCCACTGCTTCAGCAGTATTGACGCCCTTCGGACATTTGTTTGAAGGTACCGCCCCAACCATGCCGGTGGCGTTATCTCCAGTGGTGACAACGATAGCCAAGCTCTCTTTCTCGTTCACCGTAAGCTCATAGTTGCCTTTATCTGATTTAACCCACCCATTAGGCCTTAGTTGTTCCCGTAATACGGCAACTGTTTCTGCCCACATAATGATCCCACGCGAGACTCTAGGATGATTGGCAGTAGTGCGCGATCTTGCCAAGTATCCCTGCCATACGGATTCTGTAAGGGCAGACGACTGAATCCCAAGTTGTGACAGTCGATCTAAAGCATTTTCTTCAGTGTGTAAAAGGTCGTGCATGAGGTTGCCTCCGGGCGGGACTCTAGTCTTCCTGTTTTTATACCTCATATGAGGGTGAGAAACAAGAAGAGCGGTAGCGTGTTGGGACTAGATAGCGTGCCAAAACCTGGGGATCTCGTTGAGGAGGTTATCGAATATCATGAGCCTGATTAAGAAGCTACAGAGGGGCTCACAAGTGTACCGAAGGCGTAGGGGCTGGGCATTTGCATCGAGGGGGTATGTTAGCTCTATATTGCTTTCATAAACGTTCAGCATCCTGACAGAGGGCATTTCCCGATAGTTTTTTGTGTCCAAGTTAGGAGTTATCGGTTTCCGTGCAAGGGTCAGTTATTTCAGGCTGGGAAAAGCGTCCCGAAAGCTGTGGACACATCGTGGTCACAGTTTGGACACAGGCTCGAATCTATGTGTCAAATAATAAAATTTCACAACCGGGGCAGAAGTCATTGCCTAGTTAGGCGTTTACTCGGGGCAATTTGCGAGGGAAGTGAGCGTTAAAAAGTTCGGGGGTGTAACGGGCTGAATTTACTGGGAAATGGCCCGCCCGAGAGGATTCGAACCTCTGACCTCCGCCACCGGCTGGCGGCGCCCTATCCACCTGCGCTACGGGCGGGTCCCAACATAAACGTCATGATTAACCGTTGCCACCGGTACCGGAGTTTACTCCTGACCCTGGACTCCGGAGGGTGACGCGC
>JABXHG010000040.1 GCA_013393545.1 Alteromonadaceae bacterium | reverse complement strand
GGCGGGGAGTGGAAAGGGCGCACCAGTGTGGAGAGCAGGGATGAGCGGGGCCGTGTGGGGAAGCGCAGTGATGAAACGCTGGAAGTGTTCCACGACCTGGTGCAACAGATTGCCGCTTCTGCCACTCAGGTGTCTGGCAGTGCCGAGGATCTGGCCCGCAGTGCCGAGGAAACCAGCTCGGCACTGGACCAGCAGGCTGCTGAGGCCGAACAACTGTCCACGGCCATGAACGAAATGGCCAGCAGCGTGCAGGAAGTGGCGCGCAGTGCCACCGATACCGCTTCGGCCATTGAAGCGGCGGATCGCGAAGCGGATGAAGGCAACCACGACGTGGAAGACACGGTAAACCGCATTCAGGAACTGGCCAACGAAGTTCAGGAAGCGGCCCGTGTCATCCAGGACCTGGAAGGCGACACCGAACAGATCAGCAAGGTGCTGAGCGAAATCCAGGCGATTTCCGAACAAACCAACCTGCTGGCCCTGAACGCGGCCATCGAAGCAGCCCGTGCCGGCGAATCCGGCCGTGGCTTTGCCGTGGTGGCGGATGAAGTGCGCCAACTGGCGCAGCGTACCCAGGGCTCCACCGAAGAAATCCGCAACATGAACGAGCGCCTGCAAACCGCCGCCCAGCGTGCGGTAAGCGTGATGAACCAGTCCAGCGAGAAGGCCTCCGGCAGCGTGGATTCAGCGCATCACGCCGGTGAAGAATTGCGCAGGATTGTCGAGCAGATGTCCCGCATTCGCGACATGGGCATTCAGGTGGCATCCGCCGCCGAGGAACAGGGCAATGTGTCCGAAGAAATGAGTGCCAATCTGATGCGCATTACCCAGGCATCGGAAAGCACCGTGACCGCCGCCAACACCGTGGCCAGCAGTGGCGAACAACTGAGGGCACTGGCCAAAGAGCTGCACAACCAGGTGAACCGGTTCAGCGTTTGAAGACCCGGGGGATATCGCCCACCCTGAAGTAAGATATCCCCCGCTTCACAACCCGCGACAGGAGCAACAGCCATGTATGACTTCCTGAAGCAAAGCACACAACTCATGCAGCAGGCCGCTCGTATCGGCCAGATCAATCCAGACGTTCTGCAGCTTTTATCCGGCCCCGGCCGGGTAACCAGCTTCCGTTTCCCCCTGAGAATGGATGACGGCCGTATTCGCGTCTTCCAGGCACACCGGGCCTGCCACTCAGACGCCCTTGGCCCAACCAGAGATGGCACCCGGATTTCCAAAGATCTGAACGTGGAAGAGTGCAAGGCACTGGCGCTGGTGATGTCCATCAAACATGCCGCCGGGCGCATTCCCGCCGGCGGTGGCAAGGGCGGCATTGAAGCCGATGCTTCTGAACTCAGCCGACACGAACTCGAACGCCTGTGCCGTGGTTACATCCGGCACCTGCGCCCTTCCGGCCCGAACATCGACGTGCCCGGCGCTGATATCGGCACCGACATGCAATGCATGGCCTGGATGCTGGACGAATACGAACAGATCACCGGGCATCACGCGCCGGCCGCGGTAAACGACAAACCGGTTATCCTGGGCGGCACTCCCGGCGGGTATGAAGCGACCGGCGCCGGTGTGTTTGATGTGTTTTGTGCGGCCGCCGAGACAATTGGCTTCAAACTGGAAGGCGCTCGCATTGCCATTCAGGGTTTCGGCCAGGTTGGCTCGGTGGCAGCCCGGGCATTCGTAAACGCCGGCTGTAAAGTGATCGCAATAACAGATGCCCGCAGTGGCGCCTACGCCCCTGACGGTCTGGATATTGAGCAACTGCTGCAACACCACGACAAACACGGCAGCCTGGAGAACTTCCCGGGTGCTGAACCAATTACCAATAACGCCTTATTCGCCTGCGACTGCGATGTACTGGTGCCCGCCGCAGTTCAGGGCGTGATCACCCGGGAGGTGGCGGAAACCATCAAGGCTCGCATGCTGGTGGAAGCCGCCAACGCGCCGACCACGCAGGAAGCGGATGAGTATTTGCTGGAACAAGGCGTCAACATTGTACCCGATGTACTGGCCAACGCCGGCAGCGTGCACCTGTGCCAGATGGAACGCACGCAGGGTTTTTCCGACGAATACTGGAACGCAGACACCATCGAAGCCGAGCGTCGCAAACGGCTGGTGCGCGGCTACCAGGAAGCGGTGGAGTGCGCAGAAGGTTACAACCTCAAATCCGTTCGCCTGGGTGCGTGGATTAATGCGCTTAAGCGGCTGGAGGAGGCTATTGTGACGCGTGGGTGGTGTTGAAGTGGTTACCAGGCCAACCACGGGGGTTGGTTGTCAAATCATGGTAAACTAACAACAGATTCCACCAATAAAACGCGCGCCATAACACCGGAGGTTTTTGTGCCCCCTGCCACTCGACGCAAACTGCCTATAGGCATCCAGAACTTTGCGGAAATCCGCCAGGGCGGCTACTACTACGTCGACAAAACCTCATACATTGAACAACTGGCCAACCAAAACAAGTATTACTTTTTGTCGCGGCCCCGGCGCTTTGGCAAAAGCCTTTTGCTGGACACCATAGCCTGCCTGTTTGAAGGGCGTGAAGAGCTTTTCAAGGGGCTGCATACATGGAAAGGTCGACATGACTGTCAAATTCGATGGTCACATCTACCTTTTTGAGTTCAAGGTGGTAGAGCAGTTACCCGATGGCCGCGCACTGGAACAAATCAAACACAAAGGCTACGCCGACAAATACCGCGCCACTGGCCAACCTGTTCACCTGGTTGGCGTGGAGTTTTCCAGTGAGCGGCGGCAAATTGTGGGGTTTGAGATGGAACCCGTTTAATACAATCCCAGAGCAAGAGTTTTTTTCATCTGCCTCAGTTCAATGCGCCGACCATAAGGTTGCCGCCTAATGGCTAAAGTGCCTTTGGCGAGGTAACAACTTTGTCGATGAAGTCGATACGGCTGTTGAAGGAGTAACCGTATCCTTTACCCTCGAAGTACACCAGGCTAGGATGCCCCCGCTCGATGCCCCAGAGCCACTTTGTATCGTGATGCAAAGACCTTCTGATAGACAGCCCAAGCTTGGTTCCATAAAGCCGGCGCCAGGCAGAAACGGCTTTGCGTCCAGAATCTCCAACGTCATAGAGCTCTATGCTGCCGTCTTCGACATAATCCGGCTCTGTGACCATCCTGAGAAACGCCGTATTGCCCGGCTCGGTCTTCCAGGCCACCGGAAAGCCAACCAGAGCCGAAACCGGATCACCTTTCTCCACCGGTACGAAATCCAACAAACTTACGGTAATCACAATATCCTCGGGCCAGTAGATGTAGCTCTCACCGGACACAGGTGTTTTCGGCAGGCGAATGGAATAGATCGCATAAGGCTCACCACAGTCAAACTCGCAGTCCAGCTCACTGCCAAGCTTTTCAGCAACCTGCTCCAACCGCTCACGAACAAGATTGACACCAGCTGCTCTCGCCTGCTCGGGCGTTTCCAGAAGCTCTCCATCCATTTCCGCTGGCAGGAAAATCTGACTAATCTCATCCATACTCCCATCGCCAGACAACATGCCGGCAACAAAGATAGCTGCCCCGATTCCCGCACCGATCTCTGAACCCAACTCACCGACAACCAAATCCGTCGTCATGGAAGCATGGATGGAATGGTCAATGTAGTCCCACTCACGAACGTATTCGGTCTGGCGTATTTTTGCACTGAGTTCATTTCTGACTTCGGTTTCGGCTAGATAGCGCGCCAGATAGCCAATGCGAAGGTATTCGTCTTCTGTTAGCTCTGCCTCTGTCACCTCGGGGTTGTCTACGGTGTCCTTAATGTAGGGGGACATTGAGCAGCCGGATATCAAGGCAAACGCCAAGGCGGCTAAAGTCAAACGGAAAAGCGGGGACTTCATCTGTAATACCTTGTGTGGACTAATGAAGACAGCAGCAGTTCGCAAGCTCCTACAAATCGTCTCCGATGCCTACGTAACCGCGATCGTCACAGGTGCCGACTCGTCGAACGACCCATTCGCAAACCCGAATTACAGCTCTGGCGCCCGGCGCGTAGAGTGAAGCCATGTGCCCTTCCCGACTGTTTCAAAAGCGTTTGGATGTCGGGATGGTAACCGCAGCTGCCGACATCCGTTGTCGCTTCTCTGGTTGTGCGTGGTTTGATTACATGATGATGAAAGATTAGGGAGCAAAGTGGAAGGGGGTGGTCGGTAAATTTTTGTAGCTTCAGGCGGTTGTTTTTGTGGGTGTTTCAGGGATGCATTGAAGTTATGGCGCTTGCGTGCGGTGGCACACACCTATAAAGCCGCGCATAATCGTAAACGAGGTGCTAAAAAAGGATATTGAGTTAATTGAAGGAGTTAAGTCGTAGCCCTGAGATTATGAATGGATAGCGGGAAGGTTTCGCCCCATAACGAAAAAACCCAGCACTTTTCAGTGCCGGGTTCTATATTGGCGGAGAGGGAGGGATTCGGAACCTCGGTACGCTTTTTAAGTATATACCCTTTCCCGGGCGGCGGCTTCAGCCACCCCGGCACCCCTCCTATCACTGTTTTAAATCCGTCGTCTTTCGCCCGGTTGAGGGCACACACTTTATTGGTTTTTTTTCCTGGTGGCAACCCTCGCATAGCGCTTTGCAGACTGTTTTTTTTTTTT
>JABXHG010000004.1 GCA_013393545.1 Alteromonadaceae bacterium | reverse complement strand
GTGGGGCCGCAGTAGTCGATAAAGATCTTCTCACCCGCCCGATGGACCTGGCGCATGCTGCGTCGCTGCCGGCCGCGCCAGAGCCGGTAATGGTGGCAGAACTGGCTGTACCGGCGAGCCTTGTCGCACTGGTCACGCCCATGCACCCCAATGGTGACATCCACTGGGAGCATCTGGACCGGCTGGTGGAGTTTCATATTGAAAACGGCACCAATGGTATTGTCGCTGTTGGCACCACTGGTGAATCCGCAACCCTCGACCCGGATGAGCACATCCGCACCATCGGGCACATCATAAAACGCGTGAACGGCCGTATCCCGGTTATCGCCGGCACCGGCGGCAACAGCACCCGCGAAGCCATCGAGCTGACCAGCGAAGCGGAAAAGCTCGGCGCCGATGCCTGTCTGCTGGTGGTTCCGTACTACAACAAGCCGACCCAGGAAGGCCTGTACCAGCACTTCAAAGCGATCGCCGAAGCCGTGCCCGGCATGAACCAGATGTTGTACAACGTGCCTGGCCGCACGGCGTGTGACATGCTGAACGAAACCGTCCTGCGCCTGGCCGATATCCCCAACATCGTCGCCATCAAAGATGCCACCGGCAACATTCCGCGCGGTGCCGAGTTGATTGAAGCGCTGGATGGCCGCCTGGCGGTTTACTCCGGCGATGACGCCACTGCCGCCGGCCTGATGCTGGCGGGCGGTAAAGGCAACGTGTCAGTTACCGCCAACGTGGCTCCGAAAGCCATGTCCGACCTGTGCGCCGCCGCCATTGCCGGTGACGAGGCGGAAACCGAGCGGCTGAACGAATTGCTTTCACCACTGAACCGCAAACTGTTCCTGGAAGCCAACCCGATTCCGGTGAAGTGGGCCTTGCAGCGCATGGGGCTGATTGGCGAGGGCATTCGCCTGCCGCTGACGCCACTCAGTGAAAAATTCCACGAAGAAGTGGAAGAAGCCCTCAAGGCCTCAGGCGTACTCTGAGCCCACGC
Organism: Alteromonadaceae bacterium; assembly: GCA_013393545.1. The sequence continues at coordinate 38,289 of JABXHG010000004.1, read as the reverse complement.
AATCACCCGTGAACGGGAGTAACCCGATGCCGGTTCTTGCCAGAACCCGACCCCCAATTCTGAACGCATCCCGGCCATTGGCCGGGATCCTGTTTATTGCCACCCTGGCCGGCTGCAGCCTGGTGGAAGACCGTTCCGAGCGCTACGTTAACGCCCCGGAAGGCCAGGCCATCGAGCTGCCGGGCGGCGAGAACAATGTCCGGCTGGCGGAAGCCATGCCGATCCGGAACCTGAACACCGATGACAGCCGGCGGTTGTATCCTTCTTCGGTGCCCAAACCACCGGACATGACCTCCGACATTCTGGACGAGAATTACGTCATTGAAGAGCTGGACGGCCGGGTCTGGTTACTGGTGAACGAAGTGCCGGGCCGGTTGTGGCCGGCGGTTCAGGGCTGGATGAATGAATCCGGTCTGGGTGTCGCCTACGACAGCCCGCAGCTTGGGGTTCAGCAGAGCGAGCTGGCCAATTTCAGCAAACGCAGCCGGCAGCTGGTAGGCCTGTCTGACCAGGCGGGCGCCGACGAACCTCGAATTGTGGTACAAACCCGCCTGGCACCCGGTATTCGCCGCAAAACCACCGAAATTCGTGTGCGCCAGCGCGAGCTTGAGCAATCCCCGGACGGGCTGATGGCCTGGCAAGACGGAGACGCGAGCAGCCAGCAGCTCGACCAGCAAAAAGCCTTGCTAGCAGATTTGGGCGCCTACCTGCAGGGCCGTGAAGATAACCAGTCCGTATCCCGTGTCGCCTCCGGCATGGTGGCCGAGCCCCGGGTGCGGCTGCTGTCCAGCGACGATGATGTGGCCCAGGCAATCACCCTGGAGCTGGATTATGGCCGCAGCTGGGCAGAGCTGAACCGATCGCTTGAGGAAATTGGCGCCCAGGTACAGGACCTGAACCGCAGTGAGGGCTGGCTGAAGGTGGACTTCCGCACCGAAGACGAACGCACCGCCGGCTGGTTTGCCTGGTTCAGCGATGCCTCCGAGCCCCGGCACACCCACACGGTACGCATCGAACAGGAAAACAACCTGCAACGGGTAACGGCGGAGCAGGTTGGCGGTTACGAGGGCGAATTGACCGCCTCGGATCTGCTCACCCAATTATTTGATCACTTGTATTGAGTCGGCGCGGAATGAGCCGCTTCCGGCAGGAGAATGTCATGGAAAAGCGCGAAGAGCTGTATGCCGGCAAGGCCAAGTCGGTTTACTACACCGATGACCCCGAACGTTTTGTTCTGGTCTTCCGGGACGACACCTCGGCCTTTGATGGCGAAAAGAAAGAACAGCTGAACCGAAAAGGCATGGTGAACAACAAGTTCAATGCCTTCATCATGGAAAAGCTGGAAGCCGCCGGCGTTCCCACCCATTTCGACAAATTGCTGTCCGACACCGAATCGCTGGTGAAAAAGCTGGATATGCTACCGGTGGAATGCGTGGTTCGTAACGTCTCGGCCGGCAGCCTGTGCCGTCGTATTGGTGTGGAAGAAGGCCAGGACCTGAACCCGCCTACCTTCGAGCTGTTCCTCAAGAACGACGAACTGCACGACCCGATGATCAACGAATCATTGGCGGTTACCTTTGGCTGGGCCAAAGAAGACGAGCTGGCGCGCATGAAAGAGCTGACCTACAAGGTCAACGACGTGCTGCGCAAACTGTTCGCCGATGCCGGCATGTTGCTGGTGGATTACAAACTGGAATTCGGCCGTTGCGGCGGCGACATTGTCCTGGGCGACGAATTCAGCCCGGACGGCTGCCGCATCTGGGACAAGGAAACCCGCAAGAAAATGGACAAGGACCGCTTCCGCCAGGGGCTGGGTGATGTGATCGAGACCTACGAAGAAGTGGGCCGCCGTTTGGGCATCAACTTCGACTGAACACCGTAACCGGTAAGAGGATTTCGTATGCGTAAAGTGATGGTAGCCGTAGGTGGTTCGCTGATTCTGGCGGCACCCCTGGCCAGTGCCGACATTGTAGGAGCTGGCGCCAGTGTCAACTACTGGGATTCAGAGCTGTCCGGCGATGCCGGCACCAATGGCGACATTGTGGATCTGGATAACACCCTGAACCTGGACAGCGACACCAACGCCAATGCTTCGGTCTATTTTGAGCATCCGGTGCCCGTAATTCCCAACATCCGCCTGAACTACACCCTGATTGAACAAAGCGGTCAGGGCACCCTGAGCGCAAACTTCGACGGCATTAATGCCAGTGCCGATGTTCAGTCAGATCTGGATCTGGAGCAGCTGGACCTCACGCTGTACTACGAAATTCTGGATAACTGGGCCAACCTTGATCTGGGTATCACAGCCCGGGATATCGATGGTGAATTGCTCGTTCAGGAAGTGGGCGGTGGTCAGGCCTCGCAAACCGAAATTGACGGCGTCATCCCCATGGGCTACCTCGCCGCCCGTTTTGATCTGCCATTTACCGGTGTTTCGGTAGGCGGCGAAGGCAACTTCATCAGCTACGACGGCGATTCCATCAACGACTACAGCCTGTATGGCCAATATGAATTTGCCATGCTGCAGGTACGCGCCGGCTATCGCCAGCTGGCGATTGATTACGAAGACGACGATGACCGCCTGGACGTGGACATCGACGGCCCGTTTATCAGCGCGGGCGTGGCATTCTAAGGAGCCGGAATCTTGAAAATCCTGGTGACCGGAACCGCCGGCTTTATTGGCTCACATCTCGCTCATCGCCTGCTGGACCGTGGCGATGAAGTGATCGGCGTGGACAATGTTAACGACTACTACGACGTTAACCTCAAGGAAGCGCGCCTTGCCGGCTTGCTCAACAAGCCGGGTTTTACCGAAGCCCGTCAGGATATAGCCGACCGTGAAGCCATGGCGGAACTGTTCCGGGCTCATCGGCCCGAGCGAGTCGTACACCTGGCCGCCCAGGCCGGTGTGCGCTACTCCATCGAGAACCCCAACGCTTATGTCGATGCCAACCTGGTAGGCTTCGTGAATATCCTGGAAGGCTGTCGCCACAATGATGTGGAACACCTGGTGTATGCCTCCAGCAGCTCAGTTTACGGCGCCAACGAAACCATGCCGTTTTCCGTGCATGACAACGTAGACCACCCCCTGAGCCTGTACGCAGCCTCCAAAAAAGCCAACGAGCTGATGGCGCACACCTACAGCCATTTGTATAACCTGCCCACTACTGGCCTGCGGTTCTTCACCGTCTACGGCCCCTGGGGCCGCCCGGACATGGCGCCGTTTATCTTCACCCGCAAAATCCTCGCGGGAGAGGCAATCGATGTTTTCAACCATGGCCATCACAAGCGTGATTTCACCTATATTGATGATATCGTGGAAGGCGTGGTGCTCGCCGTGGACAGGATTGCCCGGCCTAATACCGAGTGGAGTGGTAAGCACCCGGACCCAAGCTCCAGCAAGGCTCCTTATCGACTCTACAATATAGGCAGCAACAACCCGGCAGAGCTATCTCGTTTTATCGCAATCATCGAAGAGCAGACGGGCAAAAAAGCCCAAAAGAACCTGCTGCCCATGCAGCCAGGGGATGTACCCGCCACCTACGCCAATATCGACGAGTTGGTGCAGGATGTTGGTTACCGGCCCGAAACCTCGCTTGAAGAGGGCATGGCCAAATTCGTGGACTGGTACCGCGAGTTCTATAACGTCTGAGCGCACGACTGCAAGAGGGTGCCCGCATGCAATCACCCTGGCTGATCGGAATCGATCTGGGCGGGACCAAAACGGAAGTGATTCTGCTGGATCAATCCAGCCGGGAACGTTTCCGCCTTCGTGTACCCACTCCCCAGGGTGATTATCCGGCGATTCTGGCGGCCATTAAACAGCTTGTTGAGACCGCTGAAAGTGAAGTTGGCTGCCAAGGCATACCGGTGGGCGTTGGTATACCGGGCAGTGTGTCGGGCGTGACGGGGCTGGTGAAAAATTCCAATTCCCTGTGTCTCAATGGTCAGAACCTGCCCGCTGATTTGTCTTCCGTACTTAACCGAAATGTGACGGTCACCAATGACGCCAACTGCCTGGCGCTGTCTGAAGCCACCGATGGTGCCGGACAGGGCGCCGGAGTGGTGTTTGCAGCCATCCTGGGCACCGGCTGTGGCTCTGGCATCAGTGTGGATGGCCGCCTTCTGACCGGCCCCAATGGTGTGGCCGGGGAGTGGGGCCATAATCCGCTGCCCTGGACACCCCAGCATGAGCTGGACCAGAGGCCGTGTTTTTGTGGCCAAACCGGGTGCAACGAAACCTTTGTTTCCGGAACCGGCCTGACGCTGACTCATCAGCTATTATGGAATGAAACGATGGCGGCGCCGGATATTGCGCGGGCCGCCAGGGCCGGCAATGGCAAGGCCGGTATAACCATGGACCGGTACCTGGAGCACCTGACCCGAGGACTGGCAGCGGCAATTAATCTGCTGGACCCGGATGTGATTGTCCTGGGAGGCGGTGTGAGTAATCTTCCGGAATTGTATAAGCAACTGCCGGAACTTATGCCAAAGTACGTATTCGGAGGTGAATTCAATACCCCGATACGCCAGGCGGTACATGGGGATTCAAGCGGTGTGCGCGGAGCGGCGTGGCTGGTCGGTTCAGCCGGAAGTGTTTAATAAAGGAGATGCGCCATGCCCTTGATCGGATGGCTGTTTATTCTGGGCGCCTTGGCAATGATTGTCGGCAGCCTGTTGCTGTTAAGAGACAACGCCAACACCAAAATCCCCGACGATAAACTCGAGAAAATCCGAGAGCGCAAGGCACAGGCTGAGCTAGAAGACGAGCGGGAAAAACGCGATAAAGAGTGAAATGGAGCTCCCATGATCAAAGACCTGACCCTTCACAACCGCCGGCACCAGATTGTTCGTGCCATCGAAAACAATAACCGTGACCTGTCCGCCGCAGACCGGCAGCAGAAATACGACATCATGGCAGAGTCTCCGTATCGCTTTTTCCGGGGAACCAGCCACCTGTTTTGGCAGGACATGTTCAACGACTGGCGTTTTTCCCTGTTTGGAGGGGTGCCGGGTAGCCAGACCTGGATACAGGGCGATGCCCATGTGTATAACTTCGGCGCCTTCGCCAACCATGACGGCGATGTGATTTACGGCCTGGACGATTTCGACGATGCCGTGGTCAGCGACTACCAATACGATCTCTGGCGCCTGGCCGTCAGCCTGGTGCTGGACACCCGCGCCAACGGTCGTTTTGATGACGACGATTGCCTGGATGCGCTGGAAGCACTGGCAGAGGCCTATCTGTCCCTGGCCACCACTTACCAGGAAAATGACCTGGAAGAAGAAATACACTTCACCCGCAAAACCGCCGACAAGCCCCTGAAGAAATTCCTCAAGAAAGTCGACAAAAAGAAAGGCCGGGGCAAAATGCTGGACAAATGGACGCGCCTGCAGAAAAACGGCAAGCGGGTCTTCGACACCAGTTCGCCCAAATTGCGCCGGCTGTCGCCCCTGGGCCGCAAACGCTTTATTGAAGCCTTTGATACTTACCGGGCCGCCCGTGAAGAGAATGATAACGGCTTTTTCCAGCTCAAGGACGTGGCCCGCCGCCTGAGCGCCGGCACCGGCTCGCTGGGTACTGACCGCTACTACGCCCTGATTGAAGGCGAAGACAGCGACGGCGAAGACGACATCATTCTGGACATCAAAGAGCAGGGCGGTCCCGCCTTGTTGCTGGCCATGTCCGAAGAAGAGCGTGAAGCCTACCAGAATGCCTACCCGAACGAGGGCGAGCGGCACGCCGCAGCATTTCGTGCCCTGGCCGAACACCCGGACCAGTACCTGGGCTGGCTGGAGCTGGACGGAAAAATCTTCTCCGTGCGTGAACGTTCACCGTTCAAGGACGATTTCGACACCACCCGGATCACCAAGAAAAGCCAGTTGAAAAAAATGGCTGCCACCTGGGGGGAAGTGCTGGCCACCGAGCACAAGCGCGCCAGCCGGTGCCTGAACCCTGAAAACGCCTTCCTGTTCGAAGAGACCCTCGCCCGTCTGACCTTCAAGCGCGAGGAGGAGTTTGTGCGGCTGATTCAAGCCATTGCCGTGCATTACAGTGAGTGCGTGGAGCGGGACTATCAGGATTATGTGGACTTTTTCATAAGCGCGCCCGGATAAACCGGGCAAAAAACAAGCAAAACATCTGCCTGATAGCCGTGTTAACGAAGTGTTACAAATTTAAGTTACTGAAATATAAGGGCTTATAGATCTTTTAGGTTGCTTGCCTGAAGCTGATCCGTATACTCTCGCCACAGTTGTTCCATTATTCATACCCGGCTGCATGAAGAAAACACGACGAAATTTATGGTCCTTAATACGCTGGGTGCTGGTCGGTGGGGCGGTAGCGTGCCTTTAAAGCCTTCTTCAAAACCGCTCTCTTTTTTGTTGCTGCAGGGCGTTTCGTCGCCCTTTTTCGCGCGCCTGGCAGACGCTCTGGAATGTAGTGGCCACAAGGTACACAAGGTAAACTTCAGCGCCGGTGATCTCGCCTTCTGGTTCCCGCGCAAAAACCGTACGCATTTTCGCGACGACACCAGGCAATTACCGGCTTTTCTGGAACACATATGGCAACGCCATGGAATAACCGATCAGATCCTGTTTGGCGACCGCCGGCCCATTCATCGGGCCGCCGTCGAAAAAGCGGAAAGATTTGGGGTTCGCACACACGTTTTTGAAGAAGGATACTTCCGGCCATTCTGGGTCACGCTTGAGCGTGAAGGCGTCAACGGCCACTCTCTGTTGCCCCGTGATCCCGGCTGGTTCCGTGCAGCAGCGCAGCTGATTGACAAGCAGCCCACGCAAACCCCGGAACAATTTCACTCCGCGTTCCGAAAACGGGCAGGGTACGATGTGCTGTACCACGTGGTGGGGGCGCTCAATCCGTTACTCAATCCCCGTTACAGGAATCACGCGTCCATCACCGCACCAGTGGTGTATGCCGGTTACATGGCGCGTTTTGCCAGACTGCCGCTGTGGCGCAAACGAGACACACAATTGATCAACCGCCTGTGTGAAGAGGCAAGCCGACACCCGTTCTTCCTGTTGCCGCTGCAGCTCAACACAGACGCACAGATTCATCATCACTCCCGCTTTGACAACATGCAGGAAGTGATCGAATACGTGCTGGCTTCATTCGCAAAACACGCGCCAGCCACGGCACGTATTCTGATAAAAAATCATCCCCTGGACATGGGATTGGTGAACTACCCACGGCTGATTAAAAAGCTGACAAAGCACTTCAACCTTGCAGGTAGAGTTGAATACATCGAAACCGGTGATCTGGAGCAGTCCCTCCGCTCGGCCGCCGGCACGGTAACCGTCAACAGCACCGTGGGCATCACCGCGCTTGAAAACCGTTGTCCAACGCTGTGCCTGAGCGACCCCATCTACAACCTGCCGGGCCTGACTGACCAAAGTGACATGGATGATTTTTGGCAAAACCCCATGCACCCGGACCAAAACCTGTTTCAGGCATTCCGCGACGTGGTCCTGTTTGCCACCCAGGTAAACGGTGGTTTTTATTGTCACCATGGCATTAGCCTGGCCGCCGAAAATGCGGCCGACATTCTGTGCAGCCAGCAATCTCCGCTTGGCTACCTGCTGGAAACCTGCCCGCCATGACCGACGAAACGCCGTTCACCATCCTTGTTACGGGCGCCACCGGGGCCATCGGGGGCGCGCTGGCAAGGCATTACGCCAGCCCCGGGGTGCACCTAATCCTGCAAGGCAGAGACAGCAAGAAGCTCAACCAGGTGGCACAAGCGTGCCGGGCTGCTGGCGCCCAGGTCAGCGACACATCGCTGGATCTGGCGAACAGAAGCTTGCTCACCGGCTGGTTGGACAGCCTACTGGCTTGCTCCACGCCGGATCTGGTCTTCGCCAACGCCGGCATGAATACCGACACCGGCCCGCAACAGCAAGGTGAAAACTGGGAGGCCACCGAGCAACTACTGGAACTGAACGTGCGCTCCACACTGTATCTTGCTCACCGCATGGCCCAGGCCATGCGCGGGCAGGGCAGAGGACAACTGGTACTCATCAGCTCGCTGGCAGGCTGGTTCGGTTTGCCGGTAACCCCGGCTTACAGTGCCAGCAAGGCCGCCGTGAAAGCCTATGGCGAGGGAATAAGAGGCTGGCTGGAAGGGTCGGGCGCTTCGGTTACCGTGGTCATGCCCGGTTACGTTAACTCCGCCATGTGCCAGGCCATGCCCGGCCCCAAGCCGTTTCTCTGGCAGCCGGAAAAAGCCGCCCGCATGATTGCCAAAAAGGTTGCTGCCAGGCGCGCCAGAGTCAGCTTTCCATTTCCGTTAAACTGGGGTTGCTGGTGGCTGGCGGTTTTGCCTGCCGGGCTTTCCCACAGGCTGGTGCGCCTGTTCGGTTACGGGGATTAAGCAGATGCTGGTCGCCGTATTCACAGGGCTTTTGCTGTCCCTGCTTATCAGCATTCTGGTAAACCCTACCGGGCAGCGCCCACGATTACCGGGGCTTTACGCGCTTTTGGCCGGTTCCGGTTGGTGGCTGGTTCTGTTCGGCCTGGTTTGCCTGCTCAGCCAGCGGCCGTATTTCTCCATGGCATTTGTGGTGGTCTGGCATGGCGTTTTGCTGGCGGTGAACCACGCCAAGTTTGCCGCCCTGAAAGAGCCATTCATTCTTCAGGACTTCGAATACTTCACAGACGCTCTGCGCCATCCACAGCTTTACGTTCCGTTTTTCGGAGTGGCAAAAACAGTGGCATTGCTGGCGGCTGGTGCCGTCGCAATCGGTGCATTCCTCTGGCTTGAAACACCGCTTCACCAAAGCGGCGACGGCTTGCTGCTGCCGGTTGCCAGCCTGGCAACCGGCATACTGGCCAGCCTTGCCGCCTGGCGCATTCGGCCAGAACTTACACTGGACCCCACAAAAGACATGCGGCAAACCGGCCTGATCGCACTGTTGCACAGCCATCTGGCCGAATACTGGCAAGCGCGCAAGCGAACCATGCCGAAGCCCGCCGACAACTGGCCGGAATTTGCACCCGGTAAACCCAAACCCAATCTGGTGCTGGTACAAAGCGAATCGTTTTTTGATCCGCGCTCCTGTTATTCGTTTATTGAACCATCGGTGCTGACAAACTGGGATGAACACAAAAAACAGGCGGCCAACAGCGGCCAGCTGGACGTCCCAGCCTGGGGGGCCAACACCGTTCGCACCGAAGCCGCCGTGCTGGCCGGATTGTCCCCGGGCGCGCTGGGTATTCACCAGTACAATCCCTACCGAAGGCTGGCAAAACAACCTACAAGTTCCCTGGCCTCGCATCTACGCGCGCAAGGCTATGAAACGGTTTGCATACACCCGTATCCGGCCAGTTTTTATTTTCGTCACCGAATCATGCCGGCGCTGGGGTTTGACCACTTCATCGATATCGCGGCATTCAGCGAATCCGACCGGTGCGGCCAATATATCGGTGATCAGGCCGTTGGCAACAAAATACGCGATTATCTGGAAAACACCGACAAGCCGGTTTTCATTTTTGCCATCACCATGGAAAATCACGGCCCCCTGCATCTGGAGCAGCCAGAGCCAGATGCGGGCAAAAAAAGGTATACTCGCCCACCCGGCGGGGCCGTGAGCGATTTAAGCGTGTACCTGCGGCACCTTGAAAACGCAGATCAAATGCTCAAACAAACAACCAACGCACTAGAAGCCGCCAATCGCAGCGGCTCACTATGCTGGTATGGTGACCACGTGCCGATCATGGCCGATGTCTACCGTGATCATGGAGAACCGGCTCCCACAACGCCGTGGTTGATCTGGACAACTGAAACATCAAAAAATACCAGGGCAGGCGACACCGCCAATCAGCAACCATTGCCGGCACATGGCCTGGCAAAACACTGGCTGACCACCCTTATTCAGGACTGAACACACTTTATGCAAAAGCCTATTGCCGTTGTCGGATACTCCCTGCGTCTACCCGGCTGCGACAACACAGACGAACTCTGGCAAGCACTGCTCGAACAGCGTGATCTGGTCACGGAAGTGGCCGACGACCGCTGGAGCAAGGAAGCCTGGCAACACCCAGGCCAGAAACACCCAGGCACCAGCTGCACATTCAGGGCGGGCTCCCTGGGCGATGTGAGCGGCTTCGATGCGGCGTTTTTCGGCCTCTCCCCCCGCGAAGTCAGCCACATGGACCCACAGCAGCGCCTGCTTCTGGAAATGAGCTGGGAAGCCATGGAGCGTGCCTGCATCCCACCGTCCACGTTGTGCGGCACCAACACCGGTGTCTTCATTGGCATCGCCAGCGTCGATTACGCTTACCGCTTTGCCGATGACTTCGCCGCCATTGATGCCAACACCGGCACCGGCACGGCCTCCAGCATCGCTTCGAACCGGATTTCGTACCTGTTCGACCTGAAAGGCCCCAGCGTGTCCATGGACACCGCCTGCTCATCCTCCATGATGGCCTTCCACCAGGCTTGCCAGTCCATCCTGAGCGGTGAGACCGATCAGGCCCTCACGGGCGGCATCAGCCTGCACCTGCACCCTTTCGGCTTCATGGTCTTTTCCAAAGCCACCATGCTCTCGCCGGAAGGCCGTTGTAAGGTATTTGATGCAGACGGCAACGGTTATGCGCGCTCCGAGGGCGGCGGCGTGTTTCTGCTGAAGGACTACGACAAGGCCGTGGCCGATGGCGACCCCATCAAGGCCGTAGTGGCAGCTTCCGCTGTTAACACCGATGGTTACAAAACCGGCCTCACCGTGCCCAGTGCCGACGCCCAAACCGCCCTGATGAGCCAGGCCTGCGAACGCGCCGGCCTCAAGCCAGACCAGATGGATTATCTTGAAGCCCATGGCACCGGCACACCCGTGGGAGACCCCATAGAAGCCCGGGCCATCAGCCAGGCATTGGGCCTCAAGCGCAGCAAGCCCCTGAAAATTGGCTCGGTAAAAAGCAATCTTGGCCACCTGGAAACCGCCTCCGGGGTTGCCGGCCTGGCCAAGGCATTGCTCTCCATTGAACATCGCCAGCTGCCGGCCACCATCCGCTTGAACGAGCCAAACCCGAACATCCCGTTTGATGAGTGGAACCTGGACGTTGTCACCGAAACCTGTCAACTGCCGGCAACCGGCCAGCTCACCATTGGCGTGAATTCGTTCGGCTTTGGTGGCGCGAACGGCCACGTTATCCTGCAAAGCCCGCCGGAGCCCGCAACCCAAGCCGCACCGGCAAAACCGCCAGAGCGAACCGGCAGGCTCCCGCTGGTACTGTCCGCACGCAGCGCCGACGCACTGACGGCCATGGCGGAACGCACCGCCGCGCACATTCGCCAAAGGCCCGAACCGGATCTGTACAACCTGTGCTGGAGTGCCCGCTATCGGCGCGAGCAGCACAGCCAGGCATTACTGGCATGGGTCCAAAGCCCGGAACAAGCCGCCGAGGCTCTGGAACATTTCGCCGCCGGCGAGGAACCAGACAACGTCTTTACCGGTACTCACCAACCACAAACCGAGGGGAGCGTCTGGGTCTATTCCGGCAATGGCTGCCAGTGGGCGGGCATGGGGCTCAAACTGCTGGCGGAATCGGAGTTGGTTCGCGGTGTTGTTGCTGAAATCAACACACTGATCAAACAGCACACCGACGACTGCGATCTGGAACAGTTGCTTGGCCAACCCCAGCCAGAGGATTGCTATGCGGCCACAGAGCTGGCCCAGCCAGCGCTGTTTGCCCTGCAAGTGGCCACCACACGTTATTTGTGGGCACAAGGCCTGGAGCCCGCAGCCGTTACCGGCCACAGCGTGGGCGAAGTGGCGGCCGCCTGGGCCAGCGGTGCGTTAACGCTGGAGCAGGCCACCCGAGTAATTTGCCTGCGCAGTTATTATCAGGGTCAGACCGCTGGCACCGGAGGCATGACCGCCGTCGCCACCAGCGCCGAAAATCTGCAAACGATACTGAACGCACAACAGTGCGAGAACGTGGCACTGGCCGGCATCAACAGCCCAAAAGGGCTCACCGTTGCCGGCCCGGAGAACGCACTCAGCCAGCTTGAAAATGAGTTGCAGGCACAGGGCATCCGCTTCAAGCGCCTGAACCTGAACTATGCCTTCCACAGCCCCTGCATGGACATGATCGAAGCCGGCCTGAAAGACGCGCTGGCGGATCTTGCACCGGTGCAAACCCGCATCCCGTTTGTCTCCACCGTTACCGGCAAACCTCTGGATGGCACAGAGCTGAACGCCAAATACTGGTGGCTCAACATTCGCCGCCCGGTGCTGTTTGAATCAGCCATCGAACACTGCCTCGATGCCGGCCACCGCACCTTCCTGGAGATCGGCGCTCACCCGGTTCTGCGCAACTACATCAACGATTGCCTGCGGGCCAGTGAAACCCAGGGGCAAGTCATTGCCACCCTGGCCCGCGAGCAGGATAGCCGGCACGAACTGCAACGCGCCACCGCCCAACTCATGCTCAGCGGGGCCAGCTTTGACGAATCCCGCTGGTTCCCGGTGCAGGGCGAAGTGGTTCCCCTGCCAACCTACCCATGGCAACGGCAGCGTTACTGGAAACCAGAAAGCACCGAATCCCTTGGCCTGCTGAACCGATATTACTGCCACTCGCTACTGGGCTACGCACTGGCGCAGCATCCGGGTTGCTGGGAAGCGCAACTTGATACCGGCCGCGTGCCCTGGCTGGCCGACCATGAAGTGGGCGATGCCGTTGTCTTCCCCGGTGCGGGATTTGCCGAAATCACCCTCGCCGCCGCCGAGCAGCAGCTGCAAGGGCAGGGTGACACCCCGCAGCCGGAAAACACGGCGGTCATCGACATTGAGCAGCTGGAAATTTTGTCGCCGTTGTTGCTGGAAGAAAACCAGTCCAAAGTCGTGCGTACACGTCTGAACGAAGCCAACGGCGACATACAGATTAACGCCCGCGCTCACGCCCAAAAAGACAGCGACTGGCAACAACACCTCAAGGCCCGCTGGTTTGCCGGCAGTGCCGGGAGCCTGCTTGCCCGCACCGCCGAGCCACTGCCGGAACGCAAGCCGGATTTCACCCGCGAACAACACCTGGCCGCCGCCTCTCGCATCGGCCTGGACTACGGCCCTGCGTTCCAGGCCATGACCGAAGGCTGGATTGAAGGCCAGACCGTCATTGCCCGCTGCCAGCCAAGCGAACGCATAGAACAGACTCTGAAAGGGCAGCTGCTGCACCCGGGCATTCTGGACACCGCCTTCCAGCTGTTCATCCCACTGCTGGCGCAAGAACAGCCGGCAAGCAGTCACGGTTACGTACCGGTACAAATTGGCCGGCTGCAATTCAGCCGCGCCCACTCTGGCCAGGCCCCCGCGCAAATTCGGGTTGAACTCAAGCGCCGAACGCCTCACTCCCTGTTGGCCGAGGTGGAACTGTTTGATGCCGAAGGCCGCGCCATGGCCGTGCTGACCGACGTGCGCTTCAAAGCCGTAGCCCTACGCAAACAGCAAGCCCGGCCCATTGCCCTGCTGGACATGCCATTACAGGCCCGGCCATTGCCCGGCGCACCGTCCGTACTGGACAGCGAAGCACTGCTGAAAGCATTACAGCCCTGGTGGAACAACCAGGCCGACGACCCCATGGCCACCGAATTCGAGCCATTGCTGGACACCCTGGCCCTGGCCGCTCTGAACGACACCCTGAGCCAGCGGCCGGTTACCCTGAGCCAGCTTGGTGATGAGCAAAAGCGCTGGGCGGAAAACGCCACGGACCAGGGGATTCTTACCGAAAACGAAAACGGCCAGCTACAAGTTGCCGAGCCACCGGAAGTAGGCCTGCCCACCGTGTGGGAACTGCTGCTGCAGGAATTCCCCGGTGCCCTGGTGCCCACCCATGCCATAGGCCGCTTCGGCCTGCACCTGGCTGACTGGCTGGGGCATACCGGCGAACTGCCACTCATTAATGAACAGACCTGGCGAAGCATCTACCAGGCAAGGCAGAACCCATCGCGCATGGCGGCCATGCGCCACGAGCTGGCTGAACAACTGGCCACGCAACGGGCCTCTCTGGCACCAGGCGAAACTCTGGACATGCTGGAAATCAGCGCGGCGGACGCAGACCAGTGGCCCCCAATACCCCAAAAAGGGACACCCCAAAAAACAGACCTGGCCATCGTGCACCTGGATGCGCTGCGGCCATCCACCCTGCGCCAGCTGCTGCAACAGATACGCAGCGCGCTGCGTGCAGACGGCCTGTTGCTGTTAATGGGCCAGCCCCATGCCGCCTGGCTGGAGCAGCTCATGGCCAATCAACCCGAGTTGGCGGGGCAAGAAGGTAATCTGCAGCCAGACGCTCGCGCCTGGTGCCAGCTTATCGAAGAACTCGGATTTGAACGGAGTGAAATAACACAAGACAGCGAACAACCCGGCAGTGCGTTTTTGATCAGTGCCAGACAGCCTGCAAAAAACGCCAGCCAAATACCCGAGAGTGATACACAAACGCTGATCTGGGCAGACAGCCAAAGCGAGAGAGTGGCGAAAAACCTGGCCGAAAACCTGAAACAAAACGCGAGCGAGCACTGCCCGGAACCAAAAACCCTTGGCAGCCTGCAAGAACTCAAGGCCTGGGCCACCGAAAATCACGAGCAACCCGCCCGGCTGATCCTCCTCAACGACACCTGGGCAGAGGATGCCCGCGCCATGGCGACACGCCGCTGCGCCCAACTGCGTGATGTGATCAGCGCACTGGAAACCACAAACCCCAACATCCGCTGCAGCATCATCACCGCCGGAGTCAACGGGGTGGAAAACAGTGCCAACACCATCGCCCAGGCCGCTGTGTGGGGCTTTACTCGCACCCTGATGAACGAAACCGAAGTGCCCCTTCAACTTATCGACCTGCCCGCCAACCCGGAGCAAGCGCCCGTCGCCGCGCTCGCAGAAGCGATAGGCAGTGAAGAGGGGGAAGACGAACAACACCTGACCACAAACGGCAAGCGCTTCGTACCGCGCCTGCGTGAAATGGAAAACTCTGCAGAACACAGCGGTGAACACCAGGTCAGAAGCCCGCAACAGGCTCTGACCCTCGGCTTTGATCAACCTGGCCAGCTGCGAAATCTACGCTGGCAATCGCGGGAACTGCCTCTGCCAGAAGAACAGCAAGTCGTGGTAGAGGTAAAGGCCACTGGCCTGAACTTCCGCGACGTTATGTACACCCTCGGCCTGCTGTCAGACGAAGCCATCGAAAACGGCTTCTCCGGGCCCACCCTGGGGTTGGAATTTGCCGGCGTGGTGACCGCCGTTGGCACCGGTGTGAACGATTTTCGCCCCGGCGACAAAGTAGTCGGCTTTGGTCCGTCGAGCTTCAGCACGCAAGTGATCGCCGGTAGCGAAACCCTCGCGCACCTGCCTGGAGAGATCGGTTTTGAGGCGGCCGCCACCATCCCGACCACCTTCTTCACCGTGTACTACTCGCTCAAACACCTGGCACGCCTGCAGCCCGGCGAGCGGGTGCTGATCCACGGAGCGGCTGGCGGTGTCGGGCTGGCGGCCATACAAATCGCCAGACTGATGGGCGCCGAAATTTTCGCCACCGTGGGCTCGCCCGCCAAGCGGGATATGGTGCGCCTTCTGGGCGTGGAAGCCATCTACGATTCGCGCAGCCACACCTTTGGTGAAGAAATCATGGAAGACACCGGCGGTGAAGGCGTGGATGTGGTGCTTAACTCCCTGGCGGGCGAAGCCATCAACCAGAACTTCCGCGT
This sequence comes from Alteromonadaceae bacterium, assembly GCA_013393545.1. The sequence continues at coordinate 22,573 of JABXHG010000004.1, read as the reverse complement.
ACTGCGCCCGTTCGGTCGCTTCCTTGAGCTGGGCAAACGGGATTTCTACGAAAACACCGCCATCGGCCTGCGCCCGTTCCGCAATAACATCAGCTACTTTGGTGTAGATTCCGACCAGCTGATGAAGGTACAACCGGCGCTTACCCAGACTCTGTTCCGGGAAATGATGAGCCTGTTCGAACAGGGCGAGCTCTACCCGCTGCCCTATACCGCCTTCCCGGCCACACAGGTTGTGGAGGCCTTCCGCTACATGCAGCAGGCCAGGCAAATCGGCAAAGTGGTGGTGAACTACCCGCAGCCGCCGCAGGCACAGGCCGTTCAGGGTGAAAACACCACCAGCCCGCAGACCGAACTCACACTGCCGGCCGATAAAACCTTCCTCGTGACCGGCGGGCTGGGCGGCTTTGGCCTGCGCACGGCCCAGTGGCTGGTGCAAAAAGGTGCCCGCCACCTGGCACTGGTCAGCCGGCGGGGCAAAGCCGAAGGCGAAGACGCCATCGCCATCGAACAACTGGCGGAGCAGGGCGTAAGCGTACAAGCCTACGCCTGCGACGTCTCAAACCGCGAGCAGTTGGCACAAACTCTTGGCCAAATCAAACAGCAGCAACCGCCGCTGGGTGGTGTGGTTCACGCCGCTGCCGTATTCGCAGACGCCCTGGTACAAAACCTGACCAACGAACAGATTGAACAGGTACTGGCCGCCAAGGCCTTTGGTGCGCAATACCTGCATGAACTCACCGCACAGCAGGAACTGGAACTGTTCGTGCTGTTCTCCTCGGCCACCACCTTGTTCGGCAACCCGGGGCAGGCCAACTACGTGGGCGCCAACCTGGCGCTGGAGGCGCTCACGCAACTGCGCCGGGCTCAGGGGCAAACCGCCACCTGCGTGCGCTGGGGCGCTATCGACGATGCCGGTTACCTGGCCCGTAACACCCAGATAAAACAGGCGTTGCAATCGCGCATGGGCGGCAACGCGCTGACAGCCGACAAAGCCCTGGCGGTGCTTGAGCAGATGCTGGTAAACAACCAGCCGTTGCTCGGCGTTATGGAATTCGACTGGCCGGCTTTGGCCCGCTTCCTGCCCAAAGCCGGAGCCCCGCGTTACCAGCTGATTGCCAGCCAGCACCAGGGTAGTGATCACGACAATAGCAGCGACGACCTGCTGGCCGAACTGCTGGCCATGGCCCCGGAAGCCCGGGGTGAGCGCATCACCGAAGAGCTGACCCACAGCCTGGGCCAGATTCTGATGCTACCAGCCGAACAGATAGACCCCGCCCAATCACTGTACGATCTGGGCTTTGATTCCCTGATGGGCGTTGAGCTGATCACTGATATCGAAGAACGCTTTGGCGTACAATTGCCGGCCATGGCTATCAGCGAATCTCCAAGTATTAGCAAACTGACCGACAAGCTTCTGGAACGCATCGAAAACCGCGAAGAACAAAGCGACGATGTCAGCCCGGCACAGCTGGCGGCCCAGCACGGGGTCAGTGAACACGAGGTAAACAACGCGTGAAACCTGCGCAACCGATAAAAGACCGGTTGATTGCCCAGTCCGTGCAGCGCCAGCTAAGGCGCACCGGGCGAGCGCAGGAAACCGCGCCCAGCGCCCCCGCGAAAATCGGCGGCAACCGCCGTACCGATTTTCGCCAGCACCCGGGCTGGCAACAGCTGAACATCATGCGTGAAGGCGCCGGCAGCCTGGGCGTGGAAGACCCTTTTTTCCGCGTACACGAAGGCTGCTCCGGCGCCACCGCCGTTATCGACGGGCAAGAATGCATCAACTTCGCCAGCTACAACTATCTGGGCCTGAACGGCGACGAGCGGGTCATCCAGGCGGCTCAGCAAGCCGCCAGTGATTACGGCATCTCGGTATCGGCCAGCCGCATGGTCTCCGGCGAGCGGCCCATCCACCGTGAACTGGAACAGGCACTGGCACAGGTTTACCAGGCCGACGACGCGCTGGCCTTTGTCAGTGGCCACGCCACCAACGTGTCTGTTATCGGCTACCTCATGGGCAGCCGCGACCTGGTTCTGCACGACGAATACATCCACAACAGCAGCCTGATGGGCGCCCAACTCTCCGGTGCACGGCGCATGGCCTTTCGCCATAACGACCTGCAACAACTGGACAGCCTGCTGCAACAAAACCGCCACCAATTCGAGCGAGTATTGATAGTGGTGGAAGGTCTGTACAGCATGGACGGCGACACGCCAGACCTCGCCAGCCTGGCAGAGATCAAAGACCGCCACGAAAGCTGGCTGATGGTAGACGAAGCCCATGCCCTGGGCGTACTGGGCGAAACAGGCCAGGGCAGCCACGAACACGCCGGCATGGACCCCGGCCGAGTGGATATCTGGATGGGCACCTGCAGCAAAACCCTGTCTGGCTGTGGCGGTTACATCGCTGGCAGTCAGCCCCTGATCGACATGCTGCGCCACTTCGCGCCGGGCTTCTTGTACAGCGTGGGCATGCCCGCACCGGTAGCAGCGGCAGCGCTGGAATCCCTGCGCATCATGAATGCCGAACCCGAGCGGGTGCGGGCGCTACAGAAAAACTCCGAATACATGGCCCGCCAGGCCCGTGCCGCCGGCCTCAATGCCGGGCACTGCATTGGCCGGGCGGTGATACCGGTGATCAGCGGCAGCTCGCTGGCCGCCACCCGGCAATCCACAAACCTGCTGCGCCAGGGCATTAACGTACAGCCCATCCTTTACCCGGCCGTACCGGAAAAAAGCGCCCGCCTGCGCTTTTTTGTCAGTAGCGAACACACCACCGAGCAGATTAACCAAACACTGGCCGCCCTGACCGGCGGAACATCAAGGAGCGACACCCAACCATGAACACCGGCTTCCCCAAAACACCCCGCTGGCTGGCGGCTCTGGCTGTAGCCGGGCTGCTGGCCGGCTGTGCCAGCACGGCGCAGCAACAAACCACACCGGCAGAACAATGGCACTCCACCACCAGTGAAAGCAGCCAGCTCCCGCAAAACATCCAGGCGTTTTTGCAACAAGCGCCGGAGCAGGGCACCGCCGTGTTTGAACAAAGCCCCTGGGGCAAGCAGGCGGAACTGCGCATTGAAAGCCGGTACTTTGCCGGCTCCGGCCGCGAGTGCGTGCGCCTGCACGTGGCACCGGCCAGCAAACGCGGGCAGGCCGCCATCGCCTGCAAACAAAACAGCCAATGGGTACCGGTACGCCCGGTTACGCAACTGCTTAACAACAGGGACAGGGGGTAAGCACGCATGAGTTTCCGGAAAAGCACTCTCTATAAAAGCAGTCTCAAAACAATGTTGCTGCCTCTGCTGGCCGGCGCCACACTGCTGGCAACCGGCGCCCAGGCCCAGGTCAGCGGCCTGAACGGCACCGGCATACTGCCGGAAAACGAACGGGCACAGCCTATTCCCCAAACCATTGAAGAACAGCAGGTAAGGGCAGACTGGCGCTCCGCCCGTTACGGCAAGGTACAAACACAAGAACAGCTGCAGGCCGAAGAAGACCTGGTGAAACCCTTTGGCCACCACCTGTTCAACGGTGGTTTCAGTGGCGTGCGTTCAGATGGCCTCAACCCCGCCTACCGGGTGGTACCGGGCGACCAGATTACCCTGCGCGTATGGGGCGCCATCGAAATTGAACGGGTACTGCCGGTAGACGCCAAGGGCAACCTGTTCATCCCTGGCATCGGCCCGGTACAAGTGCAAGGCACCACCAACCAACAGCTGAACAGCAAAGTAACCTCGGCCATTAAGTCGGTCTACCCGGAACAGGTACAGGTATACACCAACCTGCAGGGCGTGCAGCCGGTTTCCGTATTCGTGACCGGTTATGTGGAAAAGCCCGGCCGTTACGCCGGCACCCCCACAGACTCCCTGCTGTACTTCATTGACCAGGCCGGCGGAATCGACAGCCGCCTGGGCAGCTACCGCCATATCACCCTTCGGCGCAACAACCAGGTACTCGAATACATAGACCTTTACGACTTCCTGCTGGACGGCAAACTGCCACGCCCGCAATTCAAAGACGGTGACACCCTGGTGATTGAAGAGCGCGGCCCGGCCGTGGTGGTCACCGGCGACGTACAACGCGATTACCGTTACGAACTGGCACCAAAGGAAATGACCGGCCAGGCCCTGTTGCAACTGGCACGCACCAAATCCGGCGTGTCTCACGTATTGCTGCGTGGCGACCGCGCAAGCGGCCCCGTATCCAGCTACCTGCCCGTGGAAGACTTTGCCGAACAACGCCTGAGCAGCGGCGACGAAGTATTGTTCAGCTCAGACAAACGCGACGAAACCATCGTGGTTCAGATGGAAGGCAGCTTCTACGGCCCCTCGCGCTACGCACTGCCCAAAGACGTTCGCCTGCGTGAACTGCTGGACGCCATCGCCGTGCCCCGCGAACTGACAGACACCCGCAGCATCTCACTGCGCCGGGAGTCTGTGGCCAAACAACAGGAAGAAGCCCTGGAAGAAAGCCTGCGCCGGCTGGAAACCAACTACCTGGGCGCACCATCCGCTACCCCGCAAGAAGCGGAAATCCGCCTCAAGGAAGCCGAGCTGATCAGCAACTTTGTGGAACGGGCCTCCGAAGTGGAGCCAACCGGCCGCCTGGTGGTGTCTCATAATGACCAGATCAGCAACATTCGCCTGCAGGATGGCGACGTGATCACACTGCCAGAATACAGCGATTCGGTGATGATCAGCGGCGAAGTGCTGGTGCCCCAGTCCGTGGTATACAAACGCGGCATGAGTGTGCGCGACTACATCGAAACCTCCGGTGGCTTCAGCCAGCACGCAGACGACGACCGCATTCTGGTGGTACGCCAGAACGGCGAAGTACGCCGGGCTGAAAACGTAAGCCCGCGCCCGGGTGATGAAATCCTCGTGATGCCGAAAGTACCCACCAAGAATATCCAGCTGGCCACCAGCATCAGCCAGATCCTCTACCAGATTGCCGTGGCCACCAAGGTTGCCATTGATCTGTAATTCCGGCGGGGCGGGCACACCACCCGCCCCGGTCCTGCTATAAACCCCGTGAGGTTAACCGCGTGCTAAGCACACGAACGCCCTGGCAAGTCACACGCTCTGTGTGGCACGCCATGTTTATCCGCGAAGCACTGGCCCGCACCATGGCCGACCGCATGGCCTGGTTCTGGATGCTGTTCGAACCCATCGCCATGATCGCCGTGATGGTGGCCATACGCACCGTTGTCATGGGCCGGGTACGGTCCATCGACGGCGCCGATTTCGTGCCCTGGATGATCACAGGCCTGTTCGGTTTCTTCCTGGTGCGGGAAAACATGATGCGCCCCATCGGCGCCATAGACGCCAACAAGGGTTTGTTCGCCTATCGCCAGGTAAAGCCGGTGGACCCGGTACTGGTGCGCTGCTACCTGGAAGGGCTGCTGAAATCCTTCATCTTCACGCTGTTTATCATCGCCGGCGTACTGCTGGGCATTGATCTGGTACCGGCAGACCCACTGGGCGCGCTGGTGGCCTGGGGCTCGTTGTGGGCGCTGGGCCTGAGTGCCGGGCTGATATTCTCCGCACTGGCCGGCCTGGTGCAGGAAATTGGCAGAATACTCAGAATCATCTCGCTGCCGCTGCTGATTATCTCCGGCGTGATATTACCGCTGAACTTCGTACCCCACGACCTGCTGGTATACCTGATGTGGAACCCCATCGTACACGGCCTGGAAAGCCTGCGGGCCTCCTTCTTCCCGTTGTACCGGCCAGTGCCGGGCACCAGCTTTTTGTACCTGTGGTACTGGATACTGGCCATGGCCAGCCTGGGCCTGCTGCTGCACGTGCGGTTTGAAAAAAGGCTGAAACGCAAATGATCAAAGTTGAGAACCTGTACAAGCGCTACCACAACCACCACGGCAGCGATTGGGTACTCAAAGACGTAAACTTTGAAATACCCACCAACGTAAGCGTGGGCCTGGTGGGCCGCAACGGCGCGGGAAAATCCACCCTGCTGCGCCTGATTGGCGGCATGGACAGCCCAGACAAGGGGCAAGTCAGTACCGACAGCCGCATCTCCTGGCCCATAGGCCTCTCCGGTGGCCTGCAAGGCTCCATGACCGGGCGCCAAAACGTGCGCTTCGTGGCCAGAATCCACGGCAACCGCCACCAGATACCAGACATCATCCGCCGGGTAGAAGAATTCGCCGAAATCGGCCCCGCATTCGACGAGCCAGTAAAAACCTACTCCTCAGGCATGCGCTCACGGCTGAACTTCGGCCTGTCGCTGGCGTTTGATTTCGACGTATACCTGTCAGACGAAGCCACCGCCGTGGGCGACCGCCAGTTCAAGGCGAAAGCCAAAAAAGCCTTCAACGAGCGAGTGGGCAAGGCCAGCATTATTATGGTCTCCCATGCCGAAGGCATTCTGAAAGAACTCTGCCAGGCCGGCCTGTGGCTGCACGAAGGCCAGGCCATCTGGTATGACGACATAAACGACGCCATCAAGGCATACCACCAGCACACCGCCCGGCAAGCAAAAGGCAGTAACCCCGTATGAGCAAGAACCCCCTCGTATTTCTGAAACACTACCCATATTGGTTTGTCTGCGTGCTCGCGATTCTGCTGGTGGGCCTTTACTGGGGCCTCTGGGCCAGCGACCGTTACGTATCCAAAGCCAACGTGGTACTGGAAAGCCCGCAAATTGCCGCCCCGGAACTGAGCTTTCAATCGCTGATGGGCGCCACCAGCAATAGCAGCGGCGACATGCTGCTGTTGCGCGATTACCTGTTGTCTGTGGATATGCTGCGCCAGGCCGACAACGCCCTCAACCTGCGGGAACACTACGCCCAGCCGGGCATTGATTTCTTCTCCCGGCTGCCGTCTGCCGAGTTGCCCATTGAAGAACTGCACCAGTACTACGAAAAGCGCGTATCCGTGGAGCTGGACGACTACGCCGGCGTACTGCGCATAGAAGTAACCGCCTTCAACCCCGAAAAAGCCCACGCACTGGCCAACTTCCTGCTGCGCCAGGGTGAACAGCACATGAACAGCATGGGCCAGCGCCTGGCCGAAGAGCAGGTGGAGTTTCTGGAAAAACAGGTGGCCAAACAGGCGGAACAATTCGACAAGGCCCGGGAAGAGCTGATTGATTACCAGAACGAACTGGGCCTGGTATCACCCACCGGCACCGTAAAAAGCCTGACCTCCGTAGTGGCCAGCCTGGAAGGCGAACTGGCCAAACTGCGCGCCAAAAAAACCGCGCTGCTGAGCTACCAGAGCGCCCGTTCCAACGAGGTAAGGCGCGTGGAGGCGGAAATTAACGCCCTGATTCAGCAAATACGGGAAGAGCAATCCCGCATGGCCCAGCAATCCGGCGGCGCGTTGAACGTCATCTCATCCAAATACCAGCAGCTGGAACTGCGGGCCAAATTCGCCCAGGAAAGCTATTCCGGCGCCCTCATGGCACTGGAAAACACCCGCATAGAAGCCGCCCGCAAGCTTAAACAAGTCTCGGTACTGCAAAGCCCCACGCTCCCGGAATACCCCGTGGAACCGCGCCGGCTGTACAACACCGTGGTATTCGCCATTGTCGCCTTCCTGGCCGGGCTGATTATTCAAATGCTCGTGCTGATTGTGAAAGACCACAAGGACTAACAGGAAAACCATGAGCCAAAAAACGTTCCTGATTACCGGCGGCGCCGGCTTCATCGGCTCCGCCGTGGTTCGCGAGCTGATCAACAACACCGGCCACACCGTGGTGAACGTGGACAAACTCACCTACGCCGGCAACCTGGAATCGCTGGCGGGCATTGAAGGCAGCGAACGCTACACCTTCATCAAGGCCGACATTTGCGACCCCGCCGCCATGCAAACCGCCCTGGCCGAACACCAGCCGGATATCATCATGCACCTGGCGGCAGAGAGCCATGTAGACCGCTCCATAGACGGCCCGGCCGAATTCATCCAGACCAACGTGGTAGGCACCAGCGTACTGCTGGAAGCCACCCGCCAGTACTGGAACCAGCTCAAGGAACAAAACCCGGAAAAAGCCCAACACTTCCGCTTCCACCACATAAGCACAGACGAAGTGTATGGCGACCTCCCACACCCAGACGACATATCCCCCTCTCCCCTGGGGGGCCAAGGGCAGTCCGACATATCCCCCTCTCCCCTGGCGGGAGAGGGGCAAGGGGAGAGGGGGAAGAACAACGAACTCCCCATGTTCACAGAACAAACCCCTTATCATCCAAGCAGCCCCTACAGCGCCAGCAAAGCCAGCTCAGACCACCTGGTACGAGCCTGGCAACGCACCTACGGCCTGCCAACGCTGGTAACCAACTGCAGCAACAACTACGGCCCGTACCACTTCCCGGAAAAACTCATTCCGCTGGTGATACTCAACGCGCTGGAAGGCAAACCATTGCCCGTATACGGCGACGGCAGCCAGATTCGCGACTGGCTCTACGTGGAAGACCACGCCCGGGCACTCATACTGGTAGCGCAGCAAGGCCAGATTGGCGAAACCTACAACATCGGCGGCCACAACGAAAAACGCAACCTTGAAGTAGTGCAAAGCCTCTGCGACACACTGCAAGACCTGGCCCCGAAAGACACCCGCTACCGGGACCAGATAACCTTCGTGGCCGACCGCCCTGGCCACGACCGCCGCTACGCCATAGACGCCGGCAAAATCCAGCGCGAACTGGGCTGGCAACCGGCCGAGACCTTCGAAAGCGGCCTGCGGAAAACGGTACAGTGGTACCTGGAAAACAAAGACTGGTGCCAGCACGTGCAAGACGGCAGCTACCAGAGAGAGCGGTTGGGGGCGACGACATGAAAATTTTACTCTTGGGAAAAACCGGCCAGGTAGGCTTCGAACTGCACCGCGCCCTTTCACCGCTGGGTGAAATAACCGCCCCGGGCGAACAAGAGCTGGACCTAAGCAACCCGAACGCCCTGGCCAACCAACTGGCCCAGACAAAACCAGACATCATCGCAAATGCCGCCGCCTACACCGCCGTGGATGCCGCTGAACAAAACCAGGCCGCAGCACAACGCCTGAATGCAGAGCTACCACAACAATTGGCCCACTACTGCAAAGACCACGGCGCGTTTCTGGTGCACTACAGCAGCGATTACGTGTACCCCGGCCATGGCCAGCAACCCTGGCAGGAAACCAGCGAAACCGGCCCGCTAAGCGTATACGGCCAAACCAAACTGGAAGGCGACCAGGCCATACAGCAAAGCGGCTGCGAGCATTTCATCTTTCGCACCAGCTGGGTGTACAGCGCGCGCGGCAACAACTTCATGAAAACCATGCTGCGCCTGGCCAAAAGCAAAACCGAACTGAACATAGTGGCAGACCAGATAGGCGCGCCCACACCGGCCAGGCTCATCGCCCAGATAACCGCCCTGGCCATCAACGGCAACATGCCAGGCGGCCTGTACCACCTGGCACCACGGGGTGAAACCAGCTGGCATGGCTTTGCCGGGGAAATCTTCAAACGGGCGAAAGAGCAGGGCGAAACACTCACCATGGGCCCGGACAACACCCAGGCCATACCCACCAGTGAATTCCCGACCCCGGCCCAAAGGCCACTGAACTCGCGCCTGGGCCTGAACAAACTGGAAAACGCCCTGAACATCCAGCTGCCAGACTGGCAAAGCCAACTTGAACTGACCCTGGGCGAGTATCTGGAAAAGCCCTGATTGGCCAGCAACCCCCCCAAAACACCAAACGAAAGAAAACCGGAGCAACTCACGTATGAGTTTCACAGCAGCAGCCCTTCCGCATACCGGCTGGGAACAACTCAGCACATGGCTGGAACGCCTTGGCGGTAACATAGCGCCAATGGAGAACGTGCAGGCGGACAGCCAGCAGCGGGCCCTGTTGCTGTACAGTGAACCTCAAACCGCCTTGGCCAACGCCATGAGTGCCGGCGAAAAACCCACGGCTGCCGCGCAAACCTGGCTGGAAAGCGCAAGAGCAATGGTTGAGCATTTCCGGCACAACCGAAAAAATACACTGGTGATTGCCGTGAATACCCTGGCAAACGAGCCGGTACAAACCGCCGAGCGCATTACCTCTGCCTGGAGCCTGCCGCAACCGGAAAACCTGCCAGCCATTGGCCAGCCACCCCACAACGAGCCGGAATTTCAATCTCTGGCGGCGCACATGGTGGCCGCTGACACAGAGCTGACCGACATGGCCCGGCGCCTTGAGGCCTGCGCCCTGCCACCAGAAAACCCGTCACCCAAAACCGGGCTGGATGCAGATGCCGCCTACGAACGCCTGAAAACACTGCAAAATCAGCCCGAACTGCAAAGAGCGGTTACCCGGCTGGAATCTGAAAAAGCGACGCTCGAACGCCAGCTGGCACCCCTCAAAGCCAATGCTCAGGAACAGGCCGAAGCGCTACGCGACAGCCAAAAAGCGAAAAGCCACCTGGAAGAAGAGAACCAGTTGTTGCTCGAACAACTGCACATTGTTCAGGAAGAACTGGAAAAACGTTTCAATGAAAACCTGCAAACCACCGAGAAACTGAAGCAGAAACAACACCAGCTACAAAAACAGCAGCGCCACGCTGATACTGAAATTCACGCCAGCGTACTGGCCCTGGCAGCGGCGCACCACCGCGCGGCGGGCCTGGAAAACGAACTTCGCGCCGTATCCGCCAGCAAAGTAAGGAAAGTTGCCCTCAAACTGACCGGCTACCGAGACAAAAACCGCGAGGCGCGAAAACGCACCCTGGCCGCCAACCGCGATTTGGTGGAGCAATCCGGCCTGTTCGACACCAACTGGTACCTTGAAACCTACCCGGACGTAGCCGAAGCCGGCATGGACCCCATCGAACACTACCTGAAACTCGGCGCGCTGGAAGGCCGCAACCCCAGTGAGAGTTTCAGTACCGCCTGGTACCTCACGAAATACCGGGATGTGGCCACCAGTGGTTTGAATCCCCTGGTGCATTACATACGCCACGGGCGTGACGAACAAAGATCGCCATGCCCGGGCAGCGATGGAACAGAGCTTCCCCCCACTGCGCCATCAACCGTGCGGGGGTAAAACATGTTTGCATGCACGATTATTCACATTGGCGCCGGGCAGGGCGAAGAGTTGCCAGACCACCTGGACAGCGGTGCGCATCGCATTGTACTGGTAGAGCCCAACCCTGAACTGGCTCGCCAATTGCGGGAAAAAACACACCTCCATGACCAGATAACCGTGGTAGAGGCCGCCGTTACCAATAATCCGGCAGACGACCAATTGACTGAATACAATCTGCCGGAAGCCAGCAGCCTCCGCCAGCCCACTGGCCTGAGCAGCCTCTATCCGGGACTAAAAGCTATTGCCACTCACACAGTGGCTGTTATCACCCCACGGCAACTATTGGAACAATACGGGCCTCAGCCCGGAGAGCCCGCCAGGCTGGTTATTGAAACACCCGGGGAAGGGCATGCGATACTCCAGGCACTGATAGACGCAGATGAACTGAAGCGCTTCACAGCAATAAAACTGACCGAAAACACCGAACCCGGCTTTGAAGGTGGCATGGCCGCGCCTGAGCTGCTGCGGCTCCTCACCCGTTATGGCTACAGCATCCTCGAGAAAAGCCGGCAAGATCCTGACTGGCCCAGTTGGGAACTGGAACGGAACCCGCTGCAGGACCAGGTCGCAGAGCTTGAAAAGCAGTTGGCAGAAAGCCAAAAGTCCCTGGCAGACCTAAAGCCAAAGTACACAGCCTTGCAAGCAACAAATGCGCTTCTGGAATCGCAGCTCAAAGAGATAAAACAACACAGAGAAGGCCTGAACCACCTGGAAAACAGGATAGAACAACTATTCGGCCGGCAAGATACCCAGCTACGCCAAACAGCCAATGCATTGGGCCAGCATGTTACCCGTTCATTTCTGAACCAGCGGCAACATATTCAGACAGTGGCCAGCCTGGAGCACTACTTTGAAACCGGCACTCAGCCGCTGGAGTTTGGTGGGTGGGCGATTGGCGCAGACTTGGCCGGCCACCTGGTGCGTGCCATTGAGCAAGCGAATTACGACCTGATCATCGAATTCGGCAGTGGCACTTCCACCGTATTGTTGAGCCGGGTAATCCAGAATCAGGGAATGGATGATGGCCAGCCTAAGCGCATTCTGAGTTTTGAACAAAGTGAGACCTACCAACAGAAAACCAGTGCCGCCCTTGCTCGAGAAGGACTAGACGGGTTAGTAGATCTGGTTCTGGCACCTGTTGTGTCATCACCGGTTAACGATTCAAACAACCCTGGGGCGCCGTTCTACGACTGTGGCACCGAGCTGGCTCGTGCTGCCAAACTCTATGAAGGCCGGCAGGCAAGAATACTGGTGTTGGTTGACGGCCCCTACAGCTCAGAAGGTAACCCGGTTATTCGTGAGCCGGCGTTGGCTCGTCTGTTACGGTACTTGTCGCCCAATACGCTAGAAATCGTTCTGGACGACACAAATCGTCAGGGTGAGCAACAGGTACTGGAGGCTTGGCAGCAAACCTGCCAGCAGCGAGGGCTGAGCCATCAATGCCGGCCCCTAGGTACCGAAAAAGGTGCTACGTGGTTTACCGTCGCGTTCTGAAGAGTACTGCCAATCTGTGGAGTACAGGAATATAGCCGAAAATCGAATCTGCGGTCTTTTTTAACTCATATGTTCTGGTCTGCGAGGAAAAATCAGAGCGAAAACGGCTTGCTGCGCTAGCACCAACTGGCTGTGGCCAATTTCACCAAGCTGTTTCAATCGCAGGTCAACTGAGTGGTTGAGCAACTGAATAGCGGGGCAGAAAAGGTCGGGGCTACCGAACACTGGCAGAGGTGTTCTGGGGAGAATATTCAAGAGCACTATAAATAGGTGGCGCTACGGAAATTGGTTGAATCCATGACTAAAGAAAGAATTTGGGTGATTTGAGATGAGTGATACCTCCGATAAAATTGGCGTCAAGAAAGTTATTGGTGTCGATTCTGAAATCGAAAAAAACAAAGAAATCATTAAGTCGGGGTTTTATAAGGTTGCATCGGTTATTGATGCGAATGTCGCTTACGGCTCCATTCTTGGCCATCGGATTGAAAAGCCAGAGTATGAGGCTATATCAGAAAATAATGGATTAATTGAAACTAGGCATGCCAAAGATTTTCTAAAAGAGTTATTTGAAAAAAAGAAAATATTAAAAAGGGTGGTGCCGAAAGAATGTACATCGTTATGGGCTTTTTGTTACGGAGCAACAAGGAACAATAAACGCGAGTTTGCATTTTTCGAACGAAAGTCCGCAGAGCTTGGTCTACCTTTGAATTGGGTTAATTTGGAAGAGCTGCAAGGTGAGAAGGTTTTTGTCAAAAATCAGTTAATCAAGAATTTGATAGTAGAAGCCTACGCGGAATTTCTAAGTGATAGGAAGGCGATAAGCAAATCTATGCTTCACCAAACTACCTCCTATGCGCTTTCATTGCTGGCTGCTTTGGAGACAATGAATAAAATAGAACCTTCTATTTTTGTGGTTGCAAACGATCATTCTCCAGTACCCGTTGCTTATACAAAAATTGCAGAGATTAAAGGTGCAAAAACCGTTTACCTTCAACATGCGGAAGTGACAGAAAGCTTCCCCGCTTTAGATTTTTCTTACTCGATTCTGAGAAATAAAAAATCACTAGATACGTATGGAGTTAAGGGAATATCTGGGAAAGCAGCTTTTTCTGAAAGAGAGCGCTTTGAATTGTCAGAAGATGCTTTGCGAAAGCAGCTCGAGACCCTAAGGCTTAATCAATCTGTTCCTGTAGTAATCTATCCTAGTAGCATTTTTAATATTCAAGAATTAATATCATTAATCGATGCTCTGTCGAATAGCAATGGTATTATAGAGCTATCAGTAAAGTTTCATCCCTCATTTAATGATTTTAAGAGGGTTGAAGATTTCGGTGTATCCATACTCGATGAGATGCCTGCTACGCCGCACGTTGCAATATGTGGAAACTCTTCGGTTGTAGTGGAGCTTGTCAGTAACGGAAACCTTGTTTTGAACTATTTTGAACTAGACGATATTGCAAAAGATTACTACGGGTTTGTGAAGGCAGGGCTTACCACTAATTTGAAGCTTCAGCATGCTTCAGAAAACTTTTGGTCGAACATCGATGTAAATCAAATTTTTCGCTCGCTTGCCGATTACGTGCCAGCAATAAAGTCAACGAGAAATCAATTAGAGGACTATCGATACAAAGAAGTTTTTTGTGAAATATTAGCCAAGAATCCCATTGAATGTAGGCGACAGATATGGTTCGAGAGAGATCTGTTTCTGTTTCGAAAATCGCTACTAGCCTCCCTCAGAAATGGGCGTAATACTCCTTATGAAGATTTTTGGATTGTTGACAATTTAAACAGGCTTTTCGATAGCCGGGATGTTCGCCTCCACGAGCTGTATAAAGAAGCCAGACTTGATGAATGTAGCTCTGTTCTTGAATTCTGGTTGAATACCAAAGTTATGGAATGGAACGGTCGTGCCCCCTCGGCCAAGCAACTCTCTGTGCACGTTGACTTCGTTCGGAAACGTCAGTGTCACCGGAGACTCAAGGGTTGGCTTGAGCTTAAATGCTTTGATATTGTTCTTAGATTTGGAACACTCACCCAAGTTATTGATTTTCTAGAATCGGCACATTTTTTAAATATTTATAGTATTGGTATTAATAAAAAAATATCATTTATAAATTTTCTCAAAGACAAGCATGAACACGATAGTGCACTTTTGAAGTTTTACGATGTCAATAGGGATCAAAATCTTAAAGACCTCGATAGAGTTAAAATTATGGTGCAGACGGGCGTCCAAGTAGCCGGCTCACCTAAGCTTGATAATTATAGGAATGTCGAAGATGCTTTCATGAAAGCACATCCGAGGCTTGCTCAGGAATATCACGACTTAGTGAGAGTGCCCTATAGAGATTTAGGCGATCGCACATGCTTTGTTGATATTAAGAAATTTCAAGCCGAAGAGCAAAAGTTTGTTAATCTTGTCAAGGAGAAGTTAAAGTCAGGGGAAGGGTTTTCGTTTATACGGTTGAGTGATGGGGAGGGTTTCATCTTCCAGAACTTGAGCGACCACTTTACCCTGGAAGATTCAAATAATCGGCAACGACACTGGTGGGGAGAGGAAATTCCGACGGATATTCACAACCAGTTACTGTTCGATTTGTTTGAAGCTGTGAAAACGGCAGATGTCCTTGGTATTCCGAGTATCTATCGCTTTGTTCGAGATCATTCCGAAAAAACCAGATCATTGACGCAAAGTTTACAAGGGCGAGGTCTAATTTCTGTGTTGGCAGGTCTGAAGCACGTGGATACGCCTAACAAGCTCTATACAGATGACAAGGCAAATATCGCAACGTTAAATAAGATAGAAGTAATAGCAGATTTAGCTAAAAACGCCAATAAAGTGATTATAGTAAATAGTGGTTCTACCAACTCTGTTCATGAAGCCTTCGATAGCGTTTTTGAATTTGAGCATATTCAGGTGCCTACGCACCATAAAACCTCTTTGAATGAAAAATATCATTCAAGTTTACGCCCATTACCTTATGTCTATCGTGAAGTTGCAAAAAAAATAGAGGCAGTGACTGCTCCAGGCACACTTGTTTTGGTAGGCGCAGGTGTCGCTGGAAAGGTGTTCATGCACGTAGCGAAGAAGCGTGGTGGTGTTGCACTGGACCTTGGTAGTGCAATGGATCAGTTTTTGAGTGGTGGTATCCACTCCCTATTTTAATATCGCAAGGAAAATGTAATGTTGCGCAACAAGACAATCTTGATTACCGGCGGCACCGGCTCCTTCGGCCACAAATTCATCCCCATGACTCTGGAAAAGTACAACCCCAAGAAGATCATCGTCCTATCCCGTGACGAGATGAAGCAATGGGAAATGGCCAAGTTGTATCAGAGCGATGACCGTCTTCGCTTTTTTATCGGTGATGTGCGGGACAAAGAGCGCCTCTACCGCGCAATGGATGGTGTGGATTACGTAGTACACGCTGCTGCAACCAAGATTGTGCCCACTGCCGAGTACAACCCTTTCGAATGCATCAAAACCAACATTAACGGTGCCATGAACCTGATTGATGCCTGCATCGATAAAAAGGTAAAAGGCGTGGTTGCGCTCTCAACAGACAAAGCCAGCAGCCCGATCAACCTTTATGGCGCCACCAAGCTGGCGTCTGACAAGGTGTTCGTAGCAGGCAATTCTTACGCGGGGGGGCACGAGACCAAGTTCTCCGTCGTGCGCTATGGCAACGTCATGGGGTCTAGAGGCTCGGTCATTCCGTTCTTCATGTCGATCAAAGACAAAGGGGTACTGCCCATCACAGACCCCCGAATGACCCGCTTTATGATCAGCCTGGAACAAGGTGTAGAGTTGGTGTGGCATGCGTTTGAAGACATGGTCGGTGGCGAAATTTACGTCAAGAAAATCCCGTCTATGAAAATGACCGACCTGGCTCGCGTTGTGGCGCCTGAGGCTGAACAGGAAATTGTGGGTATTCGCCCTGGCGAGAAGCTCCACGAGCAAATGATTGGCGCGGAAGACTCCTACTTTACCTACGAATACCCCGAGCACTTCAAAATTTTGCCGAACATCAATGGTTGGGGCGAGTGCGCCAATCGCATTAAGGATGGCAAAAAGGTACCCGAAGGCTTCATTTACTCCAGTGACAACAACACCGAATGGATGACAGACGAGCAGTTACAAAACTGGATTGATCGCCACTACAACGAAATCGGCAAGATTTAACTATGATTCCCTACGGCAAACAGGACATTAATCAGGCAGATGTCGACGCAGTGCTTGACGTACTGCAGTCTGATTTTCTGACCCAGGGACCAAAGGTGCCGGCCTTCGAAGACAAAGTGGCCGCACACGTGGGCGCCAAACACTCACTGGCAGTAAACAGTGCTACCTCCGCCCTGCATATTGCCTGCAAAGCACTGGGCCTGGGTGAGGGCGACTGGCTGTGGACCACGCCGGTTACCTTTGTAGCCTCTGCGAACTGTGGCTTGTATTGCGGCGCAAAAGTCGATTTCGTAGATATTGACTCACGAACCTACAACCTGTCCCCGAAAGCACTGGAAGCCAAGCTGCAAAAAGCCGAACAGGAAGATCGTTTGCCTAAAGTGTTGGTTGCCGTACACCTGTGTGGCCAGCCTTGCGATATGGAAGCCATCCATAAACTTAGCCAGCGATATGGCTTCCGCGTTCTTGAAGACGCTTCCCATGCCATTGGCGGCAAATACAAGGGCGAATTTATTGGTAGCGGCCGCTACAGCGACATCACCGTATTCAGCTTTCATCCGGTGAAAATCGTAACTACCGCCGAGGGCGGCATGGCACTGACCAATGACGACGAACTCGCAACTCGCATGAACCTGTTGCGCAGCCACGGCGTGACCCGTGACCAAAACCTGATGACCCACGAGCCGGATGGCCCCTGGTATTACCAGCAGGTGGAGCTGGGTTACAACTACCGTATGACAGAATTGCAGGCTGTGTTGGGTATCAGCCAGATGGACCGGCTGGATGCATTCGTTGCCCGCCGGCATGAGCTGGCCAAACGTTACGATGAACTTCTAAAAGACCTGCCGGTTACCAAGCCCTGGCATCATCCGGACAGCTACTCCGGCCTGCATCTTTATGTGATTCGTCTGCATCTGGATAGCATCAACAAAAGCCACCGCGAAGTTTTTGAATCTCTGCGAGAGCAGGGCGTTGGCGTAAACCTTCATTATATCCCGGTGCATACCCAGCCTTATTATCAAGCTATGGGCTTTCAGGCCGAGGCTTTTCCAGAAGCGATGCAGTATTACCGGGAGGCGATTAGTTTGCCGATGTTTCAGGGGCTGAAGGATGAGCAGCAAGACGAGGTGATACGAGCCTTAAAGGTTGCTTTGGAAGTTGGAGAGCACTCGTGAATTGCGTTGCTATTATTCCTGCCCGCGGTGGCAGCAAACGCATCCCGCGCAAGAACATCAAAGAATTTTGCGGCAAGCCTATGATCGCTTGGTCGATTGAAGCCGCAAAGGCCAGCGGCTGCTTCGATAGAATTATTGTGTCTACCGATGATCAGGAAATAGCCGAAGTCGCAAAAGAGTGGGGCGCAGAAGTTCCATTCATGCGCCCTGCTGAGTTATCGGATGACTTCACCGGAACCTTGCCAGTGGTACGCCACGCGGTTGAGTGGTTGAGCCAGCATGATGCATCGGTGGATTACGCTTGCTGCATCTATGCCACAGCGCCCTTCGTCTCGACTGATGATCTCAAGCAAGGTCTCAAGCTTATCGAAGATACGAGCAGCAGCTATGCGTTTTCGGTGACTAGCTACGCTTTTCCGATACAACGAGCCATTCGGATTACCGATCAGGGCCGTGTGGCCATGTTCACTCCTGAGTATTTTCAGGCGCGTTCACAGGACCTGGAAGAAGCCTGGCACGATGCCGGCCAGTTCTATTGGGGCACAGCCAAAGCCTGGTGTGAAGAGCGCCCTATCTTCGGCGAGGATTCGGTGCCTGTTAAGCTACCACGCCATCGGGTTCAAGATATTGACACCCCGGAAGACTGGGTTCGGGCCGAATGGTTGTTCCGGGCGATACAGGCTGAAGGTGGTTTGCAGTGAAAATTGTTTTTCGTGCAGATGCCTCGGTCCTGATTGGCACCGGCCACGTGATGCGCTGTCTGACATTGGCAGACGAGCTCACCCGGCAAGGTCACGAGTGCCAGTTCGTTTGTCGCGAGCATGAAGGCCATTTGGGTGATCTGATCGCGAGCAAAGGTTACGAATTAACACTGTTGCCCGCGCCAAGCGGTAATGAACTGGCGCCGAGAGACAGCAATTCCGACAATTACGCACTTTGGTTGGATGTGGCTTGGCAAGAAGATGCCCGCCAAACCTTTGATGCTCTTGCACCGTGGAAACCAGACTGGTTGGTGGTTGATCACTACGCGCTGGATGCGGATTGGGAGCGGGGTCTCGCGAACGCAGTGGGCAACATCATGGTGATCGACGATCTGGCGAATCGGCCCCATGAGTGTGCGATGCTGTTGGACCAGAACCTCGACCGTGAAGCCTCGGATTATGATGGGTTGTTACCGGCAAGTTGTCAGCGCCTGATTGGCCCCCGCTACGCTTTGTTGCGTCCCGAATTTTCAGAACTGAGGGAGCGAAGCCTTCAGCGCCGGCAGCAACCGCAACTAAAACGTATCCTTATTTCCCTTGGCGGCGTAGACCGAAACAACGTGACGGGCCAAGTGCTGGAGGCGCTTGCGGATTCAGCGCTGCCGTCCAATATAGATCTGGATATCATCATGGGGGCTGCGGCTCCTTATCTGGATGAAGTTCGGCAGCAGGCTGCCCGGTTGCCACATAAGGCGACGGTGAGCGTGAATGTGAAAGATATGGCGGAGCGGATGTGCTTGGCGGATTTGTCGATTGGGGCAGCTGGAAGCACCTCATGGGAACGGTGTTGTGTTGGGTTGCCGGCGATTACCGTGGTACTTGCCGAGAATCAACAGTCAATTGGGGAGGCTCTAGCTAACAGTGGCGCGGGGCTTCTGGTCGATATTACTCGAATTTCAGAAGATCTCCCTAGGATAATGGAAGTCCTTCAAGTTTCAGTTGAGGAGCGCAAACTTCTAACTCAGAGATCGTCGACGGTATGTGATGGCAACGGAGTTGCACGGGTAATATCAGTTCTTAAGGGGGCAACGTCTTGAATATCACTGTGCTTTGCTCAGATGCCACCCATCCTGTGAATACCTATTTGGAAGACTGGGTCACAGAAGTGAGCATTCAGCACAATGTTCGTCTCGTGCGTTCACGATCAGAACTAACCAGTGGCGATTTCCTGTTTTTGGTTTCCTGTTCCGAACTGGTCAAGCCCGAGCATCGGAGAAACTACAGCCACACATTGGTTCTGCACGCCAGCGATCTCCCTCAGGGGCGAGGCTGGAGCCCTCACGTATGGGAAATCATACAGGGTAATGAGGCGATAACTTTGAGCCTTCTCGAAGCGGAGGACAAAGTAGATACTGGGCGGGTGTGGCTGAAACGCAGGATTCCCATTGAGAGAACATTGCTCTGGTATGAGGTGAATAATCTTCTATTTAATGCAGAGATTCAGTTGATGAGTGAGGCGATTGAACGGTATGAGTATATTGAATCGTACCCCCAAGATCTTGGCATCGAACCAACGTATTATCGGAAAAGAACACCCAAAGATAGTCAGATTGACCCAAATCGGAGCATGGCAGAGCAGTTTGACCTAATGCGAATGTGTGACCCTGACCGTTACCCGGCTTGGTTTGAATTACACGGGCAGAAATACAAGGTAATTTTGGAGAAACAGGACGATGAATGAGTTTTCAATTTCCGGCCGAGCAATCGGTAGCCAGTATGCTCCTTATGTGATTGCCGAAATGTCTGCTAACCACAACGGAAACATAGAGACGGCATTTCGAATCATAGAAGAAGCAAAGAAAGCAGGCGCCGATGCTCTTAAAATTCAAACATATACGCCGGATACCATCACGCTCAACTCAGATCTTCCGGACTTTCAGATCAAAGGCGGTCTCTGGGAGGGCAGAACACTTTATGAGCTATATGAGTGGGCCCATACCCCCTGGGAATGGCACAAACCGCTATTCGAACATGCGAAAAAAATTGGCATTCCCATTTTTAGCTCTCCCTTCGATACGACAGCCGTCGATTTGTTGGAGGACCTGAATGCGCCAGCCTACAAGATAGCGTCGTTCGAAGCGATTGATCTGCCACTGATTCGCTACGTTGCCGCCACCGGCAAGCCGATGATCATCTCCACCGGCATGGCAGACGCAGAAGAAATCCAAGAAGCGATTACCGCGGCTCGTGAAGGAGGCTGCAAGCAATTGGCTATCCTCCAATGCGTAAGCGGCTACCCGGCCCCGGCAGAAGACTATAACCTACGCACTATCACCGATATGATCGACCGCTTCGGCTTGGTCACCGGGCTGTCAGATCACACTCTGGATAACACCACCGCTATTGCCAGCGTAGTGCTCGGCGCGTCTATTATCGAAAAGCACTTCACCCTCGACCGCAATGGCGGTGGCCCGGATGACAGCTTCTCCCTGGAGCCTGCAGACCTCGCCGCTCTATGTCGTGATAGCAAGACGGCCTGGAAAGCATTGGGCCAAGTCGACTATGGCAGAAAGTCTAGCGAGCAGGGTAATGCCCAGTTTAGACGTTCATTGTATTTTGTGAAGGATATGAAAGCGGGGGACGTGATCACGGAAGATTGTATTCGGAGTGTTCGCCCAGGATACGGTTTAGCACCAAAATATCTGGGTAGCGTGATAGGGCGAGTGACCAAATTCGATATTAGGGTTAATGAGCCGGTAAGCCTCGATAAACTGTGTGAGCTTAATGACTGGAGCTAAAATGAAAGTTGATTTTTTTATTGTCGGTGCGATGAGGTCTGGCACTTCAAGCATAAGGGATCAGTTAGACTTAGATCCAAAAATTAATATGGCTCGTGGTGAGCCAATGTTCTTTTCAAATGACAAAAAATATAAAGAAGGAATTGATGACTACCATTCCTTATTTGATTGGGATAAACGAGAAATCATATTGCGAGGGGAAAAGTCACCTAGATATGCAGTGTCAGCATCTGCACCGAGACGTATATTTGAGTATAATCCTAATGCAAAAATAATATGGATGTTGCGCAATCCTGTGAAAAGGGCATTTTCCCACTACGTTCATGCGGTTTATCGGGCAGGCGATGCAGCGATATCATTGGATGAGGCAATTGAAAGAAATGACGAGCTTGCCCGAATGAACTCTACGATGGCTTATGTTTTTAGATCTCAGTACGAAAAGCAGCTTCATCCCTGGTCTGAGTATTTTCCAAATCAAAAAGTGGTGATTCTCGAAGAGCTTATAACCTCTCCGGAAGAGGTGATGAGTGATGTTTACGACTACTTGGATGTTGAGCCTGGAGTAAAGTTGGAATTCCTGAAGCACTCTAAGGAAAAGGTCGATCAAGCAAAGGAAAAGATTGAAGCGCGTCACCAGATGACTTCTGAGCAAAAAATGAAATTGTCTCAGCTTCTGGAGCCGACCGTAAACAAAGTCGAAGAATTTCTTGGGCGTCGTTTGGATCAGTGGCGGTCCTAACCCGGATTTCTCATGAGAAGGTAGCGTAAGGAAGGAAGAAGCGGCTGAAAGTGTTATGATTTCAAGCTCCTACACAAAAAACCAACACTAACCGCCGCTATCCAAAATGGTACCCGAAAAGCTGACCTTCTCGCCACTCTCTCGCCGCCAAATTGAAGCCGATTTTTCCGGTGGTCATATCACCTCCGATGCTGGACTGCTCCTGCTTCGGGAAGTCGACAAGCAACACAGCCTGACTCAGCGCCTGGCCTTGGTGCTCAACGATTCACGGAATCCAGTGCTGGTGCGCCACAAGCTGGAAACCATGACTCGACAACGGGTCTTCGGCGTGGCGGCAGGATACGAAGACCTGAACGATCATGAGGCGCTGCGCTTTGATCAGGCTCTGCAAACCGCCGTCGGCAAAGAGAGCG
>JABXHG010000398.1 GCA_013393545.1 Alteromonadaceae bacterium | reverse complement strand
GCATCCTGATCGTAGTTGTAGTGCTTGAAGCGGGGCTTGGGTTTCGTCATTCGACCACTCCTTGTCCGTTTACCTGATCCTATCAAAATCTGAGCCGAATTCGGGGTTTTTATACAGCCTCAACGCTGAGCTTAGCGGCGCCACTTTAGTGGCGTCCGGTGGACAGCCCTCGGGCCGGGAACGTACTACAGCGACTTGTAAGCATCTGCTATCTCATACTGGCTAAATACTTTAATACCATGCCGCCGTAGCAACGCAGCCGTAACACCTAGGCCCGGTGTTTGGTTGCCTGAAAAGCTACCGTCATAGATGAATGAACTTCCGCAAGAGGGACTGGCCTCGGCCAGTATTGCTATTCCAATATTGAACTTTTTGCATAATTCCAGGGCAATTGAGGCGCCTTCAATAAACTCCTTGGTGACAATATTTCCACCCTTTTCAATAACCTCGGTTTCGCCGTCTAAGACATTATTTCCGCTTCCTTTGAAAATCTCCGCAGGTTTTCTTGGAATGCTCATTCCGGCTTCAACTTCGGGGCAGACAGAAACCACTCGGCCTTCAGCTAACCACTTCTCTATAAGCTGATCGTTCACCGAAAGGCTCCCACCATCGTATCGAACCCTTTTCCCCAGAAGACAGGCACTAATTAGTATTTTTCTCAAATTACTAGACCTCAGTGGTGTGGCACTAAGTCGGAGCGAAGCGATAACTCGTATCTGAAATTCAACACTTACACATTTAACCGTTGGATTGGCCAGGTGTGAAGGCGGCTTTTGCCGCCGTGATGGCATTCATCGCCGCCGGGATGCCGGCGTACACGGCCACTTGCAGAACAATCTCGACAATTTCATCACGGGACGCGCCGGTGTTCAACGCCGCACGTATATGAAACTCAAGCTGACCCGGTGCCGTTCCCATCGCCGCGAGCATCGCGACAGTCAGCATCTCGCGGGTCTTTAACGAAATTTTCTTGCGTGTAACCACATCGGTGAACGCGAAACCCAGTAGTATCTCGACCGCGTCGGGGTGAAAGTCATCGAGATTTTTTGCAACGCGTCCTAGGGCCCTTGGCTCAAGCTGTTCAAGCAGCGCCAATGCCTGAGTACGCCGATTGGAAAGTTTGGCACTCATACGCTTACTCCCTTCATGCCTTCTGGGGTGTAGCGTTCGCCCATTACCGGCAGGCGTGCGGTCGCTGTTTCGAGTTGTTGCTCCTCCTCCGTACTCAGCGAGATCTGCGCTGCCGCTACATTCTCTTCGAGATAGTACAGTTGCTTTGTGCCAGGGATCGGCACGATGTCGGACCCTTTTGACAAGAGCCAGGCCAGCGAGAGTTGCGCCGGGCTGCAGCCCTTTTGTCTGGCCATTACGGCGATCACGTCTGCGATCCGGCGGTTAGCGTCAATCGCTTCTTCTGCAAAGCGCGGCAGGTTGCTACGGAAGTCACCATCGCTGAGTTCCGTTGTATCCTGAAAACGACCCGTCAGGAAACCGCGACCGAGCGGTGAGTAGGGTACGAAGCCGATGCCTAATTCGCGACAGGCGGGCAGCACTTCTTGCTCTACATCGCGCGACCAGAGAGAGTATTCGGTCTGCACCGCAGTGATCGGGTGAACCGCATGGGCCCTGCGCAGTGTCTCAGCGCTGACCTCGCACAGGCCGATGCGGGCAATCTTTCCGGCCTTGGCCAACCTTGCAAGCCCGTCGATCGTCTCTTCGATCGGCTGCTTGGGGTTGATGCGATGGACGTAATAGAGGTCAATTTGTTCCACTCCGAGACGACGTAGAGAAGCTTCGCAGGCTTTGCGCGCATATTCAGCACTGTTTTCCAGACTGCGTCTGTATTCTCCAGGATTGCGCACAATACCGAATTTTGTCGCAATGTGGACCGGCTGCTTATTGCGGGCCAGAAAACGACCAATCAGCTCTTCATTGTGATGTGGCCCGTACATGTCTGCCGTATCGAAAAAATTGACACCAAGCTCGACAGCGCGCGCCAACACGCGTAGCGATTCGTTGTCATCCCGGGGACCGTAGAACTCGCTCATCCCCATGCAGCCCAGCCCAATGGCGGATACAGACAGGTTGGTGCCAAGTGTTCGTTTTTTCATGATGCATCTCCTTGAATACCGGAATTACAGCGTGGCACTATCCAAGTATGAAAAAAATGAGCGATTTCGATAAACGGTTTTCCGGACTTGAAAAACAGATGCCGCGAGGTTGGGTCTGGGATGACACCCGTGCTTTTCTTGCGGTCACCCGCCACGGCACGCTAAGTGGCGCGGCGTCGGAGCTCAATCTGGGGATTGCAACGCTTTCTCGACGGGTCGAGCGGCTCGAAAAGGCTTTGAAGTTACCGCTCTTTGTACGTCAACAATCTGGTTATCAACTTACTGAGGAAGGAGCTGGTCTGGTCGAGAAAGCCGAAGCTTTGGAAGCTGCCGCAGCTGCGTTTACTGCGGGGATCTCCACGCGTGCGCAGATGATTGGAAAAGTACGACTTGCCACGGCAGAGAATCTGGCGACCGGGTTAATTCTGCCGGCATTGTCGACGTTCCGCAGACAGTATCCCGGCATTACGATTGAACTCGTGACTGATATAGCCACCGTCAATTTGCATCGTCGTGACGCCGATCTTGCTATACGGATGGTCAAACCGGAGCGTGGCAACGTGACGCTGCGCCGCCTTGGCACCTTGGGATACGGGCTTTACCGTAGTTCAAACTATGCAGCAGAGTGTGAGACCAACCCCGATGCAGGCGCCTATGATTCAGATGGCTTCATTACCTGGGGCGAGAGGCAAGCACACCTGCCTGCCGCGCAGTGGGTCGAGCGAATCCTGCAGGGACGCGAGCCCGTGTTGACCACCACTTCGCTCTCGGCTCAGGTTGCGGCGACCAAGGCAGGGCTTGGGCTTGCAGTGTTACCTCATTTCGTCGCCCTGAATGCTGGGCTGATCTGCGTTACTTCCGATATAGGCGTTGATCAGCCAATTTATTTGGTAATCCAGTCTGATCTTACGCAATCTCGCCGCACACGCGCCGTGGCTGACTTTCTTGTCGATCTGGTGAGCCGCAATCGCACTCGTTTAAGTGGTTGAAACACCGATTGGACGCCAATGTGTCTTAGAAAAAGGGCCCCAGTTGAACCCAAACCAAGCTTGTCCCGTCAGGTATCGCGAAGGAGCTTGCGGAATTGCGCTGGCGTCTGGCCAGTCTGATTGCGGAAGATTCGGGTCAGGTGGCTTTGATTCGAAAAACCACACATAACGGCAATTTGTGCGATCGGTGTATCTGATCTGAGAAGCTGTTTGGCGCGATTCGCTCGCTGCCTGGTGACCCATGCGTGCGGCGGGCAGCCGCGCACCAGCCGGAACATGCGGTGGAAGTGGAACCCGGACATATTCGCCAGTGAGGCAAGATCATTGAGGTGAATTGGCGTTGCCAGATAAGCCTCAATATAGTCGTCCACTCTCCGCAAAACGTGAGGCGCGAGCCCTCCGAGAAAGTGTATTTTCCGCCCGGGAAGTTCCCCGACCAGATCTGCCATGGCACTCTCTGCTCGAAGTGTATTCTGTGAAAATACCGCGCGTGCCAGTTCTGCCAGCGGTAGTACAAGATCTGGTTTATTTGCAAAGTTGATTTCAACAAGGTCAAGGCGGCGAGCATCGCAGTCGTGGGCTTCCGAAAATAGGCTGCGTAGCCTTGTATCGGAGAAGTACAGGTGAACGAAGCGGAACGGTTGGGTTATTTTCCACCCCGAGCTTTGTCCAGCAGGCATGACGCAAACGGCACCCGGCCAGCCAGATCTCTTGCCAGCATCAAGACGCCGGGTTCCTGTTCCACCCTTCAGGTAAAGGCTGAAGGTATGATTGTTCGGCGCTTCGTATCGCACGTGATCGTTCTGGTTTTCCCAGATTGCGGCACCGCACCCCGCGCCCAGACCCATCTTGGTGGCGAGGTTTTCGGCGTTCGAGCGGCCAAGGAAGCGTTCAACTGTTTGCAACATGGCCCAAGCTTACCAAAGCCTGGTCGCTGCTGGTTAAATCGGAAAAAAATACCGCAAGAATGTGCAAAACCTGACAGTAGAAAGAGCTTAACGTAGGCCATCAATGAAACGTTGAAGGCCAGCTATGAACAATATAACCCTGTTCACCACCACTGTTCTTATATGGGGAACCACCTGGATCGGTATTGCCGCGCAGATTGGAGAGGTTCCGATTATCGTTTCCATCTTTTTCCGCTTCGCGCTGGCCGGTCTGATCATGCTGGTTGGGCTCGCGCTGATGCGACGCCTCAAGCGTCCGGTTTTCTGGCGATTCGTGATTGCTCAGGCGCTTTGTTTATTCTGTTTTAATTTCGTGGGTCTTTATAAAGCTTCTGCGCTGATTTCGTCAGGACTGGTTTCCATCGTTTTTTCGTTGGCATCCATCTTTAATGCAGTCAACGCACGGCTGTTCTTTGGTGATCACATCACAGCACGAACGATGGTGTCCGGCTGCGTGGGTACGATTGGCCTGATACTGGTTTTCTGGCGCGACCTCTTTGCCAACTTTCACCCTGGCGTGCTTCAGGGAATCGGCTGGGCCGTGTTTGGAACGCTGATGTTCTCCTTCGGGACCATGGCATCCCGGAAAAACAGTGGCCTGGGGACCACACCTGTCACTGCCAATGGTTGGGGCATGGGTATTGGCGCGCTTGCCTTGTTGATTATAATTTTTGTGAGTGGCCAGCCGCTGGTTCTCTCAACAACCCCGACCTACTGGTTAGCGCTGGTGTATCTTGCGGTTATTGGATCCGTTGCTGGCTTTACCGCCTACCTTGTGTTGGCTGCCCGCATCGGTTCTGCAAGGGCGGGTTACGCCACCGTGCTGTTTCCAATCGTTGCTCTGGCCATCTCAACCGTTTTTGAGGACTATAGCTGGACACCGCTGGCGATGATTGGAGTGAGTTTGACTATTACGGGAAACGTGATCATGTTCTGGCAGCCGAGAGCGAGGGGAGTTATTCACGAAGGTAGCGTTCGCCAATAAAACCCAGGACCTTAACTGCCTGATTCGTGATTGTCAGTGTTTCGCCAGTTGCTCCCACATGCACCGGCATTTGAATATACTCCGTGTATGGCTGCATCCGACGTCAATCTCCACCTGCGAAGCTACAACAATGAGGGAAAACAACATACTCATGGTCACCACCAATTGGTGTTGCCTTTATTGGGTAAGCTTTCGCTGTCTGTAAACAAAACCGAGGGTGCCGTTGAACGGAACCGGGCCGCTGTCATCCCGTCCGGATGTGATCACGGGTATTTTGCTTCTGAAGCAAATCAGTTTCTGGTCGCCGATTTGCCAGAGTCCCTGGCCCCGGCACTGGATCGGCTTCCATTCTTTGTTGATCTGGATTCGGCATTGCTCCACTACGTCCAGTTTCTGAACTCGCAATTGGTAACCGGTGCGGTGTCAGCCCACACGGAACATCAGATGTTGTTGCTGTTGATTCAGCTTCTGCAGGAGCGCCACGGCGACAAACTGAACCTAGACCGGCGGGTATCTGCGGCAAAGCAATTCATTGACGATAACTTCCGCAACAAGATCACTGCTGCCGAACTCGCGACTGTGGCCCACCTGAGCGTTCGCCAGCTCAACGAGTTGTTTCGTAAACAGATTGGAATGACACCACACCATTATCTGACTGAGCTACGTATGCAAGAGTCCTGGCGGTTACTGGAGCAGTCAGACCTTGATATTCAGCGTATAGCTGACGCTGTGGGGTACGGTTCACTGTCGTCTTTCAGTGATCGCTTTTCCCGCCATTTCAGCAAATCACCCAGTCATTTCCGCCAAAAGTCGAAATAATGCTGCCGTAATCCGAAAGCTCCCTCGCCCTCTGGGGTTATAAACTCCATCCCACTGAAACCTTTAACTGGCAACTTTCCGAGGGTAGTGATGGCAACCATTGTTACGGCGACCTGGATAGGCTCCATCTCTGTATTTCTCTGGGGAACGCTTGCACTGTTGACCAAGCTCACCGGTGGGGGAATTCCGGAATTTCAGTTGATGTCGATGACGTTTGGCATCGCATTCTTGCTGATGTGTGTTCGCTGGTTCCTGGCGGGCCACTCTGGAACCCGGTATATAAGTCAGCCGCCCTTGGCCTGGTGCATCGGAGTTGGCGGTCTGTTCGGTTACCATTTTGCCTATTTCAAGGCGATGACCCTGGCGCCCGCGATAGAAGTGAGCCTGCTTGCCTATCTCTGGCCGCTGTTTATTGTACTGATGTCGTCGCTGTTGCCGGGTGAGTCCTTGCGCAAACCCCATATCCTGGGGGCGAGTCTTGCGCTTGTGGGGTGCTGGGTACTGATCGGAAGGAACAGCGATGGCTTTTCTGTTGGCAATATCGACGGTTATGCCGTGGCGTTCAGTTGTGCGCTGATCTGGTCGTCATACTCTGTTCTGTCCCGGTTGGTCAAAAATGTACCAACAGATGCCGTAGGGTGGTTTTGTGGTGTAACCGCTGTTCTGGCCCTGGTGTGTCACCTGATTTGGGAAACCACGGTGTGGCCAACTGGCTGGGTTCAATGGGCTGGCGTGTTAGGCCTGGGGTTAGGTCCGGTCGGTATCGCCTTTTTTACATGGGATTTTGGGGTGAAGCACGGCAACATCCAACTGCTTGGCACTCTGGCTTACAGTGCTCCGCTTATTTCCGTGGTATTGCTAATCGTCGCGGGTTACGGGGAGGCTACCGGTGCTGTTATTGCTGCCAGTGTTCTGATTGTGCTGGGTTCTTTAATCGCTGGCAGAGTGAAGCGGCAACCGGTGCCCGAGCCTGAAGCCATTCATTGATCAATTTTTTTGGAGGAGCTGAATATGATTAGTTGGGATGACTTTGAAAAGATAGAACTAAGGGTTGGTACGATCATTGAAGTAGAGGATTTCCCCGAGGCACGAAAGCCTGCCTACAAGTTGAAAGTGGACTTCGGTCCCGAGATCGGCGTTCGTAAATCCAGCGCACAGATCACTGAACTCTATGACAAGGAAGCGCTGAATGGAAAGCTGGTGCTTGCGGTCACCAACTTTCCACCGAAGCAAATCGGCCCTTTCGTGTCTGAATGCCTGGTTACCGGAGTGCATACGGAAACGGGTGGAGTCGCATTGGTCGCCCCAGATTTTCCGGTCGAAAATGGCAAGAGGCTGCTCTGAACGTGCCATCTTGAAACATTCGGCAACACCATTTTGGCTAGCGTTGACGAATAAGCTGGTCGTATATCCTTCCCGACCATTTGATCAAAATTCTCGAATTTTATCGCGAGGGCGTGTGCTTCAAGTTTTGGGAATATGGTGGAATCAAACAGATTGACCTACGAGAAGTCTCCTTTCTCGATCTTGCCTATGACACGCTGCAATTCGGCTACTTGCTCTGTGTCTAAAAGGCAGTCCAAGGGTTTTTTGTCACCAAGTGCCCGAACTGGTTGTGACAGCCACCAGAAAGCTGCTTCTACATCACCTTCGTAGAGGTCGATCACATCACAAACGATTTTTTGTTTTGCTGGGAGCATTGAATCTTGGTTGGTGGTCATATCCGCAGTACGCCCTCCATATTCATGTATTAGCTAACTGACCCCACCCGAAATACGTCCCAGCCGTTTCCTTACACTCGGACAATCAATATAGTGACTTGGGCGCAAGCTGGCAAAGATAGGTTCAAGCGTAACCGCTGCAGTCTTTTGGCAGGTAATGCAGATCAAAATAGAAGAATAGGGAAATCTAAGGAAGAAGTTAATATGTATCTGAGGCGAATCCGTGCCTGCAATTATCGATCATTTGGTGATGGCACCAGTGGGCCCGTTCTGGACTGGGATCTGAACCCAGGCTTGAACATTCTGGTAGGTGAAAATGATGCAGGTAAAACGGCCATCATAGACGCTATTCGCCAGGTTCTTTTAACCACAAGCTACGAAAGCGTTCGTTTGTTTGAGCATGATTTCCATGTTGAAGGTTCAAGCAGAGCCAGGAGTTTGTTCATCGAGGCAACACTGTGCGATTTGTCTGAAGAACAGGAAAGTTCTGTCTTGGAATGGCTCACTTTCGAGGATGATGATACCTGCTCACTCATTATTCACCTGCAAGCGAAATACATTCCTGCTCAATCAATGAGGCGTGCGCGGGTGGACATAGTTGTGCGCGCAGGTAAGGACGGCGGGGGCCCTGAAGTTGGCCATGCCGTAAGAGAACTTGTGCGTGCTACCTACCTACGCCCATTACGTGATGCTGAGGCGGAGTTGCGTCCTGGCCGCCAGTCCCGGCTGTCACAAATTCTTGCTGCACACAACAATATCGCTGGACAAGAAGTGAATGATTTCTCACCGGATGTCCCCAAAACCGTACCTGATAACCTAGTCGGACTTATGGCTTTCGCCCAACACCACTTGGGGGAGCATGAGGTCATCAGGGGCGTGGAAGACGATATCAATACAAATTACCTTGGTGAATTTTCTTTTGCTGGTGATCAGTTGGAGTCGAGAATTCGGATAGCGCCCGACCTTTCTCTGACTCGAATTCTGGAAAGGTTTGAGCTTTCGCTCCTGCCGCGTGAATCAATCCACCCAGATGAGCGCTGTGTTCGCGGCTTAGGTTTTAACAATGCACTCTTTATGGCTACGGAATTGGTTTTACTTCGCGACGGTGACGATCTTGCCTTACTCTTGATTGAAGAGCCTGAAGCCCATCTGCATCCACAGCTTCAAGATCGGGTTATGGGCCTTCTCGATCAGCATTCGAAAGAAGCCTCGAATGGAGAGAGACGTGTCCAGGTAGTGCTGACCACGCACAGTCCATCATTGGTTTCGAGTGCGGACATTCAGGCAATGACCCTTGTCCATAAAGCACAAACTTACCCACTCTCATCAGGGCACACTAAACTTAAGAAATCAGATTACTCGTTCTTGCGGCGATTCATCGATGCGACAAAGGCTAATTTGTTCTTTGCCCGTGGGGTGATGATGGTGGAAGGCCCCGCCGAGGCGATTCTGCTTCCTACCCTGGCAGAAGCTTGTGGCCGGTCATTTTCGAAACATGGTGTTTCGATCGTGAACGTCGGACATGTCGGCCTTTATCACTATGCTCGTATTATGCAGCGCGAGAACCCTGACCCGGAATACCCGGTGCCTGTAGTCTGCCTCACCGACCGTGATGTTGTCCCCGATGTTGCAAAGATTTATGTGAATCAACCAAAAAACGGTAAGCGTTTCGATTCGGACTTCACCGCCAAGGAGATTGATGATCTGGTAATGCGCAAAAGGAACAAGGCGCAAGGGGGGAACACGATTGTCTGCGTATCGGATCGTTGGACTCTGGAATACGATCTCGCACTAAGTGGATGCGCGGAATTGATGTATAAAGCCATTTCGTTGGCTGAGACTGCCAAGAGTAAGGATGAGAGACTGAGCGACAAGGATGAGCAAGCTGCGATGGCCGTAGCTGAAGAATCCTGGGCCAGCCTCAAAGCTTCTGGCCATTCAGCCGAGGAGCTGGCATCGATTATTTACCAGCCTCTATATGAAAAGAAGGCATCCAAAGCTATTACCGCACAGTATGCTGCCGAGTTGCTGGAATCCGGAGACTACGGGCACGGCGATAGTCTTTTCCAAACCTTGCCTCACTATCTTCAAGAAGCGCTGAAACATCTCACGACGCTGCCAGAAAAAAAGTCGATCAATAGTATTTCTGTTGAAGGATAAGGAAGGGCTTTATGGCAGCTGTGAGCTTAGTCGCAAAGGATTTGGGTGATCTTGAGCAGCTAGTACCCGATTTGCGTTTCGACGACGAAGAAAGACGAGAAGCATTGCTTGAAAACGGCACTAGGGACTTCAATGCCGTACCAGGCAGCGGTAAGACATCTCTGCTTGCGGCAAAGCTTCTTCTGCTCGCAAAAAAATGGCCTCATTCCCACAAGGGAATTTGTATTCTGAGTCACACGAACATTGCACGTGAGGAGCTCACACTCCGGCTAGCAGCATCGGCAGAAGGCTCGCGACTGCTGGTTTACCCGCATTTCATCGGGACCATTCACGGCTTTATCAATCAGTTCCTGGCAATGTCTACATTACGTTGTCTAGGGATTAATCTGGATGTCATTGATGATGAGGTATTTGCGAAGCGGGCTTGGTCACTTGCTAACAGCCCCCGGAATTCCAAGCTACGTTACTGGATCCGAAATCAGCGTAATGGTGAAGAGCTCGTATCGAAGCTCTTCTACAAGAGTTCCAGGTTTGAGGTTCTGTCAGAAGGCGGGAAATTGCCAAGCCCCCATACAGCTTCATTCAAACAAATGGCTGGATTGAAGAAAGCGCTTGCGCATGAAGGCGTTTTTCGACATCGAGATATGTTTGCTTTTGCTGAACTCGCTCTTGCTGAGCAACCGCATTTGCTGGATGTGATTCACCGGCGCTTTCCAATGGTCTTCATTGATGAGATGCAGGACACGTCGTGGGAGCAAGAGGATATTCTCAACCGACTCTTTGATAGCCGCTCTATAGTGCAACGATTCGGCGATATCGACCA
This sequence comes from Alteromonadaceae bacterium, assembly GCA_013393545.1. The sequence continues at coordinate 5,970 of JABXHG010000398.1, read as the reverse complement.
GAAAATCATTTCCGGAGATCCTGAGTCTGAGAAATTGACGTTTCCCCGAACAGGTCACGGAACTATCAGTACCAGCAAACGTTTTAGTCAACGTATTGCAGAGGCTGTGGAGAGTATTCGCGGAAGCCAACTACCCGTTGTAGGAGAGGCGCGTGGTGCTTGCAACCCTGCTCTGATCCTGTACAAAACGACCAACATCGACCGTGTGGTTTTTCGTTTCGGTGAACTGGTGCTGGATCGTTTCAACGATGCTGAGCTGAAAAAACGGCCTGTCAGAGTAATGTGCGCCCGGCGCGGAGGTGAAGGAAAAGTGGTACCTGGTCGAAATATGGGGGACTACTGGCCCGCCTTTGGTCAAGCAAACAGAACACCTCCAAAAGATAGTCTGCAGGCTCTACTCTCCGTCCAGCGTGATCTTCATGACCGGCCAACGTTGTCTGCACGCGCATACGAAGTCCGGCAAGCTGTTCTTTTGGTGCTGCGAGCGGCAAAGGCGCCTTCGAGCGAGGGAGTGCGCGATGGCCGCTCGCTATTTCGTGCGGTGAGGGAGCAAGAGGGCAACCTTGGAGCGCTTCAGAGGCTTATCCGTGATTTAACACTGAATCCTGTCTCCTTGGTGTCTACTGACGACTGGATTTCGCTCTCTTCCAAGATGTACCAGGGCCTGTCCGATCTCCTACCCAGCGCAATGACTGTTGAGGAGTTCACAGCGCTTGATATCTTCGCTCACTCTCAAGAAGCGGAAGAGTGTAGACATAGTGAACAGCCGACAGTTTGCAAGTTAATCAATGCTGGTCGAGAGCTGCAGTGTAGTTTGGGAACGGTTGCCAGTATGAAGGGTGAAACTCACATCGCATCATTAGTGTTGGAGTCATACGGAGGCAACAGCAAGCGCTTCGATTTGCAAATGGCGCTTCCCTTTATTGCTGGCATAGGCAAAGGCTACGGCAAGCTAACGGTCACTCAACGGACGCAAATGCGGAACTTATATGTTGCGATGTCTAGGCCAACAGATTTCTTGTGTTTAGCAGCTAATGAGTCTCGGGTGGATGAGGGCACGATTACAGCCCTGGTAGCAAAGGGGTGGGACATCGAAACATGTTGAGTGCGTGGTATCACTCGCATGTTTACATTCTTCAGGGTCCAATCTATTAATGAGGATAACGTTGGCTTTGTAGTGGCCAATGATTCCGGACACCAACGTAGGTGGTAAGATCGCCACCATAAACGAGGTGTCTGATGACCAGAAAACGACGTTCTTTTTCTCCTGAATTTAAGCAGGAAGCAGCCAGCTTGGTGCTGGATCAAGGTGACATGATTCCGCAGGCTAGTGCGTCCTTGGGGGTTGGCGAAAGCGCTGTTCGGTGCTGGGGTAGTCCGCTGCAATCATCTGGAGCAGGAGAAGGAAATTATTGAACCCCTTTATAAACAAACAGAGGGAGATGCGCTATGCAGCGAAATCTTGGAACCCATATCAAGAATGCATCAGTGCATCAGCTACCTACCCGAAGTGCCAAGAGGGCTTTTTCGATTGAGGAGGCATTTGGTCTCTCCCTTTCATAAACTGCTTGTCCGAGAGGCAAAAAAGTTTCGGAGAAATACTCCACTAGGTACGGAGTCGGCATAAGGTCTCCGCGGAACCCAGGCCCAATATGCCAATCCTCGGATACTGCATTGCTCAGACGGGTCTTGAGCATCCTGCGTGCCCGGTTTCTTGCATGCACCAACGATCGGCGTTCCGCTTTCTGATCACCGGCTGCTGCCCTGCAGTTGTTGTAGATCAGATTAAGTAGCTCCTCGAGCGAAAAGTGCTTTGGTGTATCCAGAAATACCTCATCGTCACCTTTAACGGGCTCCGAAGGAAAATCGAAGTACTCCAGGCACCGCAAAAAATATTCCTTCGTTTCGGCCCGAATGAGCGAATTCCAGAGCGAGAGCAGTTCCTCCAGAGGAGTGGCAAGGAGTCGTCGGCGGATTAGGGTAGGGAGGCTAAGCATTATTCCGGATTGGCTCTCCCCAGCTTGACCGTCTACACGCACGTTGACCGCCAACTCGACCTCAGCTGGGTACCAGCTCAACATACCGTCTTGATCCAGATCGAAGGAGCCCTCGGGGCCGTCAGCTCGGATCTGGAGTAGCTGGTGCTGTAACAGGGTTTTGAGCATCGGGGACCAGCCATTAGGGTTAATAGTGAGGTGCCCATCAGCATTTCGAAAGGGGATTATGGATTGGCCGGTTGGAGACTCAAGGAATGAGCATACAGCTCCCAAGTGCAGAATCTCCCGGAGCGGAATGTCATCCAGGCTCTGGCGTTCTGCAGGAGATCTGGATGATTGAAAAATCATATAGTGGTTGGTCGATTTCGTAGAGTCGGAGATTTGCTTCTCAAGCTCATCCACGATCGCATCTATCTGTTCTAGATGCATTTTTGCCGAAAAATACCCTCGCATTCTGATTAAATGCTCAATCCTTAGTCTTTGAGGCAGGTAAAGCTCGACAGTGCTGGTAAGCTCACAGTAAATGCTTTTCTCGAGTTCATCACCTGACATGTCAGAGCACTGAAGCCAGCCCTCCATTACGCTAAGCAGCTCCTCGTGGGCCCCCATGGAATTGAACCCCATTCCAAAAGCTTCCACTGCTGTTGGTGTGAGGCGGAGAATAGACCTTGAGGCGCACTCCATCAGCAAGGCTTTTGTCTCGTTGCTGTAGCAGGCGCCCTCGTCTTCTACGCTTGGCAGCCCTGCAATTACAGGTATCAGAACATCTTCTACAGCTTGGTTGAAAGCATCCTTGGTTTCGAGGCTCAAAATCCATTGGGCAAGCACGTCAATCTTCGATGCCAAGGCCTCTGTTCCGAAAGCGAATAAAAACAGAGGGTCACCTTTTTGCGCAGACCAGCCAGTGCGTTCATAGGCATCTCGAAGGTAGCGTAACGCAATGGGTACTAAGCGTGGTTGCCCATCTCGAATTATTCGGTGGGCTAATCCTCGGGATGCCCAAAAGGTCTCGCAGTCTTCAGTCAGACTTCGGATGTCCTTATTTGTCTCTTTCTCTCCCAGGCCGATTGAAGCAACTCCCCCAACAGCATGACACAATACGGCAAGGCGCTTTTCTGTATCATCAAGGCCGGAGAGGGCACCCTGTTTCAGTCGGATCAAGTCACAGAGATGATCTTCGCTAATCGGAGCGATGAGAGGGTAGCTCAAAGGGGTCAGATCAAGGTAGAGGGACGCAGGATTAATCGGATCTTGAGGCCCATGAGTACAAAGATGGTTCTCAAGGGTTTTTAACTCATTAGCATAGTTTTCGTGCCGACAAAGAGCTAGGTACAGTCGTGAAAGATGGGCAGTAGTTGACGTTCCCTTGATGTCACCGAATGGCGAGCAGTCGTAAGATGGTTCCAAGGCGCCAAAAAGGCTTGTCATGGATATCAGAGAGTTGTCATCAAGTATGAGATGGCCCTTGGTTAACAGCGAGCCGAGAGCCTTTCGAATTATTTCCGGCTCTCGCGCTCTCAAGGCAGCATTGAAAACAATTGTCAGCGCAATGTAGGCAAGCTCACTGGAGTCGAGGTCCTTGTCACCGTTCCTGATTGCAGGGCTGCATAGCTCAAGAACCCGATCTAGGTGGCGCTTGTTTCTGACCTTCAGCGTTTCTGCATAGAGAACATCCCAGAGATGCTCTCTACTGGGCACTTTTTTCCTGTACTCCCTTATTTGCTGGCGGTGTTTTTGAACATTGGATGTGAAACAGCCCTTTTTCCGGAAATAATACCGGGCCATCGCTTGAAGGCTCTCAATATGGGACTCGCAAACGTTTTTGTTGGCGAGAGGGATGTGCTTGCTGTCGAAAGGCTTACTCCAAATCTCGTCGCATTCGGCGAGATAGAGTTCACAGGAGTCAGGAAGCTGATCACGGTGATGCACTATGACATCACAGATTTGATCCCATTTATTCTCAGAGCGCCAATACTCGATGATAAGGCGCGCTGACTCGATATCCCCATCCTCGACCAAGTGCTTGAACTCAACTTCGGTGTGATTCAAAACGTGTTCAAAGAACTGCGATTTCATCCATGCGCCTCAAGAATTCAAATTAGATGCCAACTGTGTATAAGCCGCTTTTCGTCGTTTCATTGGCTTATCACTTTCCCGATGCATGTTACCGCGGCAGATTCATGAATCAGTACAAGGCCTATCAATTTTTATCCCGGCATGCGCTGATTGAATGCTTGATGAGGGGGCTTTGTGATAAGCCCGTGCCGGCCGATTGTGAAAGGACCTCGGTGTGCGTTGATCCAGTAATTGTTGAAGACAAAGAGTATTGGCTGCCGCCTAAGGTCCCGCCCCAAAGGGTCTATATTGGGAAGACTATATCAACACGGATCGTGGGCTTGCCAGATAACGTTGGCGGCTCATGGCAACTCCTCTTATGCTCCAATCATAGGCTAGGAGTATCTACTGAGACGGGGCAAGACCAATAGTGGTATGCACCTGTGTCATCTTTGGTATGGTATTGAGCTACTAGCTGGCCGTGAATGAACTAACTAATTGCGTAAGGCGGGCGCATTCCTGACAGGGTGGGGCTTCGCTCAGCGTTATGTTTCTGAGTCACTGAGATTGGATCAATAATGAATTTAGATGGGTTGAACGTGCGGGAAGCAAGGGATGACGACTATCGTTTTCTCGTTGCACTGGAACAGAAAGTGAATGATGCCGAGCGACCGTATAATGCATCTCTGAAAGATAAAGATGCCTATTACTACGACATCGAAAAGCTGATTTCGGATCGTGATAGTCGGTTGGTCGTTGGAGAGGTGTCTGGCGATATCGTCGCTACAGGGTACGTTCAATTGCGCCACTCAAAGCCTGCCTTGGACCACGATAAGCATGGATATTTGGGATTCATGTATGTGGCAGAGGAGTATAGAGGGCTCGGGCTAAACAAGGTTATCTTGCAAGATTTGGTCAGCTGGGGTCAACAACGAGGAGTGGTAGACTTCTACCTTGACGTGTACGCGGAGAATAACTCTGCGGTTCGAGCGTATGAGAAGTTTGGCTTTCGTGGTTCTCTGCTCGAGATGAAGTTGAATCTTGAGGGTTGATTCAAAAAATAACTATTGCAGCATGCGCACCCTTTCCGTTGTGCCTTCAGCTCCATTCCATAGGCGCATGCTGCAACCATTAGTCTGTTTGCGAACGAGAGCCTTAATACGTCAGGGATGCTGCAGCTATGAGTTCAGTGAAGATCAGGTACCCCGAAGAAAGAGATCGAGCGTTGGCTGTAGAGATGTTACGAGATGCTGAAGTGATGCGGTTTCTTGGGCCTCGTCGCCCCCTCTCACAGATAGAGGCAATGGATTGGTTTGACGACGCGCTACACAAACCTTCCCGTTTTGTTATTGCTGATGCGAAGACAGATGAGTTCGTTGGTTTCTGTGGCCTTAAAAAAATCAATGATATGTGGGATTTCGGTTACTTCCTCCGGTCGGAGTTTTGGGGGCGCGGAATAGCAACCGAAGCCTGCAGAATAGCTATTGAGCGGCTATCGAATCAAACTGATTTCTCGAAAATCCAGGTCTTTATTGCCGACGACAACAAAGCGAGCAAACGAGTAGCTGAAAAGCTTGGATGGAATAGAACACAGTCAGGTTACAACAACGGTGAATTTGGTCATTTTTATTTGATTGCGCCGTAAATTCAGTAAAGTGTCAGAAGTGTAGTGTGAGCGACTGCTTTTGGTAGTTCGGATGACATATTGGTCCTCATTAAAGTGGCTGCACATTCCAACCATGTTCAGTCCCAACCAAACAATCTGTAAGTCCGATGTTTTTTAGAAATGTGTCATCATGGGACACCACGACCAACGCACCGTGGTAGTTACGTGACATGACTTCTAAAGCTTGTACTGAGCGCAAATCAAGGTGATTGCTCGGTACAAGCTTTAGAAGTCATGTCACGTAACTACCAC
>JABXHG010000397.1 GCA_013393545.1 Alteromonadaceae bacterium | reverse complement strand
ACACCCACCACCTGAGGTTTGCGGGCGAGAATGTCATCGGAAATGAAGTCTTTGCGCGTGCGGTTGGCATCGACAATGGCGCGGATGAGGCTGTTGGGGACGTCTTCGTAGTTGGCCAGCAGCTGTTTGGTGTCTTTGGGCAGACAGTAGCCACCGTAGCCGAACGAGGGGTTGTTGTAGTGAGCGCCAATACGCGGGTCCAGGCCCACACCGTCGATACTCTGGCCGGTTTGCAGGCCGTTGCGGGCGGCATAGGTGTCCAGCTCGTTAAAGTAGGCCACACGCATGGCCAGATAGGTGTTGGAGAACAGTTTGATGGCTTCAGCTTCGGTGCGGGCGGTGAACAACACAGGAACATCTTCGCGCACCGCACCCTGCTTCAACAGCCCGGCAAACACCTCAGCCCGTTCCGAGCGCTCGCCCACAATAATCCGCGACGGATGCAGGTTATCGTGCAGCGCCTTCCCCTCACGCAAAAACTCCGGCGAGAAAATAATGTTGCCGGTTTCAAAACGCTCACACAGCTCTCTGGTGTACCCCACAGGCACGGTACATTTTATAACCATCACCGCACGGGGTTGAATAGCCATCACATCCTGAACCACAGACTCCACCGTGCTGGTATCAAAATAGTTGGTTTTGGGGTCGTAATCTGTGGGGGTGGCTATTACCACATACTCCGCCCCGACATAGGCCTGCTCTTTGTCCAGTGTGGCGGTAAAGTTCAGGTTTTTATTGGCCAGGAACTCAGAGATATCCGGGTCCAGAATCGGGCTCTGGCGCTTGTTAAGAAGCTCAACCTTCTCTGAATCAATATCCAGAGCAACAACTTCATTGTGCTGGGCCAGTAACACTGCGTTGGAAAGGCCCACGTAGCCGGTGCCGGCGATGGTGATTTTCATGGTTTATCCTGTTGGTTCTGTGTGCCTGCTTATTGATAGAGCTACTGATTTAGTGGCCCCCAAAGCTTTACTCTCGTAGCCCCCTCTCAACTAACGTTACGCCCTCCCAACCCACGCGCTTAACCAAGTCTGCCAAGCCCGGGCTTTTGTACTTTACGGCTTTATCTTCCCAGCGCTGCTTAACGCTTGCATGCAGCAGTGGCTCTACCGTACGTACATGCTTGCGCCCCATGGCCCGGTAAAAGCCCTTGTACTCATTATGCATACGCCCCGCATAATCGGGATTAAAACGCTGCAACAAATACGGCTCCAGCGCCAGGCCGTGCAAGGCGGCTTCATCGGCCATCCACACACCGGCCAGGTCCCCCAGCGAATGGTCCGGATAGCCGCCGCCAATATCAGTATGCACGCCGGCAAACCACACCTGCTGCACATCCACTCCGGCTTTGGCAGACCACAGCGTTGGTTCAAAATCCTGGCGTTTCTCATCAATCGCCACCGCATGGCGGGCATGGTTAATAATGCTGCTGGGCTCGGTATCGTGAAACAGGTAGCGGTCTGTGCCTAATGTTCCCAAAAACGGCGCGGGAATACCCAGTGCGCCCACGGTATCAAACACACCAATGAAATGAATGCGGGTAACATCGGCTACCGCGTAGGCCTCCCGAAATGCGGCCGCCTTGCCCTGCCCCGGCGCTGAGGTTCGCCTGCGGTTGCGGTAAAGAGCGTAGGCCTCAGCAATTTTATCGGCATGCTCTCCCCGGAGAATGCCACAGTTACGAACCAGCCCTGCCAGCGAGCGCACAGTGTAAGCGCCACGGCTAAAACCAAACAAGTACAAGGCATCGCCTGGCTCGTAGTTATGAACCAAAAAGCGATAACAATCCTGAATGTTCTTATCCAGCCCCTTACCGGTAATGCCACCGGAGAGCCTGTCACCTTCCGAGCCTACACCCCAGTCATAAAACACAACCTGCTTGTGGCCTGTGGGGGTTTCAGGGGCAATACTGCGGGCCAGCCGCAATACATGGGTGGCCGAATCCGATTCCGGCGATTGCCAGGTGCCATCTGAACAGATAACAATGTTTTTCATACTGCCTCCTATCCCTGGAGTTGTTGTATTTTTTAACCCGCTGTTGCCTGGCGCATAACATCCACCAGAACGGTGCAGGTTTTCTCAATCTCGGCCTCCGTTAGTGTTGGGTGCACCAAAAACATCAAACTGGTCTCACCCAGTTCCTTGGCCATAGCCAACCTCTGCTCAGGCCGCCACCCGGTGTTATCAAAGGCTTTTTCCAGATACACCTCGGAACAAGACCCCGAAAAACACGGCACCCCTGCCTCAATAAGTGCATTCTGAATCCGGTCCCTGTCCCAACCTTCTTTCAGCTGATCAGGCTCCACAAACACATAGCATTTGTAGGCCCCGTGATCTAAATCCTCAGAAATGGCGGGAACGCGTAAACCAGGCAGCTCAGACGCTGTATCCCAGATAGCTTTCGAGTTTTTCTGGCGAGCTTCTTTCCATTTCGGCATACGGGCCAACTGAATACGGCCAATAACCGCCTGCATTTCTGTCATCCGCCAGTTGGTTCCAAAGCTCTCATGCAGCCACCGAAAGCCCGGGGCGTGATCACGCTCGTACACCGCTTCCCAATTCTTGCCGTGATCTTTGAATGACCACATCTTCGACCACAACACCTTATCGTTCGTTGTCACCATGCCACCCTCACCTCCGGTGGTCATGATCTTATCCTGGCAAAACGACCAACACCCCACATGGCCAATGGAACCCACCGAACGCCCCTTATAGCGGGAACCATGAGCCTGGGCGCAGTCTTCAATCACATACAGCCCGAACTCCTCGGCAAGCGCCATGAACCCATCCATATCACAGGGCCAACCGGCGAGATGCACACACACGATGGCGCGGGTCCGCGGGGTAATCACCTTACGCACAGATTCCGGCGTAATGTTTTGGGAATCCGGGCACACATCCGCAAACACCGGCACAGCGCCAGCCGTCACAATGCTAGACGCAGAAGCCAGGAAAGTCCGTGGCGTCACCACCACCTCATCACCCTCGCCAATATCCAGCGCCTTCAACGCCAAATCCAGCGCCACCGTACCGTTAGCCAAAGCAATGGCGTATTCAGAATCCGCAAACGCCGCAAACTCCCGCTCAAACTCCCGGCACTCCTGGCCTGTCCAGTAATTCACCTTATTGGAGAGAAGAACATCGCGTACTGCATTGGCCTCTTCATCAGAAAAAGAAGGCCACGGGGAAAAAGGTCCGTTCAGCATGGTTACTCTGTATGTCGTTAAAGAAAAAGATGAAAAATTGTTCGCCACGAAATCCACGAAAGAACACGAAATAAAAGACAAAGAGATTTTGGTTTTTTCAGTCAGTAATCTTTGTTCGTGTTTTTTCGTGGATTTAGTGGCAAAAAAAGTCTTTAGCAGTCAGCCAGGCGCAGAACGTGGGTAGAGGTGTCGGATTCCGGAGATTGCCAGGTTCCGTCTGAACAAATGATGATGTTTTTCATGGTGCCTCCTGTTCCTTGGAGTTAATCGAAATTCCTTTTCGGCCACGGACACTCACGGACAAAGCAAGTAAGGCTTACCAAACCAACCAGGCTACAAAGGGGGCGTACCCCGCAGGGGTAGGACCCCACCCTTCTGCCAGCGCCAGTCACCAAAAGACGGGTATATCCCTGCTCTTCCCAGCAAAACCTCCACTATTCGAGAGCCGCCCCAACATCCTGACTACGCAGAATACGGACGATAAACACGCCACAGTCATCTACTCGGTAATAAATAGAATGACTTCTGTAAACACTCAGCCGGTAACCGGGCCTCACATGCTCTATTAAGCCTGTAACTTGCCATCCTCTATTAGCCTCTCCCTGGCTGCCCGACGAATCTCCTCCAGTGTGCGATTACTAAAGCCGCTTTCTTCTCCCTCTAGCAGCGCTGCCCGTAATTGCTCCAGCCCGGCACTGCGCTCCTGATCCCTGCGGATCAAATCACGAAAGTATTCACTATCGTTTGTGAAATCACCACGAGCAATCCGAGACTTAACCCAGTTGCTCTGGGTATCTGTCAAAGTGATTGTCTTGCGAACAGTTGTCATAAAGCACCCCACCCCAAAAATCATACTACTGGTGCAGAATAGCATACTTTCCGACTTACCAAACCATCCAGGCTACAAAGGGGTCGTACCCCACAGGGGTATGACCCCACCCTTCTGCCAGCGCCGATCCCCGTCAGTCACTACCAAACAAATCCCGCGTATACACCTTGCCTTCAACGTCCGCGAGGTTCTCGCTCCGGCGATTGGCAACAATCACATCCGCCTCTTGCTTGAAGGCATCCAAATCACGAATAACCCGGGAGTGGAAAAACTCGTTTTCCTTCAGCTCCGGCTCATAAACAATCACCTCAACACCCTTGGCCTTGATGCTCTTCATGATTCCCTTAATCGCCGAGGCGCGGAAGTTGTCCGAACCGGACTTGATCACCAGGCGGTATACCCCCACCACCTTCGGGCTGCGGGCAAGAATATCGTCGGCGATAAAGTCTTTACGGGTGCGGTTAGCATCCACAATGGCTTTGATCAGGTTATTGGCTACGCGCATGGCCAGGAAGGTGTTGGAGAACAGCTTAATGGCCTCGGCTTCCGCGCTATGACCTTCCTCATTTAATCAGAATCACCTACCAACCAGGCGCCCAACAATTTCCTTAATAGCCCGGCCACTACCATCCAACGCATCGGTATCTGGCAGCCACTTCCGCCAACCAGGCAGCGCCCGAACCTCATGGTCCGTAGCCGCAGCAACAACCTCCACACCCTGAGCCTCAAACAACGCCTTAGCCCGGGGCATATGCAGCGCGGAGGTCACCAGCAGAACACGCCCAATGCCCTCTCGCGCCAGAATATCCGCGGTGAAATCGGCATTCTGGGTAGTGTTTCGGCTGCGCTCCTCCAGCACCATCGCGGAATCGGGCACACCAAGCGCACTGATGAAACGGCGCATAGACTCAGCAGAAGAAACAGCACTGAATTGCGGATCGTGCCCGCCGCTTAAAATCAGCAGCGGCGCTTTACCGGCATGATACAAACGTGCGCCGTGCCACTCGCGGTCTGACGCAGCGCCGAGATTCGGGTAAGAGGCACCGTAACTTAACGGTGCGGTGCCGCCGCCCAAAACCACAATGGCCCCGGCCTTTGGCATGGCGCTGGCATCCACTGCAGGGTGCTGGTTTTCCAAATAGCCGCGGATGGCATAGCTGGTAACGGGTAAAGACCAGCACCAGAGCCACACAAGCGCTAATGTGCCAAGCCCAAATGCCAACCTTCGTCTACCAGCAACGCCTAAGATCAAGGCGAGCAAGCCTCCAAGAAGCGCAGCGCCCAAAGGAGACATAATAGCGGTGGCGACTTTAGAAATGATGAACATTTAGCGGGGCTCGAACACCATGGCTGGATTACCCACCACCGTAACCCCCGCCGGCACATCTTTGGTAACCACGGCGCCCATACCAACCACAGCGCCCTCACCCACTTCAATCAACTGACGCACCGCAGCACACCCGCCAACCCAAGCCAACGGGCCTACCTTAACACCACCGGCCAACACCGCATTCGGGCTCACATGGGCGAAATCCCCCATCAAACAATCGTGCTCCACCACCGCCCCGGTATTCACAATACAGCCCTCACCAACCTCCGCGCAGGCGTTGATTACGGCATTGGCGAACACTACAGAGCCGGCACCAACCACAGCATATTCACTCACCGCCGCAGTAGGATGAACAACAGAAACCAACCGGCCACCCGAAACCGCCAACTCACGCTGTTTAACCTGGCGAATACGGTTATTACCAATGGCAACCACAACACCATCAAAACAATTAACATCCTTCAATAACGCAGCGGTGTCGCCAACAACCGCCCAAGGGCCGTTCTGCGCCAGTTCAGGCCAGGCATCATCAAAAAACACCACCTCATTCCAGCCGGCCAGCCCGGCAGCATCCGCCACCACTTTGCCGTGGCCACTGGCACCCACAATGGCAAGGCGCATTAATCCTGACTCCCGGTAAACTTAGACATAGTCACCTCACCCTCCCCACTAACCCCGTCCCGAGCCAGCACCTTCTTCACCGTAAGGAACAGAATCTTCACATCCAACCAAAGGGACTGATTGTCCACATACCACACATCTAGCCGGAACTTGTCTTCCCAGGAAATCGCGTTGCGACCATTCACCTGCGCCCAGCCGGTCACACCCGGGCGCGCGTCATGGCGGCGATACTGTTCCTTCGAATACAGCGGCAGGTATTCCATCAACAGCGGCCGTGGGCCTACCAGGCTCATATCACCCTTGAGCACATTCCACAGCTCCGGCAACTCATCCAGGCTGGTGGCGCGCAGAAAGCTACCGAACGGTGTCATGCGCTGGTCATCTGGCAGGGGGTTGCCGTATTTGTCGGTGGCATCCAGCATGGTGCGGAATTTCACCATTTCGAACGGTTTGCCGTGCAGGCCCGGGCGGGTTTGACGAAAAAACACTGGGGAGCCGAGTTTACGGCGGATCTGGATAGCGACCACCACTATCACTGGAGAAAGCAGCAAAAGCCCCAGGACAGAGGCGAAGATATCGAAAACACGTTTCAACATAAAAATTCAATCAAACCGCAAAGTGAAAGAAACTGTGAGGCATAGGCGCCCGCCAAACACTTCATTGACTAATATTCCCCTGGCGCTATTTGGCTTGCCTCATTCGAGCGCCCCTCCTGGGCAGCTTGTAAAACCTGTATTAGCTGATCAGCAAGCTTGTCCCGGGCGAAACATTCTTCAGCCAACTCACGCGCCGACTGTCCCGCGCTGACAAGCCAGTCATTGTCATGCATTTTATTCTCAAGCTCCGAAGCAACTTCAGAGGCAGAGCGCTGCCATGAGGCTAACCCACAACCATGGGCCGTAACTAAATCATGCATCCATCCCCCATGGTTCAAAAACACAGGCCGGCCAGCTGCCAAAGCGTCAAAAAATTTATTCGCTGAGTTCGCTCGGGCTTCAGGAATATCTATAACAAGGTTAGAAGCCATATTAGCTGCACCCAACAACGCCGGGATTTCAGTCTTCGGCAATTTCCCTTCCATGAAAAGATTATGCCCCAATACGCCCGCTTGCTCAGCTTCTCTCGCGACCTTATCTTTCTGAGCGCCATCACCGACAAGCAAAATGCGAATGTCTGAATCCATCTGCAGAAGTTCTTTAGCGACAGGAACAAGATACCCAACACCGTTAACTGCGCCAAAGGTTCCCGTGTAAACCAGCAGGGGGTTATCCCCTAACCAGTCACGCTCCGCCCGAAATCTGGCTGCTGCTTCAGCATCGTGTGCAAATTCTACGTTATCGCTACTATTCGGAATAACCGCTACGTTCTCCGCCGGATAACCCGTGCGAACCACGCCGGCTTTCATGCCAGGCGAGAGCGCCACGACAGCTTCGGCGTTATGATATGCCCAGTGCTCCAACCGCCGTGCGGCAAAGCGCAGCAAAGGATTCTTGAGCGCTCCGACGGCTATCGGCATCTCCGGCCACAAATCCCTCACCTCAAACACCATGGGCACTTTCTTTTTGCGGGCGGCGGGCACCGCGGGTAAGGCAATTGTCAGAGGTGTGCTGGTCGCGAAAATAATATCACCTTCCAATTCCACTGCCTTTTTTCGAGCGGCAAGCGCAAAGGCAAAGAAGGCCTTAACACGCTGCAGAAACCCCATGTGGTTGGAATATGGTACCGGGTACCAATGCACTTGGATTCCGGCTTCCTCAGTTTGGAACCACCCTTTCCGGTCCGAGTCTTGCTCGCGATAGCTGGTGACCATGTGAACTTCATGGCCAGCTGCAACCATACGGCGAGCAATTTCGTAAGAACGAGTGCCGCCGGACATAGAGGGGATGTTGAAGTACTGATGCAAATAAATTACTTTCATTATTTTACTTCTTCAAAATATCAAAATTAAAATCGAATAAAATTAAAGCTATTTCCACTGTTCGATATAATTATTCAAAAGTAAGCTTGAGTCAAAACAGTTTACTATCTTTCTCCTGGCATTTTCAGAAATCATCGTAACTTCTTCCTCTTCAAGCCCGCGTATGAGCTCAGCAATATATTTAACATCAACTTCTTTTAAAATTATCCCGTCAACCCCGTCACTTATCAACTCATCAATTCCCGGCGTCTTAGAAACGATGCAAACACAGCCAGCCAGCATTGCTTCTTTAACTGCGTTTGGTAATCTCTCACCTTTCTTTTCAGACAGAAATACGAAAAATTTTGACTCTTCAAAAGCTTGATACATCACCTTTTGGGAAACGTGGCCGGTAAAATTAACTCTCTGACTCAACCCCAGATCCTCAACCATCGAGGTAAGGGCTTTCATTTGCGGTCCATCACCGAAAACTTTGAAATCAAACCCAGGAGCAGCTTGTGCTAACATTATAACCTTATCAATTCGTTTAGAAGGTATCAGCCTTGCCGCGCAAACAATCTGATCTTTTTTCCGGTCAATATCAACAGTATTTTCAGAACGAAAATAATCAACATCAACCCCTCGATATACAACATTAATCTTATCACAAGGTATACCGAGGGATCTCAGAGCGCCCATATTCTCGTAGGTATGAGTGAAAACAAAGCTAGCATTCCTTGCCACATAACCAGAAATGTTCAACTTCATTTCCAAATCATAGGCGCCCAAAAAAATTGACACCGCTGAATCCAACCTTGATTTTAGCACCAGATACCCAACCAAAGCTGGATAATGCCCCCAAAACAAATGTACAACGTCTGGCGACCTATTCTTCACCTCCTGAAGAATAAAAAAAGAAATAGGCATTAATGCACAAAGCTTAAAAAAATGCTTTAAACTCGAAAAATCCTGAATTAATCTGAAAAACAAAGAAACAGTCAAAAGAGGGCTGAGGAACATTAACAAAAGCCCTTTAACGACCTTGGTATAACTTGAAGACTTAATTGGAATTCTTTCTAGCCCTCGCTGTGACACCATTTCCAAGTATTCAGCATCTCGCGCCCTTTGAGCATAAACCTCAACATCTATACCTTTCTTCGCTAGCCCTCTAATATCTGACGCTGCGAACGTCTCTGCTGGCGCAGGAAATTTAGTCAATATGTAAAAAACCTTCATGAAACACTCTGCTTTTTAAAATAATAAAAATGGTGAAAATATCTACCAGCGACCAAACCCAAGAACGAATAATAAACGAAAGACAATCTAACCTGCTCAGTAAAGTTATTACCTACGCTCATTAATGGTATTGTTAAAAACCATGCAACCAGAGCAAAATGAAAAGCATATTCAGAATTATATCGACCCATTATCCGCATCGTCCTCCAAGACAATATAGAAAATAATAAAATTGGTATCGCCAAGTATAAAACAAGCCCAAACAAGCCATAACGATAAAACTGATAGACATAGATAGACTCAACATACTCCATTTCATTTTTTGATGGTCCGTTACCAATCAGCCACAGCGGAATGTTACTTCCAGCTTTATTGACAGCAAATAAAAATTGATCCAACCTTGCGCTAGCAGAGCTACCAATCCCTTCACCACTAAGCGTCCTTACAAACTGTCCCGTAAGGTACGGAAAATTTTCTAATAAAATCGGAATCAGGGCTAAAAATGAAAAACACACCAAGACAAAAAAAACAAAGCCATAAAAATAACGTTTATAAAGTTTGGAACCAGAAGGCGCGCTCAAAATCACCAACAATCCAGGAATTATTACAAAGAAACCTAACAGCAATCCAACAGCAACAGACCTAGATTGAGGAAGGACAAACATAATAATAGACAAAACAAATAACGGAACGTACCTAAACCCTGAAAAGATAATTTTCGAAAAGAAAAATAAAACAAAGAACGAAACAAAAAAAGAATAATAATATGGATTACCGAAGGGAATCGCAACCCTGCCCATTCGGATATTTGCATACTTCGTATAAAGAACTGAAAAACCTCTGTTCAAGTCAAAAAACTGGAAAAGACCGAAACCCGTTACAACCAAGAAAGTAATGGTAATACCAGTCGTAAAGTATTCAAAATCGCGCAAATCTCTGAAGACTAAAAAGGAGAAAAGGAAAACCAAAGCATAATAAACTGGACGATGAATTTCATAGAAGTCTCTAAATATTAAATTGACATCACCAAAAATAACACCAACAACCATTGAAAGAACAATATGGAAAGAAAAAAACAGAAAGAACGTTAAGACAATCAGAATAAAGCGAGATTCATTCTTTGAGGCATTCTTGAAAATCGACTTACTCCCTTTTAGAAGAAGCCAGGGCGTAACAATTGCTGCAGAACCAACAATTATCAACATTGCCCCAGAGTAGCCCAAAGTATTAGAAAATGTTGGGAAAAACAAAGAAAACCAAAGAGCAGCCCAATAAAAACTAAATATATTCAACCAGCACCCCTTTCGTTAAATAAAATTGGAAGCATTAGATAGGTATGAGGGACCCGAAAACTGTTGATTTTGGGCCTCAATGGGGGGAGTCTAAGCGCCAATATGATTAAGAAATAGACGACGAGGCATCCCTCAAGGAGAAGGCACGGGACATTTGGCAGGGCTACCGCGTCAAAGGTGCTCATCCGGCTTTGCAGGAATGGATTCAAAAGGCTCGACTCACAGAGGTTCGAGCTTTGGTCTCGGTAGCTAATCAGATCGAAACGAAGCTGTCTGGCATTCCAAACGCCATACGCTTTCGGGCCTTCAACGGGTTGGCGGAGGCAATCAACGGCCAAGCTCGAACTTTAAAAGTTCGGGCCAGAGTATTCCGAAGTAAGGAAAGGTTTAAGCGGACAGTTCTATTTAACTACGGCGGACTGCCGATGTCACCTGACCCACACAAATAAGTGAAGAGCCATATCTTTACAGTAATTGGCTTGATGACTTCAGCTACAAAGCACCAACTCGCGCTAAGATTGGCATGGGCCTGTAATTTAGAGTATTGCATGGCGCCGGAGAACTACTATCAGTACGGTTAGTTTAGAATCCACTGCTCAAACATGGTTCACATATGCACCTTTGGCTTTGACCAAGACGGATTACGCCTACTGAAACCCCTACTTCGCTAAGGCAATTTGTCAATATGCAAATGATTCGACCCACACCACCGCCTCAGAGATTTGGCGAGAAAAGAGCAATTTTCTTCATCCGACCTTCCTCCTGGGGAAGACTTTCCTTACTGCCATTACTCATCTTATAACCTTAGATCCGCTTTCCCTAAAGGCAACATGCCTTTCAAGTCATAGAGCACACCATCTACCGCCAAATAACCCCTGATATCACTGGCGCTCAGCGCGGCGTACTCTTCATGCGGTACCGCCACAATAACTCCGCTGTAGCCACCCTGCTCCGGCTTATCGGTCAAGCTGATGCCGTACTCATGCTCCGCCTCGGCGCTATCTGCCCAGCAGTCAGTTACATCCACCTGACAGCCAAATTCTCCCAATTCTTTCACCACATCAATCACACGGGTATTTCTCAAGTCCGGGCAGTTTTCTTTGAAGGTGAAGCCCATGACCAGCACCCGAGCATTGGCGATCGTGTGGCCCGCTTTGATCATGGCCTTCACCAGTTCCGATGCCACATAGGGACCCATGCCATCGTTGGTGCGTCGGCCTGCAAGGATAATTTCCGGGTGGTAGCCAATGGCCTGGGCTTTGTGGGTGAGGTAGTAAGGGTCGACCCCAATACAATGACCACCCACCAGGCCGGGCTTGAACGGCAGGAAGTTCCATTTTGTTCCAGCGGCTGCCAGCACCTCATGGGTATCAATACCCAACTTGGCGAAAATCATGGCCAGTTCATTCATCAGTGCGATATTCAGATCCCTCTGAGTGTTTTCGATTACCTTTGCTGCTTCCGCAACCTTAATGGAACTAGCTTTATGGGTACCGGCGGTTATGATCCCGGCATACAGTGCGTCCACCTCCTCGGCAATTGCCGGCGTAGACCCCGAGGTCACCTTCGCGATTGTGGTTACACGGTGCTCCTTGTCTCCAGGGTTAATCCGCTCCGGACTGTAACCGGCGTAGAACTCCTCATTAAACTTAAGACCAGACACCCGCTCCAGCACTGGTACACACACCTCTTCCGTGGCGCCCGGGTATACAGTAGATTCGTAAATCACAATATCGCCGGTTTTAAGCACCTTACCCAAGGTTTCGCTAGCTTTTAGGAGAGGAGTGAGATCGGGCGTTTTGTATTCATCTATCGGTGTGGGCACGGTAACGATAAACACCGTGCAGTTTGCGATGTCTTCCAAAGAGTCGGTGAACGAAAGCTCAGAGGCTACGGCCAGCTCTTCGGAGGAGACTTCGCGGGTCAAATCCTTGCCTTCCTTCAGTTCGGCAACACGTTGGTTATTGATATCGAAACCCATAACCCGGCTTTTTTCGCTTAAAGCAACAGCAAGTGGTAGACCTACATAGCCCAAGCCGATAACAGCAATTTTTTTCATTTAATTCTCCAAATACCACAGCATAGCTTTAGCAATCCCCTCATGAGTCCGATACTCCGGCACATACCCAAGTTTTCTGGCCGCCTTGCCAATCTTCGTCTGGGAATACCGAACATCACCCTGTAGTAGTTCAATAATTCCGGACACCCTGAAGCCACTTGCTATAATTAACCCAGCAACTCAACAAATAAACCCGATAAACCAACCGCCCGGCAGCACCTGCCCCCCAACCCTTCCCATCCATCCGCTTACGCAGCCGCTGCACAACCTCACGCACCCCAGCCTGATTCCACAGTATGCAGGCATAGATTTCATGGGTTATATCGTCCCAGTTTTGCAGCACAACGGAGCGGGAATCGTAGCTGAAGCCGAGCTTGCCAAGCTCATCCGAATCAAGCCCCAGGCGGTCTTTCAGGATTTTTCGGAGGATCAGTTTGTTTTTGAGAGTGGTTCGGTCGAAGAGGTGTTTTTCCGGGAGCTGCTGAAAGTATTTTGCGACTCCCTCATTAGCGAACGGTAGCACTAGGTTTGAATCAATGGAGTCCGAAAAATTCCGCGCCTTCCTCATATGCATTTCGGCGATCGTCACCGAGGTGTACACGGATGTTTTCAGATCAAACAAATCCCAATCCGCTCGCGCTAAGCTTTCCTGTTTCCAGTGCCCGTAGACACTACAGGCGCCTGCAAATATCTTCTTTGTATCACCCAGGCTAAACCCACTCATGCCACACCACTCCGCTGGGGTACGCAGCATAGGGGACATAACGCTTTCTGATTTAACCAGGTTACGCAACACACTCGCCTTGTGCGCGAACTTAGCAAAAGGCATGGCTTTCAGATCGCGCCTGGTTGGGGGGGTGGTCATATGGCTATCGTTGCCGCCGCCATCAATCACATTCGCCCCTTTCAGCTCCGGTATCTGGCAGGCATAGAGCGGGTATGCAAGGGTTACGTTGTCTGTACACGGGAAGGGCGCATTCACAAAGTAGTCATGGATTGCCTGTTTATGTTCCGGCCCCAGCGTATCGACCTCGTGCAATACTTGGTGCCTGAAGCCGAGCTGTTTGGCAATCTTCGCGCTAATTTCGCTTTCGTCAGCCTTACCCTTGGACTTGTGGGTAATCAGCGTCACCTTGTCTTGCCAGCCAGCTTCCGCCAGCGCCAGGGCGATGCTGTTGCTGTCTTTGCCTGCGCTATGGAACAGAAAACTAGGCCGGGAAGGGTCTATACGGCTGATCGTGGCTTCAGCAAGCATCTCAAGGATCTTGTCCTCGTCCGGCTCCATTTCGCCGGGTGGTAGCCGGTTGCCGTTCAGGAATGGGAATTCATGGGTAAACTCAACTTCTACCTTGCCGTTTTGGGTTGATATCTTGGCTTGGTCACCAATACCCAGAATGTAGATATCTTCGTAGGCAGTTTTGGGCGGCGGTACAACGCCACTCTGCAACAGGAAGGAGACACCTTCATTGGAGATGGCCAGGGGTTTGCGTACGCGGGAATCGTCCAGTAGCTCGGTGATGGACTGGCTGTAGAGAAGAGTTGATTTGTCTTTTGGCCAGTAGAGGTATAGGGGGTGCTCGGCGGCTAGGTCACAATGAAGTGCAATAGCCTGCCAACCTATGTTGTACAAATGTACAGAGCTATCACTATTACTTTGGCCGCCCAAATCAAACATGATTAATTCCTAAGGCTTTTAGATACTGGCTAGCTATAAGATCTTTATCAAATCTTTTTACTGCTTCTTTTAGCTTTTCCTGAGGCGTAGGCTTCTCAATCTGTAGAAATATTGCTGATGCCAAAGCGTCAAGATCACCTACCGGAGTTAACGTTCCGTACTTCCCGTTATCAAGTATCTCACGCATCGCGCCCTTACTATCATATGCAACAACGGGGGTTCCACAGGCCATAGCCTCAGCTAGTACATAACCGAAACCTTCCCATAATGATGTTTGGACGAAAACATCAGCAGATTGATAATAATCTTCAGGGTTATCCACAAACCCTACCAATTCCACGTTATCCTTGAGGCCGAGATCGCAAATTAGTTTTTGCAAATGCTCTTTTTCAGCGCCTTCACCTAATATCTTCAAAGAGACATTAGGATAACGTTCTTTTAAAGATGGCACACATCTTATCAAATCGGAGAAATTCTTTTTTTTATGCAGCCTACCACATGCAACAATTTTTTTATCCGCCTCTCTCCAAAGCCCTAAAGAATTCGATCCACTTTTTATTGACAATGGATTGTAAATTACTGTAATCGACGATTCATCAGTAATTTTTCGAGACACTAAGTCATTTTTTGTTATCTTGCAGTTAGCTATCACACCATCTGACCACGGGTAAGTAAACTGCATTGACTTATAAAGCAATTTATTTCTTAATCCCCGGTCCATAAATATTCTGTCTAACGTATCTGCTTCTCTGACTATCAGTCTGACATTACTTTTTGTAACTATCTTAACCAAAACCGCAAATACATTTAACTCTTTGATAGTTGACATCATCGTTTGACAACCGGACGAACGTAGATAGTGCGCTAAAACCCTACTTGCTCGAATTATCTTTCTAGCTTTCCCAAGTTTGGGAGTAGTCAGCACAATCTTATTGACTGAAGAGGCCAGCATTTTTTTATACGGCCCTTGGTCAGCACCAACAATAAAATCGACAGGATACCCCCACTCCGAAAATTTATTCGCAAGAGTTATCATGACCCGTTCCGCTCCACCACCAGAAAAAGAGGGACAGGCTAACGCAATTCTAGGTTTTTCCTCAGTCATCAATGTAGCACCGATTCATATAGTTTTTTGACCCGGAGAGGGGGGATAAGGCTCATTCCTTTTCCGATATGAGAGCCTGCCAGCTATTCGCTCAGGCAGATGATCAATAATGGTTGCATAGTAGCGTGGCAACTAATTGCTCACTGCGCATAACACGCCCCTCGAAACCGTACCCTACCCAGCATTCGCTGAATCTCGGCATCGAATTTCTTTTGGCAGAAGTCCCACTGCTGGGTTACACAGCTCTTTTGTCTGTCCAGTGTAATACCGGCCCGGGACATTAGGCTTTCGCGTTTTTCTGCTGTGTCCTGGGGCTTTCTACGCTTTTCGTAGAGTTTGAAGGCCACTTCCAGAGTACGCTGAGGAAAGGTGGTTTTGCTTTGCACACTTTCGGCAAAATCAGCCAGATCATCCGCTGGGAAGAGTTTGTCTCCGCCCTCAAATTCCTCGTAGATTCGTTTCGACTGGTTGCGGCTGTGTTTAAAGCGGAAACTGGCCACAGGCAGTGTTTTAACGAAGTCCTCACCCGCTCCCAGATGAATAGCATTCGCCCGTTGCTGCTCTGGTCTTGGAAAAGGTTGCCAGCCAACGGGCGTGTACGGAATTTTGCCATCGCCTTGTTTTGCGATGAGAATATCCGGCAGAAGCTGATAAATAACACCTGGTATGGGGTTCATCCGCATCGGTTCGAATTTTTTAGCCTTGTTGTCCCAACGCTGAGTGGCGAAAAAGCTGGCCACGGAAAAATTACTGGTGATATCCAGGTACTGGGTCGGGAGTCCGTAATGCTGCGCTATGCCATCCAGATCTATACAAATTGGTAGAGGCGCAATACCTCCCCCAGGATTAAAAACGTTACTTCTTAGCCGGGTTATGACCGGGTGGGTTTCCAACGCCTGCTTGAAGTAGGTGGAGCGACACAAGGCAGCAAAAAGCTCGTGGTCTTCCATTACCTCTTTCATCGCTGCTGCTTCAGGTTGCTGCAGTTCCAGCTTTTGAGAAAGAGCTCGGTCATTTATCAGGGTTTACCTAGTGTCGGTGTTCGTTGAGATGATCGCTTCTGATCTTCCTCAGCCAGGGCCGTAGACCATCAGGTTGCTCTGGTAACCCAGCGGGTTGATAAAGGAAAAGGAGGCTGACGCAGTTGTAATTCCGTCACCGATCCAGATAGTGTCCCGAAGGCAGGTAAAACCGGCCTTCGCTGGTGTAGTGATCGTACATATCCACCAAGCTTATATGGTTTCCTTTGTTCTTCCACTGAAAGTGAAGCACCATATCAGAGGTTTTATAGCGGCCATGGCTCTGAAATGTTCGTATGAAATCGAGTACTTTGTTTTGGTGTTCTTCTGGAAAATTGCCAAACTCTTGGGCGAACCTAGGCAGGAACTCTACCGTATACTGCACTCACAACATCCTTGTTAAGCGCACTCTCACTGCGCATTAAGGATGAACTGACGCATCTCTTCACGTGGGAGTCCGTGTGGAACTTTAGTCGCTTTGCCGCTGTTCAGGGCCTGCTTCATGCGGGTGCGGTTAATCGGCGACTTCTTTTTGGTGATGCGTTCTGTCGTGGCTTCATCTTTTCCGGAAATAAAGCTCATTGCTGCAAATATCGCATCAAAACCCCCAAACCACCGGTATCAACCCAACCGCCACACTCCCCACCAGCACCGACAACGGCACCCCAATGCGCACATAATCCGTAAACCGGTAGCGCCCCGGGCCGTAAACCATCAGGTTGGTCTGGTAACCCAGCGGGGTGATAAACGACGCAGAGGCGGCGAACATGACGGCTATGGCAAAGGGGATAAAACTCACGCCCAGTTGTTCAGACACCGCCAGGGCGATGGGGAACATCAGCACGGCGGCGGCGTTGTTGGTGATCATTTCGGTAAACAGGGCGGTTAACGTATACACCATAGCAAGCGCCAGCCAGGGGGTGAGCGGGCCAAGCCCGAGCAGTCCACCGGCGACCCACTGGGCAGCGCCGGTTTGTGTCATGGCGTTGCCCAGGGCGAACGAGGCGGCAATCACCACCAGCACCGGCAAATCGACGCTGCGTCGGGCGCGGCTGGCGGTAAGGCAGCCGGAGACAATCATGCCGCCGGCGGCTAGAAACGCGGCCTCAAGAATCGACAACAGGCCGCTGGCACTTAACGCCACCATTACCGCCAGTATGCCCAGTGCTCTGGGGGCCTTGTGAAAATCCGGCGGTGTGGAGTCGTTCAAAGCGCTGACCAGTAAAAAGTCCCGGCGGAAGCGGTATTGCTCTTTAAACTGGTGGCTGGCTTCCAGCAACAAGGTGTCGCCCATTCGAAAGGTGATATCACCCAGCTTACCCGGCACCCGCTTACCCTCACGGGATACGGAGAGAATGACCGCATTAAAGCGAGTGCGAAAGCGGCTGTCGCGGATGGTTTTGTTCAGCGCGGTAAACTCGGGCCCCAGCACTACTTCTACCAGGCAGCGCTGGTTGTTTTGTATTGCCAGTTTGTGCACGTTGCCATTGGCCGGCTTCAGGCCGTGAATGCGGCGCAGTTCGCTGGCGCATTCTGGAGCGCCCACAAAGTAGAGTTTGTCGCCCCCCTGTAGGGTGCGGTCCGGGCCCACTGCTGTCAGCAGCCGACCACCTCGGTCAATTTCTGTGAGGTAACCGTAGGTAAGCGCCCGCAATCCAGCTTCTGCAATGGTTTTCCCCACCAATGGCCCGGGGCTGGAAACTATCACTTCTACCCCGTATTCCCGTACCTCGTCTAACTCTTCAGTTAAGCTTCCCCGGTCGGGCAGCAAGCGGTTGCCAAACAGCACCAAAGTCGTAGGTTTTCATAGAGTATGGGCTATTAAGTTTTACGTGGAAAAGAATTAATACAGAAATAGGGTTAGGAAAAATACTGCTCAATATTCCTGTAAGCCACATCATTACCGCTAACCGGTACTCCTAACAGCCCTAAGGGCCTGTCCCACACTCGGATTCTGATCTTATGTAAAAAAGAGGAGACTCGAGGAAAGTTATGGTTGGTCAGCCCGTCATCATGATTCACAAAGTTCAGCTCGTCTAGCAACGCAGGCGCGACAACCACCTCATTGTTGTTCAGCCTAAGTAATTTGGAGTACCAGAGGTCATCCGCCGTTGGCGCCACACTCATAAAAGCGTCGTCTGCGATATCATGCTCTCGAAACATCTTTCTGGTAAGCACTGCCCCGCCACCGAACGTGACGATAAAGTTATCTCGAGCTACACCAGAGTGACTCATTAGCCCCCAAAATAAATAAGACGTTTCCTTTCCCAGGAAGTTGATTCGCTTGGTCCTTACGCGCGCGGCCACGGGCTTACCACCTGCATCCTCATAAGCCGACAGCAACCCGCTCAGCCAGTCCCGGCCATAGAAGATGTCGTCGTCTGCGGTTACGATCAAATCGTCCGGCCCGGCTTCTCGCAGCATGGGTATGAGTTTTCGGTAGGGGCCAGTGTTAGGCACCCAGCGGACGCTAACGCGGCTTCTGCTTTCCGCTGGCAGGGAGCCAATCAGCTGGTCGATCGACTCGCTCTTCGCTATGCCCTTGTCCCTCAGGTAGGGCTCTTTCGACACCCAGAGGTTGATCTGGTCAGGGAGGCGGGATTGCAGCAGGAGAGACGTCAGCGCGATCCGGCAGAGGCTTAGCCTTTGAAAGGTGGTGGTGAGGTTTACAGTTAACAAGGGAATATACCGGTGTTGGTTCAATAAATAATTTTCGCGTTCAGGACTGGCCGGCACAGGAGATTACCGCTGACAGCTCCTCAACGAAGGCGTGCGGCGGTTAGGCCTCTGTGAATAAGCGACTTTACTGCAAGCCTGGCCCCTACTAGTAGATGGCGCTGTCTGGCCGCAAGAAGTGCCAGAGCAGCCGGTTGAGTCTCGCTAATCAGCTTCACAGCTTCTTTCAACTCTGCGTCATAGTCCAAGATACTGGCTACGTTTCCGATCTGATAATCCCCCCAGGAAAGCTGCTTGCGATACAAGTCGATCACTTTGGGAAGCGCATCATCACCCAACTCAGAACACAAGTTAACGGCCAATGCCGCTGCTCGATAGGTGTTCACGTAGGCTTTTTCGGGTGAGGCCATGGAGGTAACGCTGGCCTGATGCAAAACGTATTCATGCAGGCTGTCTTTGCACAAATACACAGACCTTGCCTTATAAAAACACCCAATATTCAAAATCAGATCTTCATTAATGCTTTGCCGCCAAGGAAAATGCAGACCAAACCAAGGCTCTATCACCGAACGCCTGAACAATTTATTCCACAACATCCCTGTGCCGAATTCAAACGCACAAAACCGCTCAAAAACGTTGTCGTCAACCTTTTCCGAACGCCGAAATCGCAACTTCGGTGCAATTACCTTTCGCTGTTCTGTAACCCTGTCGGAACCGCAGACTACGATATCAACATCATTATCTACCGCAGCCGAAAGCAATGTCGCAAACATGTTTGGTCGCGCAAAATCGTCAGCATCCAAAAACCCGATCCAGGGCGCTGTTGATTTCTTCAAGCCAGCCAGTCGCGCCTCATGAACGCCCTTATTCTCGGAAAAATGCACCGGCACAATGTTGGCGCTCTCTTTAGCCAACTGATCAATCACCGAGCCGGAGTGATCGGTTGAGGCATCGTTGACTATGATGATCTCGATGTCTTTCAAGGTCTGGTTGAGCAGGGATTCGATGCTGGGAACCAGCTTTTCTCCTGCATTGAATACTGGGACGATGACAGAGACTTTAGGTGCAACAGGCATTCAATCAGCTACCGAAAAGTTGCGTTTGTAGAAATTGACGACCAGCACTAGCCAAGGCTTCCCGCTTATCGTTAACAGCCTCCCAATCAATTTGGCTATGGACTAGCTTTGGCGATACCTCCTCTGGAGATTCAACCAGTCTGTCAGTCAGCCCAAACTGTGATAGAAGCGATTCAAACCGCGCCATTCCTCTGGCCGAGTTCCCGACCGCAATGAACGGCTTATTGAACAAAATCGAAAACACAGTACCGTGAAAAGAGTCTGTCACGACAAAACTGGCATCGTGAAAGGCTTGAAGCCAACTTTCAGCGCCTGGGAACCGACACTTGGCTATATCTTTTGCCCGCACCTGAGTGATCGAGTACTCGGGCTTGATTGAGAACACGTTTGCCCCCACAGTACGCCCTACACTATCGGCTATCGAACGCTTCTCGGGAGCCGGGTCGAGCACGTAAGAAAGCACACAGCCGGCATTAGCATTCTTTTCACACTCAGAAATCAACGGCTCATAGTCCGCTGGCTCCAGTAACAGTGTTGGGTCAACCACCCACTCAGCCGAAACTCCCAGCTTATCGCGGCACAGCTCAAGAGCTGATCTCTCTCGCACAGAGATTGAGTCAAACTTCTGCACCAGACTTCTGCATTGTTCAGTCAGCTCGCTGGAGTATTCCCAATCGTCCACCCCGAACGAAGCCGCATACGCGATGCGTTTCGCGGGGCTTTTGATCTCGTCAAGAAAGTCCAGATAGAAATTCAGAATACTAGGTGAATAGCGAGGCCGCCAAACCTGATCGCTGCCAACAACGAAAGCGTCGAAATCCCGGTCGCGATAATAGTTTCGAACTTCCTGTTCACTCACTATTCTGGGTGACATGGCTAACCTGCGATCTCGAAAAGCCGCCAGTTCACTCAAAACCCAAGCCTGCCGGCTTTCGGTCGGTAAGGATTTAATGCGGCCCAGCATCAGCCTGGCAAGGTTTAATACATGCCCCTTAAAGGAGGCTCGCCCAGTCCCTTCTACGCGTCGATCAAGCGTTTCTACCTCGCAGCCCAGCTTCTTGAGATAGGTCTGTAAGGCATAGGCTTGAAGGAGGCCACCGTAGTTGTGGCCCAGGGGTTGGGTGAGAATTGCGATTCTGGGGTTAGCCATTCAATCGGTCCGAGCGAAGAATCTTGTAATTATTCGATAAGTTAGCCTGAGATCGCTGGGATCATCATCTCGAATCAAATGCTCGAGATCCTTACTGTAAACAAAGAGCGGATCGCTTCCTTTGGCACCTGCATGGGGATAACGAATTCCCTCCAGACTTTCGTTTAATGGCTTCAAATTTGGGTTTTTAGTTATAAACTCCCACTTTCGGGAGGAGAAGTATATGGAATCTGGCTTATGAATCTTGATATCCGGCATCAAGCGCTGAAACTGCGCACCTTCATGGACTTCCCGGTATGGTTTCGCTACCAAGCCGTACTTTATTGAAATCGGGTCGGTATTAAACTCTGTACAAATCTTATCAACTATAGCTTTTACTTGCTCCGCCCCTTTGACTGGACCATTAAAACGATCGTTGTCGTTGACAAATATTCCAGCAAAGTTACCGGTATCATAGAAAGTTCCAAAAGCAAGAGTTTTTCTTTCGGAAAACCTAGTTATTGGCCGCCTAATCAAACTAGCTTTTGGCTTTTCCTTCTTGCCCAACCTCATCAATAGCTTGCGCTTCAGAAAACGCAAAGCCCTCGTTACAAAAATCTCAGCCGCCGAAAGAGTCTTCAAATACCTCTTTTCATTAAGCCAAACATCGACGTTTCCCTCATGCTCAAATAGTGCGGTACTATGATCTCCAATAAACATATAGCTTTCGGGCTTTAACTCTTGAAAGATAGACTTTATGGATTCGTCTAACCCCCTATAATGGGCAACCAAGGCACGCTGAATCTCATTATCAGGCTCAAACTCCACTCCTTTGTTCTTACAATCAGCCAGCTTCTTTATACATTTTTCTATTTCGTAACGGGCAAGATACTGAACTTCTGTCGTAATTCGGAAGCAGTGAAAGCCAAACTCTGGTTTTTCAAGTTTTGCAAGCTTAACAAATGTATCCATCTGTACATGCTCAGCCTTGCTAATTTTCTTCAAAAAGCCTGATACTGT
The DNA here is from genome assembly GCA_013393545.1 of Alteromonadaceae bacterium. Next base: position 5,103 of record JABXHG010000397.1, on the reverse strand, counting down.
TTCTTCTCCCCCGGGAAGCCTGACATCGAAGACATAACCATTGTCTTCCAGTGTTTTTTTGTAGATCGACGGGGAAACCATTCCATCCGGTACTCCTCCAGTGGCCTTTACTCCACCACCACCACCGGCAATCATGAACCCTTTGACATCATCTGCCGGCCCCGTAGTTGGTACATTGACTATACCGACTGAGACCCCATTTTCGTTTAGAAGATTCCAGATAGCTTTATTTGAGCTAGCGGATACCATGTCTGACTTAGAGTATGAGCCCGAAAAATCATAACTACTGTCTGCACAAGGCATGAGATAGAAGCCCTTATTGGTAGATGCATGCTCACCCGTGAGAGCTTCCGCCCATCCTCTGCTAATAAGATCTTCTTCTAGGTGCTTCGAGGCTGCCCCCTTAAACAAAGATTGTGTAAATGGCATAGGCATACCTTCTAATATGCTTTTTGTGCCACCGTCTATTCCAATCACAAGCAACTTCATAAAGCTCTTCCCATATCCCTATAAAAATTTCGGCAAAAATTTCTTTAGCAAAATGAAACTATCTTTTATTTCCCATCTAGTTTTTTTGAAAAAAAATAGAGCTACCAAATATATATTTAAAGAAATCAATGAAAAAACAAAAATTGACACTATGTCACTCTCAAACGCAAAGCTATTCCTAAGGAACATAACGACTAACAAAGTAGCCAGCGCACTAAAAAAGACAGGAAACAATGAAACAAAAAAATCAGCGGACTTTATAGGCTGATACCTACTTGAATATATTAGAAACCCAGGCATTCTAATAAAAATCCCAGACAAACAATGCGCCAAGACTATACCCATAACACCCCAAAATGATCCGAGGACTATAGCACCGGCGAGAATAGAAAGAGTGATAGCTTTCCACCGCATTAGGGCTCTCGCCTCCCCCACCGCCACCATAATTATTGCTGTAAACGTTGTTATCGGCGTAACGATTGTGGAAATGGCCAAAATTCGAAATATTTCAACAGCTTCACCCCACCCCTCACCTAGAAAGAGTGAAACAAGCCAGTCTGCCGTTGCATACATAGTTATCGTAACCAACATAGTCACCATCGCTATCTTGGTCATCAGGGATAATGCCGCTCTTCTTAAGCGATCTGGCTCATCCTTGACCCTCGTTAATGCCGACTGCATTACATTCATCACCGGCGGGAGCAATTGCGACGATGGAATGGTTGTTAGCGTGTTAGCTCTATTGTAAAAGCCTAATGCGTTGGCTCCGCCAATGTATCCGACTGCAAAGGGGGTGATGTTTGTCGCCAAATACCCAATAAAATTCGCCCCAGTCAAATTCGCCCCAAATCCCAAGAGCGGCCGCACGCCGGAACTTCGGCTCATCATCGACGGAATCCAGCGGGCACTCAACCAGCGCATTACGGTTTTTGTTGCAAAGGTGGTAATGGGGCTGATCACAAGCGCCCAGTATTCAAGGCCGCCCAAGGCTGCGGCTATGCCGGCGGTAATGCCTGCCGCCATGGACACAACGTCGATCACCGAGATCGCTTTAAAGCGCATCTGCCGGCGCAATAGAGCATCGTGTTGTACGGATAGCCCGCCAATAAGGAAGGTCAGGCTCATGGCGGCCATAACCAGTGTCAGGCGGGGTTCGTCGTAAATAATGGCAACCAACGGTGAGATCAAGATGCCCAGCAGGCACAGGGCCGTGCCCAAGGCGCCGTTTACCCAGAACAAGTTGGAGACCTGAGCGTGGGTGATCTGGTCTCGCTGGATGGTCGCCATGGAAAGGCCGCCTTCCATAAATTTCAAAGCAAGGCCGGTGAATACCGTGACCATGGCAACCAGACCAAAATCTGATGGCTGCAGCAAGCGGGCCAGAATGGCCACGGAACCCAATTGCAGGATCAGTTTGATACCCTGAGCGGCCAGGGTGATACCCGCGCTTTTTACGGCGCGTTCTTTCATGCCGCTTTTTAGGTGGTCGGCGTTGAAGAGTTGGTCTTTGGGGTTTGGCAAGGGTTTGGCCTAGTGGTTATTCGAGGGCATCTGATCAGCCCTATCTATTGGGTATTTGCAAGACTAAGAGTTGTAGCCGGTTACCGCCGCGCATGCCGCCGAACCGCCACCAGCACATGCCAGGTCAAGGTGGAAATCAGCACCATGGCAATCAACACCCAGAATGCCAGCGGTTGCAGCTCCTCACTCAATAGCGACCTAAGTGGCAAAAAGCCATTGGCGAATTCGTTTGCCGGTGCCGCTATGTTCCATAGCCAGCTTTGAACTGGCTCTGGTAACAGCCACCACTGGTACTTATGGTTGGCCAATATCGCTGCGTTAACGGCTATAGCGGCGCATAACCAGAACAACGCTTTTCCATAATCCTGACCATGGCTGGAAAACGCCGCATTCAGGCCCAGCAGAAAGCGCTCCCGGCAATTGCCCCGCTCTTTCTTTGCTTTGGGTGTGTTGAGTTCCCGTCGGTAGGCCTGCATTTCGTGGGCAAAGTATTTGTTGGCTTCTATTCGGTTGCCCACTGCATCAAAGGAGTGTTTGATGATGCGGAAGGTTTCTCTGTCGGTCTTGTTCAGGGCTGCGGGGCTGAAGGCAGCGTCCAGAAAGTTTGGTTCGTGCTGGCGGTTGGTGGCTCGCAGGTCCAGCGCCTGATTAAAACGAGCTTCGCGGAAGTTGATAAAACTGTAAAAGGTTACGTATCGAAGCGTAATGGGGTTTACAGGCCCAGGGTTTTCGATCCCGAACGCGCATTTCTCGAACCCGGCGAAATCACGGAATATCGATTTCTCCATGTGGAATTCATGGAACTGTGACTCGTAGAAATCTGCTAATTTTTCGAAATTGGTATCAACTGCAACGAATTTTCGGCATTGGCTGCCAATCAATGTGAACTTTTCGTTGAAGACGGTTGACCACAAACCAACCGCCGCCGCGCCTTTCAGCTTACTGATTACAACCCGTTCTTCAAAGGTACAACTTTTTAGGTCAAGGCTAGCAAGCCTTGTGTCCTTTTTCTTTGCCGGATCAAATAGCGGGATATCCAGGACCATATCGGACAACACAAGCTCGTTGAGATCACAGCGGGAAAACACCGACGTGTATTCCATTAACGGGCTTTTGCCGAGTTCATCGGCGATGAGTTCAACTCTTTGCTTGAAGCAACACTGGTCAAAAAGCGGGCCTGTGTTTCCGATATTCCAAGCGTGGGTAACCTTCCAATCGGAATGAAACGTGCACTCGCTGAAGGTTCTGCGTGTCCCGGAGGGTTCGAGTAAGCCTCTACAATAAAATTGGCAACGAACGAACTGGATGGTGGGGATGCATTCCAGCAAAGCCCGATAATCACGCTCTAAAGATTCGTCAACGGCGGGGAAGTGGAGCCCATCCAGTACCAGGCCTTCGTTGCTGAGTTGCTCCTGAAGGTTGTATAGCTTTTCTTCGTATTTCTCAGCTGACGTTGGCGATTCATTCCACATCCACTCGTAGCTTTTTGGCTCTCCAGCAAGTGCCTTATCAATAACGGATTCTGCCAGTTTGGTACTGGTGCCGAGCTGACGACTGATTTCTTCCACCAAGGTCGTCTTCAGGGCTTTGAAGTGATGCTCTTGTTCTATCGTTTCCAACTTCACACCTGGGTGGAATTGTCGTCTACTTCGTTAAAAATTCACGAAGATCGAACTTTTCCTTGTTCTCGAGTTCTTTTACGACGGTCAATGTATTATCCGGACCTTTCCGCACCAGTTTTCCGTCTTTCAGGTATACAACCGAAATCCCGGCCTCTAACAATTCATCAATCGCGTGGCGGGATGAGAGCTTGGCGTAGTGTGCCAACTTCCGGTTGTCATCAAACGCTTTGCTGCGGGGATATTTTCGTATCTTGGTTGGGCGGCGCAGTGCCCCGGTTGATGAAATCCAGGCCGTCTACGCCGCTGTGTTCCAGGGCCAGTTCGATGATGCCGGAGCCTTTGCCTTTTTCGCTCGCTGTCACTTGCCCCTGCAGAGACATGGTGGCGGCGTACTGGGTGCGCTTGGTTACGTTGAAGCGGGTGCCGGCAGCCTTTCAAGCTGGTCCAACTCTTCGCCCAGCGACAGGTCGGTTAGCTGGAATGCCAGATAACGGGCATCGACCAAGGATTCAAATATGCTGCTGCGCTCAAAATCCATTGACGGCGCTGATGCTGACGCGCATTTGGTTCTCAGCAAATTCGTACACGCTTTCGTTGAGTTTACGATGCGATTTTTCCTGCCAGATTTCATAGAAAATAAATACCAAGGGTATAGAGACCAGACCGCCGCCAACACTGATTATCAAACCTCTCAAGTCACCGTGTAGCCAGGTTACTGCTACTCCATACCTACCCACCCCTACTGTGATAACCAGTAGTTTAGGCCAAAGGTTGTAAATTGCTGGTTTTAGTTTAGGTTTGAACATGTACTTATAGGGGGTTGCCTCAGGCCATGGTTTCCGGCTCATGCTCATCTTTTGCTGCGATTCGCAGTCTTGGCTTTCATCAGCAGTGCCGTGTCAGGTCATCCAAGGTGCTTTGATGGTGCTTTGCCGGTGCGGCGCTATTCATCTGGTCGACCAGCTGGTAGGCCAGCGTTGCGAAACACCAGCCTTTTTATTTGAGTGACTTTCTGCTCGGAGTGCAGATGTTCAACTACATCTGAAGCAGGCTCCGGCAGACGCGTGAAGTTTATGTCGGCGACCACGTGCACCAAGGGTGCGCTTTCATCACAGGAGCCATAACAGGCTATCTTTGGTTGCTATAGGTACAACTTTACACGTTTTTGACAGCTTAACACTCACTCTTTTTTTCAGCTTCGTCCTTTCCTGAACTGATAAAGGCCATCACAAACACCGTAAACACCCCAAGCATTCCACCCAGCATGGTGGCCACGACCGCGATTAACGCCCGCTTTGGCTCACTCTTTTCCTGTGGCACTACCGCCGGGTCTATCCTCTTGCATCCGTATTCGCTTTGGGCATTTGCCCGCATTACGCTCCGGCTTTCGCTTTCTACCCTCTGGTCTTACCCTTGCTGCATACCGTCCATTTTGGTTTCTCGGAGCTTTTGCCCCACGTTGCCAATGCTT
>JABXHG010000396.1 GCA_013393545.1 Alteromonadaceae bacterium | reverse complement strand
CTGCCCCATCAGCCGGCCTCGGCTGTGGCGCTGGTAGGTGGGGGTTGTCAGTTTTTTAAATAGTTAAGACAGTTTTCAAATAGGTGAGACACGGGTAGTGTACGTTTTGGTACCGTCGCATAAAACGCTTGCGGCGGTTTAACGGAACCAACTATCTGTGCCGATGAAGTCAAAATTATCCTATCCTTTGAGAAAGCTAGAAAACTCCGTTGACCTGAGAGAACAACTTGGTTCAGACCCTTCAGTATTGGTCGTATGGTGGTATGGAGGGATTGTCAAGAATAAACGTTCGCGACAGCCGAAAGTAATCTTGGTAATGCGGGAGCTATTCCCGGACGGGAGCTTGGGTCGTTATCTTCTTAGGAGCGCTCCATTGACGCTTCTAGGGTTTTTGCGGATTGGGTCGATATGGGAAGGCGGTATTTGTCGTAGGGTTGTAGGATTCGAGACACGAGAATTTGACATTGACTTTGACGCTGATGGTTGGGAATTAACGTCGTTTTATGAAGTGAGCAGAAGGGCGTCTGAGAGGCCCTTTCCTCTTGATATTTATCCCCTGAAATATGATAAAGATCGAAATTCGCTTCTTTCCTTCTCGGTATCCCTTGACGGACGTCTGATAATTCCTTGTATTGAATTATTTTCCCGTTGTTATGGCCAATCTCAGGAAGTAAAAAGAGTCTTGACTGCGTATCGATGGAGGGAACCAAGCGATCCTCATAGTCCATTCCATCCAAATATTAGAATTCCTGAGTCTGAGTCAGATTGGCATGTATCTCTTAATAAGAGGTATAAATTTGTCAACGCTGATGCTAGGTTTTTGGCGTGGTTGAAATATAATGAGCATACTCAATTCTGCGCTAAAAGTATTTACGCTCAAATGGAAAAGGCGGTTAAAGGATATGGTTATGATGAAAAGGGTAGTATTGTTCATTTATCTGTACTTCCGTGGCATGATCAGAAGGTTCGAATTAGGGTTCAAGGAATACCTTTCAATAATGGCCGATCATTTTTGGCCCTTAGGATAGTGGGATGCAGCGCTCCAGCAGGCCCAAATATAAAACTAATGAGTTTGCGAAGTGACGGGCGATTAGAGGTTACATGGGATAGAGACAGGAATGATGCCCTACTGAAACGCAAGGCAAGAAGTGGCCGTTATGCGGAAAGCAAACTACCTATTACAAGCGATTACGATCCAGACTGGTCTGCTCCACGAAGAGTGTTGAGAGATCATAAATTAGTTGAGCTTTCCCATCCAGATCGTGATGTTGTGCCAGTTGAAGACGTTAAAGTTGGGCTTGGCACTACTACGAGACCGGCGTCCAGGAATTGGGAGAAGAGCGATCAAGCGGCTGAGAAGTATTCGACCGGTGACCGCTATGGGGACCGGGACGGAGTTGGGGAGGCGGCTTTGAGTTCTCGCTTGGAGCAGGAGTCCAAAGGAATTCTTCTGGATATGTGGGAATCATTTGTGCATCTGAAACGCCGGTTTCCTAATAAAATAAATAGGGTGGATTGGTTTACCTTTGAAAAGGGCTTTAGGGATTCTGGAGCTCCTCAATTAATAAAGTTAAAAAAATTGCCGAGATATAAAAAGGTTAAAGGTGAAGTCAGAAAGTGGCCCTATCTTAATGAAGGAGGCCTGACTCTCCGTGGCGCACTTGTGATTAGGGTTGTGACTGAGGATAAAACAATATACGTCGTAGAAATTCAGCGTCGATTGGAGCGGGTAAAGGGAGCGCCAAGTGAATGGAAAGAAGAATCTATGAGCGGTCTTTGTTTCTCTGTTTCGAATTACAATGAATTTGAACGGTGGCTCAAAACCGTATTATCGAAAGTCCGGTATGAACTAGGGGTTTTTAAGCGAATCGCGGAACAATGTCCGGGGGATGCTGACTGGTTTGTTCATGTTCGCACGGAGGCGGAAAGCATACCGTATGAGCCTACGGCAAGAAATGCACTCAAAAAAATGGGTGTGAAACTATAAGGTTCCGATTTTTTGGGTTAAGAACTGTCAGACGGAAAATTGTATGCTAATGTAAAGAAGGATCGGGGTGGCTTAGGTCTCCCGATCAAGTCCGACATTGGATGTCAGGCACATGCGACACCTGCTTAGTGGTGTGACCGGTCAGGGAGAGACCTGGCATCCTCTTTTGCCGCCACCTCCGCATTAATTCAACGATTCTGGTACTCTGAAATTTCCTGTTTCAAGCTCGCATACCATCCCAGCAGGTCATCCTCAGTGACCTCGCCCTGAGTTTGTTCCTTGGCCCTTTGCCGCTCGATCTCGGCTCGCTGCTCCGCATACACGTGGTGGAGGGCCTCAACGGAAATGTTACAACCCTCGTTCTCGTTGAGCTGGTTACGCAGCGCCTTGAAGGCAGCAGGACTCACCGGGCTGTTGCGTTTGCGCTCAATGTCTTTGGGGCGAATGCCAAAGGTACCTCCCCAATGGTCAACGGCCTGCTCCCAGGCTTGGGAAAGAGTGCAATCCTCGTTGATATAGAAGCGCATTGGGCGTTCCGGCTCATTGACAGAGAAATAACAGCGTTCCTGATCCACCCGGGCACCGGTGGTGATCCCTAAGGTGATGCCCCGAAATCCCACACCACGGCATGGGCGCGTGTTTGGGTGATTGCTCTTTAACGCATCAATGTACTGCAAAGCAGCGGAACGGGCAGACCAACGAGCATCGTAATAACGCGCACGGGTTTCCTGATAGCGATACCAGACATTCGCCGGAATCGTTGGTTTGGGTGGCCTCAGGCTGAGGTATTTTTGATAGCGTTTACCTCTGAGTGTCGCTGTCACGTGCCAGCCGTGAAAACCCGACGAAAGCCGGCCCTTCTCATAGAAATGGATGGCCATAAGTGCGTATTGGTCTCCGTTGTTGTTAATAGAAAAAGCGTCTCAAGCGTCCATATTTGGTCGATTTGGCCGGACCCAGTATTCTGGTCCCGTTTGCCTGCCCTGAGGCTTTATCGTTGATTTGAAGAGGAATCCAAACCCATGCGACTGAAGATCGGCATTTTTGCCGTTATTTCAATACTCGCCAGTACGCCCCTTACTGCGGAACTGATCAAAAAATCCAAGAGTGGCCTTTGCCACCCGCCGGAGAGCGCCTGGTACGATCGCACCCAATCCTACACTGGCTTCGACTCACTGCAAGAATGCCTCGATTCTGGTGGCCGACTTCCCAGTGGAATCACCCTTAATAGCCATGACGCGGATAGTAACGCAAAAAGCGGCAAGGCTGACTATCAACGAAGTGCCTTTGGCCATGGTTGGGACGATGCCGATGGTGACTGCCAAAATGCCCGAGCCGAGGCGTTGATTGAGACGTCAACCGTTCAGCCAGTGCAGTTTGCCAGTGATGATCGCTGCCGGGTGACACGAGGTCGTTGGATCAGTCCTTTTACTGGCAAAGTCATCCAAAACTCTTCGAATATCGACATTGACCATGTGGTTCCCCTGGCGTGGGCCTGGGAGCACGGAGCCTGGCAGTGGAGCGATGAGAAGCGCGAACGGTTTGCCAATGATTTAACCCATCTGTGGCCGGTCGAGCTCGGTCTCAATCGCAGCAAGGGCGCCCAGGGACCCGATGAATGGCTGCCTCCAACAGGCAAATGCAGTTACGTGAGTCGCTTTGTTCGTACCGCCAAAAAGTATGAGCTGTCATTCACCAACTCGGAATCTCGCTGGGTGCAGGATTTTCTTAATCGATGTGGATGAATGCTAGGTGATCAGTTAGGCACCTCACTTGTTAGCGCCTCAAGCTTCTTCAGCTGGGCTTCATCAATAGGATATTTGCGTGAATGGCATTTATTGAGGCTCCTGATCGAGTGCAGGATGCCGGGCAAGTCTATGGATGCCGAATCGAGTTCAGCTTTTAATCTTGAGTCCGAAGTATTGAGCAGGAGGGACTGCAAAATAGCGGCAGTTTCCATCACGTCACCACTGGCGCTGGAAATAACGTCAGCGGTGGTGGGGCTATCATCGACTCTAAAGATCTGAACACCCGTTGATGAATTTTCGTGTCGAGAGGACGGTTCCCAAATGACTCTCCTGACCGCCAAATGCTGGACAATTGCGAGCCATTTATCATGATTTAATGTGCTATCGATTTCTCGCATTTCGCTACTTGCGGAAGTTAAGGCTTGAAACAGCTTTGCAAGAGACCTAGCTTCAGGCGAATTTATATCAGAACTATCGGCTGCCAGTTGATCAAAGATTGCCAGACCAATGTTGAAGAGCAAAAGTAATAAGCGTCCGGCTTCATAGCGAGATCTGTATTCGCCTTCTCCTACGTCTGGGTCGCCAAATTCAACAATTTCTCGCAAAGTGAAGGCTTGTTCCCAAAGATCGATCCACACATCGACCGGGGAAGCAGATTTGGTAATTGGGAAGGCTAGTAAGTTGGCGGCAATGCCCGGGATATCCGTATTTGTGCTGGAAATGTAGCTGGCATGGTTGCGTAATAGGTGTCCTTTTTCCCCGGGCCAGTCGTCGTGTGAAAGATTCCATTCATCGGCGAAGCTTCGCCAGCCGGGGACTTCAATATGTCCGTTATGGGCAAAAGAAGCCAGTGCGCAACGATAGCACCAAGCCTCCCATAGAGGCGTGCCATCGGGAGTTTTTTGCGGCAGGGGGTGATCATGCAGTTTAGTGCTAATTGCCTCTAACAGGGTGTCATCAGCAAATGCAGTGGACGTCACATCCGAGATGTCTTTAGTGGTCTGACCTAAGATTTGCCGCATGAGCCAAGGTGCCCAGCGGGAGAACAATCCTGAGGCATCCTGCCTTTCGTCAAGGATGCTGGTGATGAGGTCCGCAATATTGGCTATATCCAGCTTGAGCTCTTCAATCTCACTAGCCTTGGCATCTTGGCTGGAGAGAGGGCAAATATGTAATAGTTGGTCGCGAGCCTCAACGAGAAGCAACGGAATGAGGACAGAGCCATTCCAGTTGCCATCATCCTCAAAAGCAATAGGCGCTAAGGCAACAATTCGCTTCCATTCTGAGAACCGTGGAGAGAATGCGCCTATTCCTGCCACGAATAGCAGTGAACTGACCAAATAAGGATTGGATGATCTTGATATCGTGCGAATGTACTCGTCTGGCTCCAACTTGTAGAATACTTGGAATAGCGAAAGCTCTTCATTGTAATTCATGAAACCGTGCCAACCGCGCAAGCCCCACCAGAGTTCTTCAAGTTTGTCTGTTCGTTCGCTCCAGCTAGCCCAAGCACCAACTCGCTCTTCGTTAATGCGGTCCGACATAGATGGTAGTGAGAAGTTGTCTAGCGCAGAAAAAACGTCGTTGGCCAGCTGGACATAAGCACGCGATGACGAAGGAAATACTTTGGTATATGCCATCATCGCTTCACTTAACCAATGCTCAAGCTGAAACGAGTGGTATGTGAATTGCCTGACCTTCGCCCAGGTTGTCAACGTCGGAGCTTGAGCAAGCGAAGCAGCACAAGCGACCGTCATCCACATGGTATGGCTGTCCTGAATTGTCGTTGTAAACTGATCGTCAACTGAGACTGAATGTTTTTCCAATTCGGAGAGATCGCCACCTTGCTCCACTATCCAGCTCACAACGTCATTAAAAGCCTCGGGCAGGACGTCAGGGACTAGATCCAGTAGGTCGAGGAAATCTTGTGCCGTCTTAAACGCTGGGTCAGTATAGTCGTCCTGATTCTCAGCATGCTGCTCTTTGGGCCATTGGTGATTCATTTACCTACTCCCGCCTTCCAGATTTCTTCAAAGAATTTTATGGCGCCGTGATCGGCTGCTCTCCAGCCTCGACTGGCAGCGCTGACTCTGGAGTGAAATCCGCCCACTGTTGCACCAAAATGCCAGAGTTCGTCATCAATAATAGCGAACCGGTCGTGAATAAAGTCGCAATCTCGCTTGAGGTGCGTTCTAACTTCGATACTGCATTCCTTCTTCCGCCTTGTCGCATAATTATTGATTTCCTGGGCATGTTGTTGGAATCTTTCCAGGTCATCTTCGGTGATTTCTTGATGGGGCTTAGTCAGCAGTCGGACATCGCTCGCAGCAAACGATAGCGGTAACCACTCAAGAATTTGTTCGATCCGTCTTACGGGATCTCCCCTGTCGGGCACCAAAAGATATTCGTCCACAATCCAGACCCTTTCTTGAGCATTTGCCACTGCTTTGCCAAATTTTTGCAATGGAACGGGATCGGGAGAATTTTTCCGCTCATAGGCAGCAGTCGATGTTGGGAAGCAAGCTTGCCCACCCTGTTGGCTACCCCAGATAATTTCTTTAGCAGGAAATGGGCGCTCTGCTGTTGGGGCAATGGGGATATTTGGACTAAAACTTTTCATGAATCCGCGTCCTTCGACTTGGCCCGCTGCTTCTTATATTCATCAAATGGTATTGCGTGGTTTAGCATGTCCTTAAGTTGGTCAATCACCTCGTTCGGATTGGGAAGCTTGACTATTAAGGATGCCTTGTCGCCTAAGGTGTTCAGGGAATTGCCAAGGAACCAGACGTCATCATCTATCACCAAAAAGCGATCATGTAGGATGGATGATGGAAGCACATATGTCTCGGCTGTAACCCCCGCCTTGTCTTTCAGCTGGTCGAGCTGAAAGCTGAAATCATCGGCCTTTGAGGGGATCTGCTTCTTCGATTTGAACGCGAGTCTTGAAGTTAGCAAAGTTACAGAGGTTGTTGCCGGATTGACGGCATACAAATATTGCCCCAATTGCAATCCAGCAAGGTAGGGATCCGCAATGATCACTCTGGAGCTAGCCCTCCTAAGCTCGCTTTGAACAAAGCGCATAGCCTCTTCGCGAGAGCCGTCTGGAAACCAACGTTGGCCGTATTGCCTGGCACTTGCAAGTTTTTTGCGGCTTGAGGCTGCAGTAGAGACACGGTGGTTGGCGTCTTGTATGCGAGGTGGGTCACCGACTAAGCGGGGGGACGAGGGTTGCGATGGTTGTGCCGCCTGGTATTCCATGCTTGGGGAATCGGCTGCTTCGCCAATTGGAACACGTACCTTTTTGCCTCTAGATGTGGGGTTTACATTGATGCCTACTTGGCGCAGAAATGGAGCTGGGGGGCTATAGGCCAACACACCATGCTGATCATGAGTCACTACATAGCCATATGTTCCTATACAGTCACCCTTGTCGATATCTAGTATGCCATTTGGTGGGATATCCCGAGTATTAAAGTCTGTAAGAAGATGTGTTTGTTCATCAAAAGTAGTGAGTTGCAGACCAGAAAGAGACTGACCTGCACGAGGGACGAAACGATAAAAAATTCTCTCGCCCTCATTCTCGGAAGCTGGAATCATGAAGCAATCAACCTGTTTAAGCACAGGGTCTGAAGCTATCATGACAGCACTTCCCAAGTATTCCCTATAAAGTCGCAGGTCAATATGTAATCGTCTTGCGATAAAGGCCACTGCTTTATGGTCAGCAAGCATTGAGTCGAAGCCATCCTGGCTACCAAAACGGCGGTGGACGCGGGCAGGTGTAGCGCCAATGAAGGGCGCGGGATGACTGCGTCCGGAAGGGTGTGCAAAAAAGCCTTCGCCTATCGGCAAGCCGAGGGAAGGCCAGGCTGGATTATCAATAAGCCTGGAAACATCTATCTCTATCCCGTCGTATTTGCTAATGCGATCTTCTGGTCGGAAGGGAACCGGGGTTCTATCGTCGCCAGTGCCGAGAGCTCGATACCAGTCAATGGCTTCTTGGACGCCCAACAGCACACGACGAAAAAAAACAGTCCCGCCGGTACCATTAAGAGAGTGTTGGTCTATCCCTTTCCCCTTCATTGGAGGAGGCAATGGTCTTCCACATGGTAAAAGAGATACAGAAGCAAAGAGTAGACGCCCGGGTCGATCTCGTTGCGACTGAAGAGTAGCTAGCCGGATTACGGCCCCTGTATAGAGATCTGTGTTTATCACTGGATGCTCCTTTCAAATTAACACTGTTTCGCGCAATTTATGGGCTCTGACGGAGCGTAGGGTGAACACATAACGATATGCTAGTGGCGTCTGGCGAAACCGAGAGAAGATAAATTGCCAAGTGATTTTCCCAGATTTTTCCATATCTAAAAGGAAGTTAAGTCAAAAATTAAGATTATCGGTTAGCTTGTATTACAACCAGTCGCCAATCCGAGCTCTTCACCTGACTGGCACCGAGCGTCATCAACCAGGGCCAGTGCCAGCGGGTGTGACCAAACACCGTAAGGCCCTCGTAACCGGTCCCCCCAGGTGATATCGCAATGTTCGGGTCAGCACTGCGCGCTCGTTTTTCACCCGCAGGCTCTTGGGGCAGCAGTGACAAGTCTGGCTGCCGGGCGGTCACCTTCCTAACCGCCACCAAGAAGTCCCCTTCGGTGCGCTGCTGATTTTGGCGTGGGTTACCAACAATGCCAGAGACGCCGCCACGGCCACTGGCCCCTCGGCCCTGGAGATCCGAAGTAAAGGCCAACGCCTCTATGGTGTCCGGCAGACCGGTAGCATAGTCGCGGTAAATTGGCAGGTGGTTGCGGCGTACTTTGCCCTTCGGACCGCTGGTGCGATGCGGCAATAAAAAGAACGGAGCATCCTCAACCCGGGTGATATGCAGCATGGCCACTTTCCTATCGGTCCAGATTCGAAACTGGTCTCTTACAGTAGCCGGATCGATGATTCATTGCTAGCATGAAAAATGCGGATCACCTATATACGGTGCCAATGATAGGCGTAACGCCTACATATTGTAGTTACGGTTAAGCCCCATGAAACTCGTCACCCACCAGACCATTGCCCCCAACCCCACTGGTATAGACTGGATTTGTGGCGATGTACACGGCCATTTGTCGGTGCTTCAGGAGCAACTGAAACAGGCGGGGTTCCGTTACGGCGTGGATCGACTGTTCCTGCTCGGTGATCTGGTGGATCGTGGCCTGGATTCCGAGGCGACGTTGAACTGGGCGCTTTCAACCGAAGGGGTGTTCAGCATCATTGGCAATCACGAATTGATGTTTCTGGCGCGTTCCCAAGATGAGGCTTACCGGGTAAAACATCGCCTGATCGGTGGCGCCTGGGCGGATAATCTGTCCTTCAGCGCCTATCGCCGGTTGGCTGAATGTTGCGCCAAACAATTTCCGCTGTCGATGACAATTCCCTGCGGCCAACACACGGTTGGGGTAGTTCACGCTCAAAGCCCCTTTGATGATTGGCGTCAGGTTCAGGATACGGCCTATTCGGAGAAGCTTGCCATCGACTGCACCTGGCCCTGGGATCGAGCGCAGGGGCCAGAACAGATCATTGGGGGTGTCTCCGCTGTGATTTCTGGTCATATCGGTACCTCGAAGATTGTGACTCGCGGCAATCAGGTCTGGATCGATACCTTTGAAGCCAGCGGTGATTTCACCTTGGCGCCGGTGGACGAGATCCTTCGCAGGAATATCGTCCAAATTTGAACGTTTTGGGATGAAAGCACCGCCATGAGTAAACGGCCGACGGAACAAGAACTTCTGGAAAACCTTAATGCCCATACGGCGCATGCGGACGAACTGGCAAAACCACTACCCGAAGAACTGGAGCCACTGGAAAGGCTGAAAGGTTCGTTAAAACGGTACGATCGGCCGTTTGATGGGTGTTGGGAGACTGATTCAGAGGATACGGACCTAACGGACTCTAATCGTCCCGATGAACCCTCAGCGGAATCGGGAGAAAACCACCGTGAGGAATGAATCGCCGGTTCTTGTGGTTGATCTGGAAGCAACCTGCTGGGCGGATCGCACGAGACCAGATGGCGAACCGCAGAGTCTCGATAACATGGAAATCATCGAGTTCGGCTGTGCACTGGCCACCCGGCAAGGGGAGCTTTTGGACAGTCGATCGTTTCTGGTTCAGCCCACCTGGAACCGGACACTCAGCGACTTCTGTACCTTGTTGACCAGCATCACCCAAACGATGGTGGACGAGGCACTCTGCTTCCCCGAGGCCGTGAAGGCCCTAGATGCGTGGCTGGGTTCACCGTCTTCCGATTTTATCTGGTGCAGCTGGGGCAACTACGACCGTCTGCATGTTTTGGCCGACAGTGAAAAACATGGACGCACACCACTTTTTATGACGTATCCACACCTGAACCTCAAGCGTATCTGGCGCCGGACAACGGGGCAGAAACGCAAAAATGGTCTGGCCCATGCACTGGCGTACCACGAACTAGACTTTGAGGGGCATCATCACCGGGGCGTGGACGATGCCCGGAACATGGTGCGTGTGCTGCCTTTCATGAACTGGGCTCTGGAGCCGGAATTAAGAACATGAGACTCGTCTGCCTTTCGGATACTCACAGCCTGCATTGGAAAATTCCGGATATCCCAGACGGCGATGTCCTTATCCATGCCGGTGACAGTTTGGGCCAAGGTACGCTGGAAAATATTGCGGACCTGAACGACTGGCTCGGCACTCAGCCCCATCGCCATAAAATCGTAATTGCCGGCAATCATGACTGGGCGTTTCAGGAAACCCCGCAAGCAGCCAGAGCAATGCTGACTGCAGCTATTTATCTGGAAGATAGTGGCGTTGAAATTGAAGGCCTCCAATTCTGGGGCTCGCCCTGGACGCCCACGTTTATGGACTGGGCGTTTATGTTGGATCGGGGCGCATCGCTGGATCAGAAGTGGAAGGCTGTACCCGGCAATACCGACGTCCTGATTACACATGGGCCTCCAAGAGGCATAGGTGATTTGGCAACCGTGGGATTCCGGTGTCAGAACGCGGGTTGCAGCCAACTGCTTAACCGACTCCACGAGCTTTCCCTGAAGGCCCACATATTCGGTCATATACACGAAGGCTACGGGGAATATCGGCTTGCTGACACTCGGCTAATCAATGCCAGCATCTGTACTGAGCGGTATGAACCCATCAATCCACCTATTGTTCTGGATCTCTGAATCCTCAAGGGGGCGAACTATGACTGCTGAGGAATTGATTGAAAGGCTGAAAACCCTGCCACCGAAAACACCGGTTTTGGTTGAGGGCTACGAGACAGGGTTTGATGACATCGTTGAGATTCGTCAACGACAAACAGTGCGATATCGGCAGGCCCAAGAGTGGGATGGCGAGTATCAGTCTGCAGATAAATTTTCTGGTGAGCAAAAAGTGGTATCAGCAGCTGTGATATACGGGCGTCGAGGAGGTTTTCGACCATGAGCAAACACCAAAGGCCAAAGCGCCACCAACTCCAGGACCTGATTGATCAGTGTGATCCGGATGCACCTATTCCTGAGGCTGTTCACGACTGGGATGCTAGTCCGGAGGTCGGTTTGGAACAGCAGGTTATGGACAGCATTGTGGATATCGAGCAGGCGGTCATCCAATTCGGACGACGGGTAATCAAACACTATGCCGTTAAACAATTAATTCTGTTTGGAAGCCGTGCCAGAGGTGATTACCACGAAGAGAGCGATGCCGATGTTGCGGTTATTCTGCAAGATCCAGTCGGCGATTTTGTAGAAACAAAGCTGGCGATGGCCGGTATCGCTTTCGACAATCTCGTGGATACCGGCGTTCTGATCCACGCGCTGCCGGTTTGGGAAAGCGAATGGGACCATCCGGATAGATGTGGGAATTCTGATCTGCTCAAAAAAATCGCAGCCGAAGGCAGGCTTGTTGTTCTCAGTTAAAGTTGCTCATTGCAGTCGACCGGGAGAAAAAGTCAAGCTTAGAGCAATAGATTGGCCTCGTTGCTAGCCTATTCTTTACGAAGAACAAGGAGTGTTTCGCTAAGTTCTGCGCGCCAGCCTTGCTGTGCTGATGATCGCATTGATCGAAATGCATCACTTTTTATCCACTGATACCCCATGTCGAGGGCCAGTTCCTTTAGAATTTCAGCAACTGGCACCCGGGTGCCAGCGTACAAACTATCCCCAACAACGGCCCACACTTCGCCCTGAGATTCGAGCTTTTCCTGCAGGTCAAGAAGAATTTGACGCATATCCGAGAAATATGCATCCACCATAGCGGGAATATGTTTGTTCCACATTGCATCGACCTGTTCGTGAAGGCGCGTGGACACGTGATCAAGCGTTTCCGATCCAGAAGGTTTGGGTGCGTACTCTCGCAGAATCTGGACGTGTGAAGTCAGTGTGGATTGACGAAGACTCTTGTTGGAATCGGTGCTTGAGAGATACCCCAGCATCCATAACTCTATGTTGTACACGTCGGTGTAGTCGAATGAGTTCGGGTAGGGAGGGGAGAATACTGCAAGGTCTGCACGCGGCGTCTTGTGTAGTAGTGCTCTCGAATCCCCCCGTAGAAGTGTGAAAGAGCTGACAGGCCTGAACGCATGTGCAGTAAGCTCAATAAGAGCCTCTTCAACTCGATGCGTGAAAGCTTTGTCGAGTATTGCGGGCGAAGCTTGCCGTGCAAGCCAGTTTTTCCTGTATCGCCTTCCCTTTCCGCTTATTAAGACATTGCTGACGTCGACAACGACCCCGCCTAGCAGTGCCAAGAAGAACCGTCGATGCGCTTCATTCTGGAGCTTTGAAATTCCTTCGCGATAAGCCTCGATTCGTTGAGCAACTGCCTTTGAGTAAATCCAGCGTCCATTAAGCCCAGGCTCTACGAACGTTGGTGGCAAGTGGCTGAGATCGTAAAAAGGCGCTGATCGCAGCCCCTTCTTCAATCGGCTGAAGTCTTGCAGCAGAGCGGCAGGGTCATAAACCGTCAGCTTTGCTTCAATCAAGTCTGCAAGATACGGGTTTACTTCGATCGTGACAGGCTCGACCCCCAAAAATTGACAGGCCAAAGCTGTGGTTCCCGATCCTCCAAATGGATCGATGCATCGCTTCACCGGGCGAGCAGATTCGCTGATTGCCTGTGCAACAAGCTCGGGGGCGAACGCCTCTTTAAAGTTTCTCCACTGTTGAAAAGGTAGAGGGCGTGCGCCTGCATTGGTGCCAAGAGTGGGCACCGTCCGGCCTTGGGTCCAGCGTTCAAACGCGGCTTGCATTGTCTCTCCTTGGAACGAGTTGCATGATCGCAATTGACATGATATATATGCGCATAAATTTGTCAATATATACGCATAAAAATGCCTAGAAATAATGCTTCAGCTATTCGTGTTGGTGCTGCGCTTGCGAGGGCTTTTTCTCAGCGTGGCCAGACGCAATCCCAAGTGGCTGATCAATATGGGGTTTCGCAGAGCCGTGTTGGGCGGATTTATGCAGGTGATTTTACTCAGCGCTCCCATACCGCAAGGCAGATGTGTGAAGATGCTGGCGTGAAATTCCTAGACACTTCGGTCGAGAGCGATGGATATGAGCATAATCGGCAGCGCCTGATTAATCTTTTAGATATGGTGTGGAGTGGCACCGACGAGGATGCATCTTATGTGGCTGATGCTCTAATCGCTATTGGGCGACTACGTCGAAAAGCTGAGTGATATTTAAAGAAGCGTTTCCAGCAGGGAGGTATCGTGAAACGAACTATACATTTACCAGTTTTTGATCAACTCATAGTTCGAAACTATCCATTATATCCGGGAAAAAATGGCCAAGGGCTTGAGTTGAACTTCGAGGATGGGGTGACTGTACTCGCCGGTATCAATGGTATAGGCAAAACCACGCTGCTGAATCTTTTGATGCGCATGGTTATTGGTCCCGCAGATCCCAAAAAGCTGGATCGGAACCTAGGTCGTGTGAGCAAGCGTGAGCTCAAGCTTCCGCGTAAGTGCGACTACTTCGCCTCGCGAGTACCCGGTAAATTAGGAGGCGACGCAACAGCTACTCTAACTTTTCGGATTGGTACCAAAGACCTTACTGTTACACGTTTCTTGCGTGACATGGGGCTTAAGTCCGTTGCTGTCGGTCGAACCAAACTTGAGATTTCCGATGAAATTGAATTCATCGGGCAGATTGCCGAGTGGGCCGGTGTGTCTTCTGCTTATGATTTCCATATTGTTG
This sequence comes from Alteromonadaceae bacterium, assembly GCA_013393545.1. The sequence goes on along the minus strand of JABXHG010000396.1, from coordinate 14,385 downwards.
TCCGATACTTGCAGTTTTTTTCCGAAGATCGCCTTCCTATTTTGTGGTCTGCCGGCACGCAATTCGAGTTTTTCAAAATTCTTTTTTTCGAAGAGGAGCTGCAGAGCCAGCTAAACAATACCTTTGCAGAAATTCAGCGAGTTGATTCAGACCACCGAAATCGCACGCACCAGCTTAATAAGCGTGAAGGTGAACTCCCCCCTCCGCCTGAGACAGACGAAATCAGCATTGATGCGCTTAGGCGGTTGGCTGCCGAGGCGGAAGAAGGATTTAAGCGTGCTGATTCAGAGCATGAAGAGGTGTTAGGTGCATTTGAGGCCTGCCGCCAACGTGTTTTTGATGCTGATGAGGCGTTTTCACGTGCAGAAGCAAACCTTACAGAAGTGGAAACAGAGTTCATTGAGGCAGATGCTCACTATATTGCAAATTGCCTTCCTAATCTTGACGACAAACTACGCTTCCTTATGCAGGGGTTAGGCAGTTTGCAAGGCTGCTTTGTTTGTGGTGCCCGAGACAAGGAAAGGCGCAACGAAATAAGTAAAGAGCTCCGTCAAGGTCACTGTTTTGTGTGCCGCTCCAAGCTTTCAGCGGATCAACATTCTCTTGCCCCACTCACATCGTCTGATGTGCGTGCCAAAGAGAATGCATTGGAGGAGGCTCATTTGGAGGTCAATCAGGCCGGCGAACGGAGAGAAGCTGCTGAAAGTGACCTCAGGGAGCTTGGTGCAAACTTACAGAAAGTGAGCTCAAAACGGCGAGTTGCGCTTCAGTATTATGAGGATCTCAAAAGAAGCATCCCTTCCAATATGCCTAGTGATATCGAAGATCTGCGGTCACAGCTTGCTCAAGAGCGCAAAGCTTTAACTGGGCTGGCCGCTGAGCGTAATGAGCTAGTGGAAGTCTATCGCTCAGCGGTCACTAAAGGGCAGCAAGCAATGGGATCCATAACAGAAAAACTAAGAGTGAATTTTTCAAGCTATGCGAAGGCCTTCCTTATGGAGGATGTTACGGTTGATGTTTCGCGTAACAGTCCTTTCAAACCGGCTACTGGTACAAAAACGGTCAACATACCCACATTTACAACAAAGATGACTTCAAGCACTTTCAAACAGCCTGAGGCGCGCCTTAGCAGTGATAGTGTTTCAGAGTCACAGAAGGAGTTTTTGGACCTAGCATTTCGGATGGCCATGATAGATCTTATCTCGCCTGAAGAGCCTATGACGTTGGTAATCGAAACGCCAGAGGCTAGCCTTGATAGTTGGTTTATGCGGCGAGCAGCTGATCTTATGCGGCGTTTTACTAAATCAGAAAATGTTTCGCCTAGGAGGCTTATAGCGACTTCGAATCTAAACGGGACAAAAATGATTCCTGCTCTATTGGGGATTCTAGGTGATGACAATGAGGTCGCAGGCTCTCCCCCCGAAGACGCCGGTCACTTGGTTAATCTTATGGAAGAAACCGCTAGCGCCACTGTGCTAGGCGAGGGAGAGGCGGCGAGCATGTTGGAGGAGGAAGTTGGGAGGTATCTCGTATGAGCGGTTCTGTAAAGCTCAGAAAAGGTGAATTTGAGGGCGTCCAATTTCTGCGATGGGTCTTGATGCTTATTATTGCATCGCGCGCTGCCGGAATCCGGGAGCTTGATCGTGGTCGTTTACACGCTTTGCTCTTTCAGTCCTTTGCTTCTTCGTTGTTTTATGGCATCAAACCATTACGCCAGCGTGCGAAGCGGACCTCGCATGGGCCGTATTACCGCGCCGCTCATATCGCTGTTGGAAAGCTCGTGCTTAGCGGATTAGTCTCTCTAGAAGACTACCAGCCACTAGATCATAAACGAGACATTCAGTTCGATGGTCGCCTTTTCCCCACTGCTGATGGCCTAAAAGTCGTGCATGCACTTCGAGAAACGCAAACTGGAGATAGGATTTATCGATTTCTCCTCGACTTATGCCTAGGCACCGTCCATGCAGTTCACATTGAGGAAGATAAAGCATCTTCTGAGGATGAAAGCGAACCAGAAGCCCTTGAGCAGCTAGAGGTGTTTGCTCAAGCTAATATCGATAGGATCTTGTCGACCGACCTAAGTTACCAGCAAGCCCGTAAGAAAAACGATAAGTTATTGCCTATAGTTGACAGTCCAGATGGGAAGCCTTTGACAGTTAGGGGGCTGGAAGATGTAGAAGGTGCCTTCGATGATTCTCAGAATATAAATCGTCGCGATGTGCTCATGGCATATCAATACTTGTTGAGCCGGAGGGTTGCATGAGTAATGAGGCGACATTTTCAGAAAGCGAGCTTCTATCGGTTAATGGTTTACGTCCAAGTATATCAGGGCCAAGTGAGCTGTCTCGTTTTACACAACAGTGCGTGAATTACTATCACAGGTGGTTAGAGTCCTCCGAGATGCGTCTGAAATCTGGGAGTTTTCCGCCTAACCAAGCTGCTCTTTTTATCTACGCTGAAGCTCCGGATATTGCACCAGGGATTCCCCTAATAGATAAGTGTCAGCTTAAACGAACGCACTCGAAAACTCTCTCGGTGGAAAGTGGAATTGTTGTGTGTAATGAAACATTACGCTCATGTTTTCGTGTCCCGACAGAGTTGGCGGAAGCTGATGATATTATGGACTATGTTCTTGATAATCTTCGAGCAGATCAAACGTTTGTTATTATGTTAATGGCTAAGCAAAAGCTATTGGTTCATCATGCGGGGTTTCCAATTGATGAGTGGTATGATGAGCCGGCGTTTGTTAATGTCAGCAATACGGATAATGCGATTAGCCTAGAGTCTGTTGATGAACAGTTAAATGTATACCATGATGAGCATACAAGGACGCCGTTAGGCTGTACCGCTCGGTTGATGTGGAAGAAAAATGAGGGAAAACTATCTCTGCATCACCTTCCGGAGCTTCACGTTCAAACTACTTTGTTGACGCATCTAAAGGCTTGGTACAAAAGGGCTGACATCTTTGTTCATGAGGAGGCTGTAAATTCCGGAGGTCGAGTAGATATCCAGCTCAACTATGTATCAGATGGTAAAGGAGTTAAGAGCACTCTGGAGTTGAAGATCTTAAAGCCGAATGAAAGTGATCAAGAGAACTTAAAGTGGGGCCTTAAGGGTATTCAGCAAGCGAAAGACTACATGAATCATGAGACTGAATTTTCAATGGCTTGCCTTTTTGATGCTCGCACAGATAAATCTGACCCGCTTTCCAGCCTGGAACCCTCTGCAGGTCAAGCTGGCGTGCAGCTGAGGAGATACTTGATGAAGCCTCCGGTAGTGAAAAAAATTAAATCTAAAAAGACGTCTAAAGCAGCTTCTAATAAGGGGGACGGATGAGGAGTGGATTTCTCCCAAAGACGAGGTGTTACCCGTCTCAAGCGCGAATCAGGGTGGGTGAAGGGAGAGTGTGGTTTTTCGGAAGCGGCAGGATTTTTCGCAAATGAATCGTCCTGAGGTGAATCCCGGCTTGGGCATTTGATGATGCACTACAGAGTGGCGTTCACGTATGACGCATGCCCCCTAATATTGTGCAGGGACTGAATAGAATGGATGCTTTTATGCCTCAACTCTCCCAGATGTTTTTCTCTGGGATTCAGTTGATTGAAAAATATGGTGTTGCTGTTTCACTGATTGCGGGTGTGTCAGCCTATATCTGGCGACAGCGGCGCGAGGGCAAGCGTGAACTTCGGTATGTGCTATTTCTCCTGCTCCAGGTGCGAATATCCCTAAATCAGTGCCTCTCCGAGGTTAAGGATGCAGCACCCGAACAGATTGATTCAGTAATGTCTGCTCTTCAGTGTCGGGGCATAGAGGCCGATCAGCTGCAGGTCCAGGAACTCAAAGAGCAGGCGGATAACTTTGTTGGTAGCCTGAGCAGCGAGTTCTTTGCTCTTGATATGGAATTGTTCTCAGCATCCTTGCATGAGGCTACGGCAGAGCTCGCAAAAACCAGCCCGATACTTGCACATCGAGTGATTTTCCTCTCAAAACTGCCAGAAGCGGTTAAATCAATCAACAGCTTTGCCGAAAATCAGCGTGCCAATCTCGGCAAATACAGAGCCCCTGAAGCGTCTCCAGAAGTCGCTGAGAGAACCCGGCAGGCTTGCGAAGAGCTTCTCTCAGCTCAAGTGCAAAATCAGATTTTGGAGCTTGTTACGGAGGTGGATGATCAATTACTGTCGCTAGCTCGGAAAAGCGGCTTCTTGCACTGGGTTAAGGTTTGGCGAATGGTCAGAAGCTGGCGAGCACCGTTAGTTTCTTCTGATGCCGAGATAGAGACGTTCACAGAGGAGCAATTGAGGTCCATCATGAGCCGAATGGAGTAGATTGTAAGCTCTCTCTGTGTTGGCTGGCCACACTCAGTAATATGGCGGACTTCCCCTTCAGCACCGACTCCCGCTCAATTAGGTCCATTAAATTTACGATGCTGCTGGGGAAAGGTTCATCCCTGCTGGCTTCGGTGATAAAGCTCTTCCACCCAAGGAGAGTGACCTTGGCTCTGATAAACTAAGCAAAGCTCTTTTTTAGGGCGTGTAACCCCAACATAGAACAACCTTCTTGCCTCACGAAATGCATCATCATTCAGCCTGTCGCGCGAGCTGGGGAAACCGTTCTTGTTGGCGCCGTAAATGATAACTGCATCAAACTCCCGGCCTTTCGCACTATGGAGAGTGCTCAAAGCAACCCTGCCTGATCCCTCGATACGACCGGAGAAAACATCAAGGGGGATGTCTAAGCCTTGAGCTGGGTTGGTACCGGTGATCATGTTTGTGCACACCTCCCATTCTTGGTGAGTATTTCTGGCGATAGCTTTCCAGTGACTAATTAATTCTGCATCAAAACGCAGCAACCAATTATTGGTTCCCTCGTTAGATCCAATACTGCTGTGTAAGAAAGCTACAAGCTGATCAGAAATGGCCTGCTGCTCTTGCTCCTTGGCTTGCCGTCCGTAAATTAACCTAAGTGCCTCCCCGAGCAATCTGCCATAGGGAGGATCAGCAACACGCCAACCACCGGTCACCCAGCAAGCGCAAGCTTCAATGAAGCGTGCAAGTCTCGAACTTCGCTTCACTAGGGATTTGCCATCCGTTCTGTAAAATGGAGTACCTTTGCGCCCGAGAGCTATTGCTATGTTATCGCCGAGCCATCCTGCACGATAAAGTACGGCAATTTGCTTGTGCTGATAGCCCTTGCTTAACAGAGCCGGAATGACAACGTCCGCCACCTGCTGGGCCTGATCCTCCAGGCCACCTTCCACAGGCCAAAATGTTAGCTCGCCATCATCGCTCCCCTCGCGACTTCGATAATCTCGTTCTTCACCGAGCGCCCCTAAGGACGCACGAATGATTTTTGCTCCAGAGCGGTAATTGAAACGTAAGTGAACAGTCTTCACATCGTCACGCATAGATAGCTGCTGAAGCGACTCGGGGTTAGCTCCCGTAAATGCGTATATCGATTGATCCACATCGCCAACAGCAAAGAGACGGATCCCCCCCTCAAAACAAAGCAACCAAACTAGTTCATGGAGAGCCTGTCCCAGATCCTGGTATTCATCTACAAAGAGAACTGGAAAACGAGCTCTTATTGCCTCTCGAATCCAGAGATTCTCCTTGATCATCCGGAACGCAATTAGGGGCATGTCTTCAAAGTCAATTAGCTTTCTTCTTCGCAATTCTGACTCGTATGCTTCTACATAGTCGGCAAGCTCGGGGTTTCTACCTCTCCAGGAAGGAAGGCTACGATCAATGTCTCGTAGCCTCTTTGTCTTTGCCGCGCTCCAGCGGTCAAGAGGATTTGCGTTGTCGTGAAATACAGCGTCATGAGCTGCCTGAATTGCTGCCTGAATATTGCTATCTGTTGCAATCGTGAAGTCATCTGGAAGCAAGCCACTGATACAGCGAGCATAAGGCGTAATGACATGGGCAAGAGCGAAACTGTGGACGGTGCCGACGAAACACCGGTCACCATCTCTTACTCCGAGTTTGGTAAGTCGAGATTCGAGCTCAATTGCACATTCATTGTTGAAAGTAATGCAGGCCACGCCACGCGGATCGACAATGTCCTGTGAAAGCGTACGAGCCATCGCTGTCACCAGCGTTTTGGTTTTTCCGCTCCCAGGACCGGCCAGTGCAACGCAATGTCCTTGCTCATATACGGCTTCCCGTTGCTCAGGGTTATTCTGAATTTCTGCGAGAGCTGTATCGAGTTGATGGTGACTAGGCATTTGAGGCCACAAACTGGATCGCTTGACGGATATAGGAAGGAGGAGAAAGGCCAGGCAATTTTTTAGCGAGTCTCGCACTTAGACGCCCTTTCCCAATATCAGAAACCATCGCTAGCAGTTGTTCTGAATTGACCTCTGTACCGGAACGCCACGCAGCTATTCGAGCAGTGCGTTTTGGCCCAAAACCTTGCTCGTTCAGAATGTCCAAAAGTGCTCCTTGGAGGCCGGGTGTATTCGCTACAGACACTTCAAAGGTCTCCTCATTCAAAAATATACCTGCTGTTGTCCAGGCGGAGCTAAATACACAATAATCCGCATTCTGCCACTTTATGCGCTCAGCCGCTGTCAATGGAGTGTTGTGAGTGGCCTCGCAGTATGCATCCCAAATCTTTATGGTTCGCGTTTTACCAAGGGGTAATTTGGTTCCATCTAGCGGGTCCCAGTCGGTGATTACGGCAAAATTTATACCAAGACTGCCAGCAAGTTTTACATATGGAGCGAAGTTTGTGCCAGCCACGTTGCATACAGTAATGCCCAGTTCATCAAGGTTTATGCCCAAAGCCTCTGCAAACCCTGGAAGTAGAGCTTCCTCTGCGTCACCTTCAACGAATATAACACCTCTTGCAAAAAGCAATTCGGATCGTGACGCATTCAGATAGCGTTCAATATCATCCAATTCATCCTCAGTTACCGGAAGTCTGGCCAGAGAGTGGGCACAACTTGCTCCATTCACAGAACGTAGACTCACTATCGAGCGTAAAGGAGCGATTGCAGCTAACGTCGGTGAGTGGCTTGTCACAAACAAAGACTGGGATGGTTCAGCGCTATTGAAAAGCTTACTGAAGACTCTCCTTTGGAGCTGAGGGTGAAGGTGAGCCTCAGGTTCTTCGATACAAAGTAGTGAAAAGTTGCGCTCGTTTTTCTCCCGGCGCCAGTCAAATTCGGCTAGCTTAAGTGCAATCAGAGCAACGTTGGCAGAGCCTAAACTAGCCTCTCCAATTCCTCGTTTACCGTCATCTATGAACATCGTGATCGAACGGAATAACCTTAGAGGGTCATTAGCCGCAAACCTCAAACGCGCATCAATATCATGGGCGCTACCCGCGAGTTCAAGTATTCCAGAACGTAGAGAACTTTCGAGGGATTGAAGCGATGGATAGCTCTCCATCTTAGCGTTCGCCGACTCAAGATCAGCTGCCACGACATCTAATTCATCACGACTCACTGAAGCTACAGCATCCTCAAGAAGCGGCCGAAGAGGTGAATTGCGCCAAGAAGAGAGCTGTCCTTCGGCATCACGCAGAGCATCAAGCATATCCAGCGCGATTCGGCGACGCAGTTTATTTGGTATCGCCCGCGTTTCGTCCCCGCCGCCAAAGGTAAGAAACTCGTAATCCTCGCTAGACTGCGGCCCACCTGCGACTTCAGGCTTTTTTCGAAATACATAGCTAAGTCGGGCTACATAGGGATCGCTGGCCAAGCGGAAGTCGGTCAGTAATGCGGTCAAGGAATCGTCATTATCAAAGCTGGAAAAATCAAGATGAATTTCTATTTCGGGGTTTTGCCCCAAGTCACAACCATCCCAGAAATCCGAAAGCTTCAACTGGCGGGTAACATCAGGGAGTGTTGGATCAAGCACTAACCGAATAGCAAAAAGAAGGTTACTTTTCCCAACGCGATTTTCACCTAATAGTACAACGTCTCCGTTGAGTGGTATGTTGATCGCTTGAAAGTTCCTGAAGTTTTTGATTATTAAGTTGCTTAGGTACACATATACCCCTTATAGGTCAAGCTGAACTCCGGCGTTATCCACTTAAAGCATATAAATATAGGCTCCAGTGAACTGGACTGTAGCCTACTGCATTGGGAAATTGCTACACCCATGCTTGTTGTATATCGATATAATCGGCTAGAAGCGCTGCTTCTTTCCACTTGCACCGGGGAGGTTGAGTTATCATTCTTCGTATTTACCGGCACTTGTTATCGGAAATGCTGGGAGCCAATACTTTCGGTTTCCTAAATTGACGACTATTCCCTGACTTGAATGAACTTCAGTAGATTCTAACGTCGTCCTTCGCGCACTCTGGGCGGGAACATCGTGGAAATACATCAACCCTAAGCGGATCCAATCTGAGAGCGTTGATTTTCCTGAAGGGAGCCCTCTCATGATGGCCAATAGCTTTTGCTCGATATTTCTGCGTTGGTTTTGAAGAGATGGTTTAGGCGGCATGTTCATGACATAGCCATGCTTGTTGCGAAGATAGTGAATGAATCCAGCCAGAGCCGCTCGTTGCCCCGGCTTGTCCCTCAAATAACGATTAAGGTGTTTTTGACTCAGGCTTGAATGTCCGACGGCCTTGAGCAGAGCGATCGCGGGTGTTAACGCAAGCCTGACAGAACGGAGGCTGGTTCTGCCTGCGGCATGACGTTGCTCTAGAATACGAAGGTAGTCCTCTGCGAGGATACGATAAGAGGAGTTTGTGGGTAGTTGGTCCATCAAGTTTTGAATTTGCCGACTCTCGGCTGCGTGCTGGAACGCTTTAGCGCTGACATGCTTCGACTGAGCTTTGCTAAGCCACTCAGTGAAAAGACGGTGTCGTCTCATGTATTCCGGACCAAAAGACCGCACCAGACTGTCTGCGTCAGGGAGGCATCTCCATTCGCGCTCAATTTCCTGTAAGAAGCAGGCATAGCGATTTAATCGGAGCGCAGCATATTTGTAGCCTGATCTGAGGCTCAGCCAATTCCCGAAGCTCTCAAAATCTGCGGTCACGCGCCTGGTCTGGAAAAGCGCAGAGTTGATCTCCATCCTTTTCCGAAAGGCACCGCGCCAATAGCAATCTTCACAACGATTGCCATACCCTGCCGGCATCGTTTTTTTGCAGCTGGGGCATTCAAGATAGCCGTGCATGAGACATTTCTTACAAAGTTGCTGCCCGGCCGGCCCCTCAAACAGCTGACGATTGCGTCGACAAGCGGCACAGGTACCGCGAAAAGCGCCAGCGCAAGCAGGACAAATACGTTTCCCCTCGTGCACGCCGGAAACCCGGCTCAATCGTCTTGAAAGAATGCCGCAGGCTTCACAGGGCTCCTGGGCACGAAAGTAAACTGAACAAGCATTACAGACGGGTCCGTACCGTGAAATCCGACCAGTTCGATAACGGGTTTTGCCGCACCGAATACATGGCTTGTTTCTCTCGCAGGCCTGGCAAATAGCTTCTGGGTGAGTACAAGGCAAGCGTGCGGGATTTTGGCATTTTGGACAGTCAGCTCTGACGAAAACCCGGGCGTAGCAAGTGCCGCAGTAGCGATGACCATGATAGACCCGGTGAATTCTGACAGGACGCTTCCCGCACTCGTCACATTCAGTTTGGCGCGGTCGTTTTTTGGGAGCAGTCATCGTTGCCTCAGTTCCAGCTTCCGCTGGAGTCGGGCCATCATCCGCTCGACCTCTCTGCGAGGTCGAGGGCCAGGCTTACGGGTAGTCGCCGCTTTCCTCTGCTTACGCTTCGCATCTGGCAGTTGGCGCAGAAGATCCTGAATGGAGGGCGGTACGGAATCTATGTCTTCTGTAAGGCCTTGCTTCGATATTCCGGATTCGAGCAGTTTTGACTTGAAATCCTCCTGGCTGACCGTGATGAAGTTCCAAGCGGTACTTAGGAGCGCTTGCCGGGAAGCTATGGGTAGCCACTCTGTATTGGTGCCGGAATGGAGCGGGAAACCATCCGGCACATCAATGTCGAGGAGCTGAAACAGGTGTGACTGGGTATCAGTGTTTGTGGAGGCAGACCGGCGAATCAGCGCCACAAAAAAGCTCAAAAGCTGGAACCAGTCGAAGGCAGTTCCTTCTGCAATTGGTTGCTTAAAAAAGCCTGTTACAAGCGCCTGGTCAGTAGCTTGTTGGAGAGCAACTGCGTGGGGGGCAATTTCCTCCCGTAACGCATCAGCAAGAGACTCACCACAAGTCGGGCATGTAGCCGCATTGGGGGCGAGCTCGGTCAGACGATGGGGTTCAATGGGAGATTGGCAGTTCCAGCATCGATCAAGCAGCGTGCATTGATGTTGCTCGCATCCAGTGTGCCAGGCAAAGCGCCAGTTGAGTCGAAAATACGGTGAGGCATCCTCTGCCAGGCATAGAGGGCAATGCTGGAGGCCGCTACGACGTTTCACGTTACGGGCGCCGATGGTCAGCGTCCAGGGCCAGGTGGCTTTCTTGGGTAATGGGTCTCGCTGAATTTTGCTAATTGTTGGAAGGAGTGTGGCAGCCTGAATTGCGTGCGGGTCGATACCGGAACGCACCGAAAGAACCTTAAGCCGATCAGCTGCCAAGTATCGGTCCGTGTCTATCGTCCACATTCTCCATCCGGGCCAGATCGTCGCGGCCAGGGTCATGGGACTGCACCCTTGCTTAAGAGCCGTGCGAACCAGCCAGGACGATAGGATCTCGTCCGGTAAGATCGGAGTCGGGACGGGCCATAGTGCCTTTAGAGCATGACTTCCCGGATGCCACGTGTAGGCTGCAGCCATTTGTTCTTCCTGATGATCTCTTCTGTGATCTGTTCCTGCCCGCTCCGAATGGCGTCTTCGGCACACTGATTGACGAGCCGGCGCAGGTTGCCAAGATTGCCTTCAGAAATTGAATATAGGAGTTTTGCGAGCTCTCGCTGGTAAAGCCTGGAGGGCTTTCTGAGAGGCAAAACGGCCTCAAAGTCTACGAGCAGGCTTTGGAACTGTTTATTGAGCTCCCAGCGTGGAAGCTCCACAACATCAAATCGACTGGCATGTTGAGGGTCGGTATGGAGAACTCTCACCGCATCTCGTGTACCGATGCCTACGATAGGGATGGCCAACTCATTACAGAGCATCTTAATCGCATTCATCACCTCTCGTTGCTTAATAGCGGAACCGGTCAGCAATGAGTGGAATTCATCAATGGCCAGTATCCTCACCTGACATTCCCTGAGAAGGTGGATGACTTGATACAGAAGTTTTGTCGTGGGGTCAGTCGGACGGTATGGGGCATGGAATCGTTCCAGTATTGAGCAGTAGAGTCGTTTTTCATCGGCATTGGATGATGCCTCTGCAACAATGACCGGCTTGATTGGATCCGCTTCGTCATTGATGTAGGGAGTGCCACACAGTTCGTAAAAACGTCGAATCAATGTTGTTTTGCCCTGATTCGAGTCGCCCACGATTAACAAGTTCGGCATCCGCGGTTGCTTGGGCTTTCTCATCAGCCCTTGAAGGGTGTCCAGAATTTGTTGTGCTGCCTGATAACCTATCCACCGGGGTTGGTCGAGGAACTCAAGTCGTTCCTCCTTGCTCAGGCAGGCGGTATGCCTGAATTCCGGATGGATATGGTCGTAGAGTTGTTCGCTCATGAAATATCTCCGAAGCCTCGAATGTCAGTCGCGTCATCAAGCAAATCATCATCCCAGGACTCATTAACAGCCGATTTGGGTGCTTCAGAAGGAATCGGTTCAGCAGGACTGATTTTTCGTTCATGCTCTTTGCGGCGCTGCGCCTGCCGGCGAGCTTTTTTGGTTCTGTGCTTGGCGTCGTCTACCTGATTCCGAAGGTCTGTAATCGCTTCCAGGATCAGGTGTTCGTTGTAGGATGTTTTTCCCTCAGCTTTTAATTTTTCTTTTGCTTGTCGCAGTTCCCATACACTCATAGGCGGTAAAGACAGGTTCGCGAAGGGTATTTTGAAGTATTGCTTAAGATCGGGGTCAAAAAACCAGAGATAACTGATGTCGCGAGGATCCCTGCGAAAAACAAGCTGACGTTTTTTCTTTGAGCCGTCCGGGTCCTTGGCATTGATCCACGGCCGCAGCGCCTCATCGTAATAATGCATTCCCTCAACGGTTACCCCGAAGCTTTGAACCGTTCGCCGGAATGCGGGCAGAAAGTTTAGCAATAGCGTCGTCTTGTCTCCTGGCTGGGGTGGGATGCCAATGCCTGGAGTGAATTTGTCGCCGAAGATGCCGATTTCCCATTGCTTGATGGGGGGGATACCCAATCCACTGTGGCGGTCATTGTGGTAGTAGCGGGTGATCAGAGTTACCAGCCACTTCTCGAATTCCGTCCGCGTCATGGTTGCATACTTTTCTGAGTCGTACTCATCCCGCTCCGGAACCGATGAAAACGTAGTGCCTGGTAGTTCATGCACCTTTTTCATGAAGTTGCCAAGAAGCCTCTCAATGTGACCACCATATCGTGGTGCTCTTACCGGGCGATATTCCAGGTTGATGCTATACATCTGGCAAGATTTCCGGAATGTCTCTGAACGAAAATCGGCTCCGTTATCGACATGCACCGTCGAGGGAATCCCGTAAACAGGCCAATCCGCCTCAACTCCGTGCAGAGTTAACCAATCGTCTTTCGGCAGGATTGAGTGCGCCATGCACATCGCTACAGAAGTTGTGGAGGGAGGGTCGTATGAGAGGTAATACCCGGTGACCATGCGGCTGAACACATCAATCGCGAGCGTAATCCAGGGGCGCCCGGCCGGTAGTCGTAGGTCGTCGTCCACCAAGATGATATCTACGGGAGTGTGGTCGATTTGAACGTAGGCTAAAGGGTAGTCTGCATTCGGGAAACGCCCGGGAGTTGCCTGAAATTGGTTGCGGGCTTTTTCACGTTGCCCTCTTTTCCGCATTCTGATCCGCTCTGGGATTTTCGCAAGTCTGGAGCGGACCGCAGTAGCACTGGGAGCTTTCAGGCCCCGTTCGTGGCATCGACGTTTAACTTCTAATACGACGGTCTGATCAGTCGGGCGCTGGGGCGTCAGATATACCTCGTCAATGACTTCCTGAATCACTCTCTCGGCTAAGCCAGAGATTCGTCCCTTGCCGGCTTTCCAGCCCCGCTGCTGGGGAATCAACGCAGACACCACGCCCATACTTTTGAAGCGATTGAGCCAGCGATATAGAGTCGCGGTGCCAACGCCAACCTCTTGTGCACGTTCAGCAACAACTGCTCGCCCCGGGCTAAGTTCGTTCACCAGGGGCTTGATCGCCGAATACCGTTTTTCGGCCTCTGCCCAATCGGAGTCTGCGATCTCCTCCAAATCCTGATAGGCATGATTGCTTCCCTCGCCGGCGTTGTTGGCTGGGCGAAGCTCTTTAATGCGCAGCTGTGCGGATCGTCCTGTCGAAACATTAACCCCAATGGCAGAGTCATAATCCAGCACTTGAGTGATTTTATAGACGTCATCACCATGTTGAAGGTAGTTGCCGACGTTTACGTTGATCCGCTGCCGAATTGGTTCAATGGCTTCATTAGGGGGCTCGTAATTATGCTCTTCACTCATCAGCAGTCACCCATACAGTTGTTGTGTCGTTAAGCACCCGGCTCATATCACACTCAAGTTTCTGGGTCGCGAGTAGGTGCCAGATATGGGCCAATCCCTGAGGGCGGTAAATTCCGGGGTAATGCCTGCTCAGCAGATAATGGACAGGGGCGCTACCCATTTCGCTCAGGTTTTGGATCAGGTCCCCAGTTTCGGTTTCCGGGAAAGACATGCGGCTGAAGCGTTCCAGAAACTTGATGTTTCGCAGAGCCTGGTCCCGAATTCTGGACTCATCATGAATCTTAAATAGCCACCCTTGCTCTCGTGCATATCGGTAAGCAGCCTTCCATTTCGGCAGCCAGTCTCGCCACCGGGCACGCCATTCGCTCTCCGGCTTTACCTCCACCAGCATTGGGAGTGGATAATCGAGGTAGTCACGTGATCCGAGGCGATAATAGACAAGGAAATCGGGAGTGTAGTGGAAGTTTCGGCCATCTCTTGTCTGGAACGGGATGCGGGCTGGCTGGGAAACCACATTAAGCACGCTTCGAGAAAAGGCCTTACTTATCAGGAAATCGCGCTCCAGAGTTGATTCGAACTGGATGGGAGTTTCGCCTCGGAACATATAAGTGCCTGAGACGCTTCGACGTGTAGTCCCGATTTTCCTTACAGGTTGCCTGACCTGAAGACTGTCTCGGCTATTTCCGTTCATCTTGGCCTCGTCTCACCAATTCAAAAAATATTGTCTCATTAAAATCTGTGTTTTGCAGGCTAACGTCATGATTCTTCGTTGCCACTGTCTCACTTTTTACAGTATATGACAGGGGTAGCAGCCCCCGGCCCGGAGAATTTACCCTTGCTCACCGGGGGG
>JABXHG010000395.1 GCA_013393545.1 Alteromonadaceae bacterium | reverse complement strand
TTTGTCATCAATACTCTGTAACCAGTTAGCCAGCGTTTTGCCAGAATGGAATTGGTATTGACCGGGCTCGTTTACCAGCCCATAGGCATACACAAAATTCGGTCGCTCCGATATAACCAGTTCATAGTCGCCTTCGGGCAGCAACGGGTTACCCGCCAATTCCAACCGTGCCTGCTCTAAGCTAAGCGCCCCCCAGTATTGCTTACCCAGTTGCCAGGTTGAAATTTGAGCTCTTAGCCGCTCAGCTGCCCCGGCTTTGTCTGTTTCTCTTCGGCTACGCCAATAGTCCGCTAACTCTTTAAGTTCAGCCTGTATCCGTTGTTTTTGTCCGTTTAACTCGCTTTGCTCATCGGCTTTTACCAACCGCGCAGTTGGCCAATACGCGTTTCGCAACAGCCCCTGCTCTTCCATAGTGGACAAAGCTTGCTGTAAACGAACCGGCCCTTCAAATTCAATCTTTTTTGTTTCTGCTTTAACAGGCAGTGCGGTAAAGGTCGCGGCGGTCAACAGAACCGCAAGTAACAACGTATTTTTCATAAACAGGCTCATTCAGCGTTTTGTCCGGTGGCGTTGATGTAATCGCGACCTATGCAGGTCACTTGCGTCAAGGTTAGCTTCGGCGTTGCCGGAAAAATATGCTGTTCACTTTTCACAACATGGCCGTCGTCTTCAATCCAAAATGTATTGGTAAAGGTTTCACCAGTTAAAAGGAAGGTTCCGGTTTCTTCAACGACTGTTGCTGACACCTCGCCAAAAGGCATTTCTACAGTACTGCGGTTATGTACCGTAAATTCCGAGCGCACACGTCGGCTTAAGGTTTTGCCGTTGATACGGTAGTCGTAGTCGCGTTGCCATAAGGTACTGCAGCTCTTCTGGCTGGTGATAATGCAGTTAAGCGGGTCGTTATCCAAATTTGACGTGCCAAGCAGGTTATCTTTTAAGCCTTGAGAACGAATAACCCGCCCGTTTCGTAATACCAGGGTCTCGTTGTCAGCGGTAATAAAGTGCCAGTCGTCCGGCTTATTAACAAAACCCAGCACTATCAACGCCCTGGCATCGCCCTCCCAGCGCGCATACAAAGAGGTGTAAGGAAATTGTTTTATCTTCTCCGGAGACATTTCGGCATCTTCGGCGTCTTTAAACGCGTATTCAACAGTGGCCTTAACCTCATCGGTTACCGCCGTACAGGCAGAGAGCAGCACAGTAGAGAGCGCCGTAGTGAAAAGTACAATAAACCAATAACGATACATGAAAATATCTCTTAAAAAATGCGCAAGGAATAGATAAAAAAATACCGCCAAACGGCGGTATTTTATCACATCATTATTAAGAAGCTATCACGAAGCGCTTCGCAACAGGCATCTCAAACTATTAC
>JABXHG010000394.1 GCA_013393545.1 Alteromonadaceae bacterium | reverse complement strand
GCCGATGTATCTGAGTTAGAAAACGATATGGGCTATAGACCCTCAACGCCAGTAACCGAAGGTATGAAACGCACGGTTGACTGGTATCGCAGCTTTTATGGTATGGCTTAAGCTGTTACTTTTCTCTGTTAACAAATTGCTGTATCTTACTCTTCAATTATTTTGACGAATTATCGACAACCTCAGAATAGGTTAAAGCCTGCAACTTATGAAAAAACTACTTAGTACCGCTCAACTATTTACTGCTCTTATACTGCTAACTCTGTTTGTAGGAACGTTTAATCAAGCCGTGGCACAAACCATGCCTAGTCAGCAGCAGATGGAACAGTTGAAGAATTTGCCACGAGCGCAGCAGGAGCAAATAGCTCGTCAGTTCGGTATTGATGTTTCTATGTTAGACCAGCTAAATGGTAATAGTGAGACCTCAACAAGTGATAGTACCAATAAGCAGCAGAACATCATATTTCCGCGCGGAACACGCTTTAATGAAGAGGGTGATCCGATAATTCCTGAAGATGTAGAAAAGCAGTTCACCCGTGACGATGAAGAGCTTAAACCTTTTGGTTACGAGCTGTTTGCCGGTGAGCCTAAAAGCTTTTCTCCTACCTCTCATGCGCCGGTGCCGGCAAACTACATAATGGGTGTGGGCGATAGCATTCAGGTTCAGTTGTTTGGTAAAGAAAACCTGAACTATGACTTAACCATTGATCGCGAAGGCAAGGTTGTTATTCCAAAGTTAGGGGCGATATCGGTAGCTGGCTTATCTTATACTTTAATGCAAGACCTTATTCATAGCCGGGTGGATGAGCGTTTAATTGGCTATGACGCAGCTGTTTCTATGGGGGAGCTACGTTCTATTCAGGTGTTCATTGTTGGTGAGGCTTATAAGCCAGGCGCGTACACGGTGAGTTCACTCTCCACTATTAGCCAGGCCTTGTATGTTGCTGGTGGCGTTTCAGACATAGCTTCGTTACGCTCAGTACGTTTAATGCGCGGTGGTGAAGTCGCCGCAGAATTTGACCTTTATGACTTGTTGTTGAATGGCGACGCCTCTGACGACAGAATGTTGCAAAGTGGCGACGTGGTTTTCATACCCGCCAGGGGCGACATGATTACCGTTAAAGGCCAGGTGAAAAGGCCTGCGCTTTACGAGCTTAAAGGCGACGAAACGCTGAAAGACGCTTTGCGTTTTGCTGGTGGTGCGGAAGACGACGCTTACCTTGCTTCTGCACAGTTGCAACGCATTGCAAATGGCAAGCGGCTCATTAGCACCGTTGATTTAACGGCTAACTCTGATCTGAACCGGGCTGTAGCCGGTGGCGATGTATTAACCCTACGCCAGGTGTCGAGTTCTTTAG
>JABXHG010000393.1 GCA_013393545.1 Alteromonadaceae bacterium | reverse complement strand
GCCTGTATTGCAGCTTGTCAGACCCCTACTTCGGTCTGATGCTGGTTGAGATTGATTTAAACACCAACGAGACTTTTTATATCGATTCTTCTCCGACAATAAATGTGCCCATGGCCTACGAACATGACGGAGAAAAACTGACAGCCTATGACTGCTGGAACAACCTTAACCTGGCTTTAGACAAGCAAAAAGCAAAGTACTATTACATTCCGGAACGGCTTAGAAGTGAACCGTTTAAAGCGCAATTTAAACAACTTGCAGCAACACAAGCCCCGGGATTTGAGTTTGAGAAAGGCGCAATTATTAGCGTACGGAACTGGCACCATGGCTTTCCAGACGACTATTATCTGAAGTTCATTCTGGGTACCTTTAACCTGCCAAAAACCTACCCTCTTCGCATATGTTTGTGCACCGATTCGGGTGAGATTTTTGCGCTTTATCACTGCGATACCGAAAGGCAGTATTACCAGTTTGTGGTCAGTAGAAACCTCAATGACTTTATTGAGAGCATTCAGGTATACCAAAGCTTTATGACTGAAGAGGGCTTTGCGAGCAGCCCACACGCTGAAACGGCGCAACTTTCTGCAGATCAGGTGAGTAAATTGCGAAGTCGATTGGCTCCTTTCTTACCTACAGAGCCGACTGAACGTAACTTTTGGCTTTGGTTGTTAAGCCGTTGAAGCTAGTAAATTACCAACTAACGCTTTTTTAGAGAACTTACTGCTTATTTTTCGCTCATGGTTTGTATTTTCAGCCCGATATAGGTATACAACCTTTATATCGTATGCCTGGGGGGCGGTAATACCCTGGCAGCGAATGTCACTTACGCATTTTAGCGTTTTTCGTTGCCAAGGCTCAGGCTCTAACATAGGATCGCGCCACTAACATTGGTGGCCCTTTAAAATATGACTATTCTCAAACGTATGAGCTTATGGCTCAGCCTCAGTATCCTTTCTCTTACAGTCCTTGCAGTTATCATTGCGGCCACTCAAACGAGTAATAAGATAAGAGCTGAGCTTGATAGTGAAACGGCACTAATTGCCAGCACGGTTCAGGATATGCTGACTATCACCGACCGCTTAATGCGTGATGAGGTAGACGCCAGCTTGTCAGTACTGAATCATTTAATAAATACCCGCGGCGGACTCAGTGTTGGCGATATGACACGAGTAGGCGAACAAAATGTACCAGACCTTTTATTAGGCGGTACACCGCTGGCCAACAGTACCGAGCTGGTTGATCTCCAGAGTCGGCTTCAGGGTGGAACCGCAACGATATTTTCACGTAACGGCGACGAGTTTATTCGTATCACCACCAATGTGCAGAACTCACAAGGTAAGCGCGCTACGGGCACCCGCCTAGACAGTTCGACTCAGGCATACCAAACCGTTATGCGCGGC
>JABXHG010000392.1 GCA_013393545.1 Alteromonadaceae bacterium | reverse complement strand
CAGTACGAGTACGGAACACGCATGGTCGGCATAGGAAAGTACAACCAAAAACTGTTCGCAAACAACCCGAATAACGCTGTCACTGCGGCGAACCGCCGCTGGCATAGCTTCAGAGCCAGCAATTAATACTTTGTCAACAACATCGGAACCATAGGTATCGTTAATGGTTTTAAAATGGTGAAAGTCGATAACTGACACCACGCAGCCGTGACCATCATTTTGTCGAATCAGACTTTGCTCAAGTATTTCCATACCCGCCGAACGATTCTTTAATCCGGTCAATGAGTCGGTATAGGCAATTACTGCCATATCGTCACGTTGACGAATTAACTCCGAGCGTACTTTTTGCTCGGCAATGACGGTTTCCAGCGCGGTGCCCATCATCCGCACCATTTCAACTTCAAGCTCAGCAAAAGGTTCGGCTCTTTTACTCTTCCGCGCAAAACCGAGAATCCCCCAAACCTGATCATTAATTATCAGTGGCGTGCCGATATAAGTCTCCAGGCCGTACGTCTGATAACTTGCGTGTTCTTTAAAACGTGAATCTCTTGACGCGTCATTGGTATAAATTAAGTGATTTGCTTTGAGAACCACCGAACAATAGGTGGTTGAAAGCGGCAACTGCACTCCGGCCGAAAAATCCAGCTTCGCGGCTTGCACCCACTCAATGGTGTAAGTGCCGTTTTTAACTGAGCTGGCGGTTCCTATATCCACGCCTAGATAATCAACACCCACTTTTAACAGTTCAACAATAGAAGCCGGGTTAAAACGCCTGCCACGCCTATGAATCACCTCGTGAATGGTGCGCAAAACATCAACCGAGGCGTAATAGTCGCTGACATCCTCAATAAACGCATATAAGCCAATCACATTCTGCTGTTCATCCAATTCAGGATGGTAACGAACATCCATAAAGCATTTACGGCCATTATTGAACGTTACAGAGTCCGAAAACACCATCTTTTCGCCGCTGGCAAAAACCCGATCATGATTGGGTTTAATTCTTGCGTAAGACTCTTCACTGAGAACTTCGCTGACCGGTTTGCCCAGCATGTCGTCGGGCGTTAGGTCGAAAAACGAGGCATAAGCTGTGTTGACGAAGCGGAAAAGCCGCTCCCTGTCGACATAGGCCACCATAGTCGGCAACTGTTAAATGATTCTATGAGTAATATGATGTTTTAACATAACGCCTCATCGTTTCTTTGCTCGAAAGAGCGGCTTACATAACGAATGTTACTATTATTAATAGTGTAGCAAGAGATCAGAAATTAGACTGTCAAGATTGCCTTGAAAAAGCCAGCACCTTTACGTCAGGCAAATTCAATGTTGCGCTCAGGAATGGATTCAGGTTCGTCATAATTTTTTAGCGCCTCCTCAATGCTGGCCTCACGCAGTAAGTGTAAGGTTGGATAG
>JABXHG010000391.1 GCA_013393545.1 Alteromonadaceae bacterium | reverse complement strand
TACATGGTGATATGACAGGACTGGGCCCGTCATCTCTCGACAGGGGTGGATAGAGTCTAATAGACTGGGGGTTAATTTGCATCTTACTCTTCTAAGAAACATTTTTACTCGGTCCTTTAGAGACTTGTAAAGTGTTGGTAAACTACAAAGTGTCCCGTTCACATCGTTCGCATGGGAATAGCACTAAAAAGCAGTTTATTTTTGCTTGTTATTTGAGCAAAGCTAAGTTTCTGGCGGTAAAAAAACACTCTTTGGTTTGTTTTTTTATCTCTTTTGTTCTTTTACAGTCCGGTTTTTTACTTTTCAGGCAGGGGAATTCAGCATTCACTGTGAACGCTGTTTGCCCCGCTTGAGAATCTTCACTTTTTACTCCGGAAAATAATAGCCGCAAAGCACGCCTTGCCAGGAGCTGACCCATTGTACTCGATCTGCGTTTTTATTCCGTTTGCCGTGCCAGACTTCAGCAGGTGTTAAACCGCTGAGGTTAGAATGCGTCCGAATTTGGTTGTACCAAGTGCGGTAGATGTTGAGTTCGGTTTGCAGATGGCAACGGGTGAAGTCCAGTTGTCTAAGCCTTTCTTTAAAGGTGCCGAAAAATCGCTCAATGCGTCCGTTCATCCAGGGGCAGGCGACTCTGGACGTTTGCTTTTTTATTCTCAGCAATTTCAGACACCCATTCAGCCACCGAGAGTTAAAACAAGCCTCATTGTCGGTACGAATAAATTTAGGTAAACCAAATTGCCTTATTGCCTGACAGATTTCGAGCATCAATACATCGGAATGTTTGGATTTAAGCTCCCGCAAAGCGATACTCAACCGTGAACCATGATCAACAATTCCTAAAACGAGCTTCTGTTGTTTATTCAGCGTTACGGTCGTTAAATCCATGCCCCAAGTTTGGTTGACGGGGACACTTCCGGGACGTTTGTTTTTAATGCTCCGCCGTAAAGTGCGTATTTTATAGTGCTGGTTTTTCATCTGGTAATAGACAAACGTTTTGCCGACACTGCAGCCTCTATGGCTGTACCGCTGATTAAATAACTCTGCCACTTTCCCGGCGCCATAGCCGGATATAGCCGCGAGATACAACACCTTGTCCACTACCCATAGTGGCTTTTTGCGATTCTTACAATAGCCCTGAACTGGTGCAGTTGCCTTAATGGGCTTGGCATACAACGTAGAGGCATTTGGTTTTCTGGTAAAGCCGCTGAGCCAGAAGTTAGATAACAGCTGTAACCAGAGGCTTATGTGAGCTAATAACGTTAAAAGCATAGGGTGTGTTGTTTTGCGAACAGGGGGAGGAGTATACAGACTCAGTATTGATTGTCAGATGAGGCAACTTTAGTTCGTCACTACAAGTTCACCGGCCAAAGAAAATCAAAGGCGTCCCCGGCATGCGTCCCACCTGCCGCCTGCCGACTACGGGGG
>JABXHG010000390.1 GCA_013393545.1 Alteromonadaceae bacterium | reverse complement strand
CAGAAGACCAGCAATGACGTTACCCATGGCATAAGTCAGAACGAAAACTCCCATTAACTGTCCAGCCATACGCTTGGGCGATAATTTACTAACCGCACTCAATGCTACCGGGCTTAAACAAAGCTCACCTACAGTATGGATAAAGTAAACCGCGACTAACCAGTATGGAGCCACTTTCATGCCACTTGCCGCTGCTTGTGATGCAAAGAACATGACAATGAAACCAGTCGCCATAATGATAAGGCCAAGCGCGCTCTTGAAACCATACGATGGATTAATCATGCGCTTGCTGAGGTTAATCCAAAGTGCTGCGAAGAAGGGTGACAAGGCAACCAAAAAGAAAGAGTTTAGCGATTGAAACCAAGTAGTTGGAATTTGAAAGTCGCCAACCATACGATCGGTTAGGTCTCGCGCAAACAAATTGAATGAAGAACCGGCTTGTTCAAAGCCTGCCCAGAACATGGTTGAGGCAATACAGACCAGAAATAGGGCGCCGAGTCGCTTCATTTCATCTTTGGTCAACTTACCAAAAATGAATATTGATAGGTAATACACAAAAAAGATAATAGTGAAAATAATAGCGACATTACCAGCCACTAGAGTTGGGTCTATAGCAACGTAGTCATTCAATGCTAAATACGTGAAAATCGCTAAACCAGCTAATAAGAGCCAAATAATTCCCCAACTGCGTTTTGCCGCTTTTGGACCAAGAGGCTTAGGCGGTTTCGCTCCAACGTTGCCAAGTTTAGGTTTAGTCAGTTTGTACTGAATAAGGCCAAATGCCATACCAATAGCTGCTGCGCCGAAGCCCCAGTGATAGCCAGCATTTTCCATAAGGTAACCGGTAACAATGTAACCGATGATAGAACCGATGTTGATACCCATATAATATAGGGTATAACCACCGTCGCGACGGTCATCGTCAGAGGCATATAACTGGCCAACCATGGCAGTGATGTTTGGTTTTAATAAACCGGTGCCCAGTACCACTAAAATCATACCAATGAAGAAGCCAGCTTCACTTGGTATGGCTAAGACAATGTGTCCCAGCATGATAATGATGCCGCCGTACCAAGTGGCGCGTTGGCCTCCTAACAGACGGTCAGCAATCCAACCACCGGGTAAGCCCATAAAGTAGACGGCACCGGTATAAAGCCCGTAAATAGCAGTAGCAGAGGCAACGGTTAGAGCGATTCCGCCTTCTTGCAAACTGGCGGTCATGAATAAAACGAGTAGCGCGCGCATACCGTAGTAGCTCATGCGCCCCCACATTTCGGTAAAGAACAAGATCGGAAGAGCGTCG
>JABXHG010000389.1 GCA_013393545.1 Alteromonadaceae bacterium | reverse complement strand
CCAAACCAATCATACTTAACATGAGTTACCTCGCAACGAAAAGAAAACGGGCCATGCTCTGAATCGCTGCATGGATGTATTGTGCGTGATAAAGGGATTTGACCCTATAGTACTATGGTACAGATCACAATCTTAACAATTTGCGCTAGGTTAATAAGCAGCCATGACTCTGAAACGCTAAATTGCTGTAAATACAAATAACAAATACAACGACATTACCTGTCAGGGGAACAACCATGAAACAACCCAAATTTCAGAAATCACTAGTTGCTGCAGCGGTAACAACGCTGCTTAGTAGTTCTGTGGTTCTGGCGCAGCAGAGTGAAAATGCCGCAGTTGAAGATGGCAAACTAGAGCGAATTGAAGTGACCGCACGCCGTACCAACGAGAGCTTGCAGGAAGTACCAGTTTCAGTCAGCGCTTTTGGCGAGCAAGAGCTGGAGCAAAGTGGCATTGAAGACATTACCGAGCTGCAGTTTAAAATGCCAAATACCACTTTTCAGGTCAGCCGGGGCACTAACTCTACGCTTACGGCTTATATTCGGGGTATTGGTCAGCAGGATCCGCTTTGGGGATTCGAGCCTGGCGTCGGTATTTACATTGATGATGTCTACGTCGCCCGGCCTCAGGGCGCTGTATTAGAAGTACTGGATGTGCAGCGTGTGGAAGTTTTGCGTGGACCTCAGGGTACTTTGTACGGGAAAAACACCATTGGCGGGGCGATGAAATATGTGACTCGCGAGCTAACTGGCTACAATGAGCTCGAAATCAAAGGCACAGTGGGTACTCATAATCAGCGTGATTTAAAAGTATCAGGTCAAACTGCGCTGGCAGATAATTTCTTTATTGGCGGTGCTTTTGCTACTTTAAACCGTGATGGTTTTGGTGAGTTCGTTAATACTGGCGCTGAAAACTATAATAAAGAGTTAATGACCGGGCGTATTAATGCTAAATGGCTTGCTTCCAAAGATGTTTCCGTGAAATTTGCGGCAGACTGGACGCAGGATGATTCGAATGCAAGAGGTGGTCATCGCTTACAACCAAGCCTATTAAGCACAGAACCTGCATTGGACGATGTGTTTGATTCTTACACCGCAATGCCAACTGATAACAGCGTTGAAACCGAGGGATACTCAGTAACTGTCGATTGGGATATTGATAACTCCTGGGCGTTTAAATCGGTGACGGCATATCGTGAAGGCAATACCGACACAAATATTGATTTTGACTCGACGGTAAATCCGGTCTTGTTAGTGCCTGCAGTTTATGAAGATGAACAAACTACGCAGGAATTTCAGTTAAATTACAGCAGCGATAGATTTAACTTCATTAGCGGACTTTATTTTTATGAAGGTGAAGCTTGTGGTGCTTTCGGTACAGTACTGGGTTTACTCGATTTAACTATCGATAATGGAGGAAGTCGGAAGAG
>JABXHG010000039.1 GCA_013393545.1 Alteromonadaceae bacterium | reverse complement strand
CATACAAAGTCTGGCCAAGCAACCCACACGAATCGATCCGGACACCCGTCTGCGGGACGCCATGGAGATTCGGTACTCTACCGGCGACAGCCTGCTGGTGGAAGATCACCGCCAGATGACCGGCGCCACTCTCGACCGCGAGCGTTACCACGCCCTGCTAGGGCAGCACTTGGACGACAGTTAGGGCGCGAACAACGCGCCTTTTATAATCAAAAAAGCAGCAACGTAAAAAAGGAAGACTATGAATATTCGCAACATTACTGCGGGAGCGGGGTTACTGGCCTCCTCTCTCATGCTTGCAGCTTGTGCGCCCATGCAAACAGATTCTCAAACCGCATCGGCTGAGCCTGAAAAAGCCAAAAACGTCATCATGATCATTGGCGATGGCATGGGCCCGCAACAAGTCGGGCTGCTCCTCGCGTATGCAAAGCAGGCGCCTAACTCGGTCATTGCCGACGGCTATACCGCCTTCGACCGTATTGCTGAAAACGGGCCTATGGGCATTTCCATGACTCATGCCAATGACAACCTGGTTGTGGACTCCGCCGCCTCTGCCACCCAACTGGCAACCGGCCAATTCGCTGGCGCCGAAATGATTGGTGCAGACAAAGACGGCAACAGTGCGGAAAGTATTCTGGAAAAAGCGAAAAAGCTGGGTAAATCGACCGGGCTGGTCTCCGACACGCGCATTACTCATGCAACCCCGGCCGGCTTTGCTGCCCACCAGAGCCACCGCAGCCTGGAAAACGAAATTGCCGAAGACCTGCTGGACAATAATGTAGACGTTATGCTCTCTGGCGGTCTTCGCTACTGGATACCAGAATCCGCCAACGACGAACAATCAGCGACGCGTCAGGAACTGGAAACGCTGACTGAAGGCTCAGTGCGTATCAAATCCAAGCGTAATGATAACCGCAACCTGATTGCCGAAGCACAGCAGAAAAACTACGATCTGGCGTTTAACCTCGACCAGATGAACCAGGCTGATGACAAAGTTCTTGGTTTGTTTGCCTATTCATCTCTACCCAACGCCATCGTTGAGAACCAGACTAAAAACGACCCCGAGCGCACGGTTCCCACATTGAAAGAAATGTCGGAAAAAGCCATCGGCTCGCTGTCACAGAACGACGAAGGTTTCTTCCTGATGATCGAAGCCGGACAAATCGACTGGGCAGGGCATTACAACGACACAGGCACCATGCTGCACGAAATGCTGCGCATGAACGAAACCCTGAACTACGTTCTGGACTGGGCAGAAAGTCGCGATGATACTCTGGTTGTCGTCACAGCCGACCACGAAACCGGCGGCTTTGGATTCAGCTATTCTGCTAACGACCTGCCCCACGGTCGCGACCTTCCGGGCGACGTTTTCAAAGAGCAGCAGTTCAAACCCGGCTTTAACTTTGGGGATGTATCGACGCTGGACAAACTGTACGAACAGAAATCCTCCTACGGCGATATCTTCTACAGTCAGTTCGACAGCCTGAGCGAGAGCGAACAAACCCCCGCCAACCTCGCCCGTATTGTGAACGCAGAAACCAGCTTCAATATAACCGAAGAGCAGGCGGCCCGGGTCCTGGCCACTGAAGACAACCCCTTCTACACAGAAGGCCACTCTTACCTGAGCACCAAAACCGTCCCGAAAATGGATGTAAACGGTGCCTTCTTTGTTTATCAGACAGACGACAACCGCCAGAACCTGCTGGCTCGTGAAGTCGCGGAACAGCAGAACGTCGTCTGGTCTACCGGCACCCATACCAACACTCCGGTGCTGGTATTCACCCAGGGGCCAGCCAAAGCGGCTGCACCTTTCGGGAAGATTCTGCACCACACAGATGTTGGCCAGTACGCCGTAGAGGCGATGGAAGACTAACTGTGTCTGGTAGCCGCAGGCGACACCAAGGCGTATTGGTGCCTGCGGCTACCTCATCGACTTATTGCGCCATGAGGTAATCGGCAACAGCCCGATAAGCTGGCAAGGACGTTGGATCATTGGCTGCGTTTGCGGCAACCGGGTTCGAACCAAACCTTACGATCACCATATCAGCGGCTGGATCAACCCAGATTGTCTGGCCATGCACACCGCGCGCCGCGTAGGCGCCGTGATCGTCATTGCTGATCCACCACAAACCGCCATAGCTCCAGCCAGGCAGGGTTTTATAGTCGGCTTTTGCAAACGTCTCTTTTTTGCCGCCGTTGCGGATGCTGGCGACGGCTGCCGCCGGTATGATTTGCTCACCCTGCACCCGACCTTCATTAAGCATCAGTTGCCCCAGCCGTGCCATATCTCTCAGGGTTGCATTAAACCCGCCACCAGCGAACGGTGTGCCTATGGAATCAACCGTGAAGAAAGCTTCGCGCTCGGCGCCAAGCCGGCTCCAGATGCGTTCTGATAGTACGTCTGCCACTGACTTACCCGTTGTGCGTGCAATCAGCCAGCTGAGCGCATCGGCGTTGATCGTCCGGTAGCCGAAGGCCTCACCGTGCGTTCCCTTTTTCTCCACTGTTTGCAGATACTCGAAATAGCTGCGGGGGCCAGTGTAGTCGGCAGGCACCGGCAAGGGGCTGCCCGCCAGCGCATAATCCCAGAACTCCGCGTTTGGATCTGTGGAGTCTTCCGAATAGTCGAGCGCGGTCGTCATGTCCATAACCTGTCGCACAGTGGCATCGCCGAATGCGCTGTCTTTCAATTCGGGAATCAGAGTAGCAACTTTGGCATCTTCATCGAGTTTGCCTTCTGCCACCAGCACTTCGCCGAGCAGGCCGGTGATTGACTTGCTGACCGACATGACTCCGTGCAGCGTATTTTCATCCAGGCATCCATCATAACGCTCATAGACAATGCGCCCCTTGTGCATAACCAGAATGCCGTCTGTGTAGTTGGCATCGAAGGCGGCATCCCAGGTCATCGGCTCATCCCCACCCAGCGGCACAAACTCGACTGCATCCAGGCCGGCATCAAGATCAACCGGCAGTTCGCGAGCCCCTTCCGTACCGTTACGAACCGCAACGGTCGGCATCAATTCGCGAAAATGACAGACCGTCCAGCGCAGCTTGGGAAAGGTGAAAAAGTCGGGGTCTGTGAAACGAATCGTCTTGTCCGCCATTGGCGGAAAACCCTGCATCCAACCAAGAGTATCAGGAGCAGATTCCTGCGCCGAAAGCGGGGCTTGTTCCTGCGCCATAACGCTCCCTGCCAAGACTAAAGATAGGGCGAGACCGGCGCTCATAATGGACTTCATTGTATTGTCCTTATTGTCTTTCCGATGCATTTCAAACAGTCTGTTTCAGAATAGGGAGTGTAGTTCAGATCAGTCCAACTCCTGCACACCACCACCGGAGACAGTCAGTATCTGACCGCTGACCCAGCTTGCAGCGGGCGAACAGAGAAACAGCGCGGCGTTAGCCATATCCTCAGGCTCGCCCAGACGTTTAATGGGTGTGTGCGCCAACATCTTCCTCTCAATGTCGTCGTTCAGCACAGATTTAAGTGCATCGGTGCGTGTAGCACCGGGTGCAACACCGTTCACACGGATTCCCTTTGGACCCAGATCAAAGGCAATATTGCGTACAAGATGACTGGTCGCTGCCTTTGAGGAACCATAGGATGCCATGCGCTGATTCTTGTTCTCGGCAGCCATCGAAGTAACAGCGAGAATCGAACCTCCTCCGGCCTTTTCCATCTCAGGTGCAGCAAGTTGCGCCAAACGAAACAGCGAAAAAACATTCAGCTCATAGGCCCAGCGAAACTCCTCCATCGGCATATCAAACGGTTTTGGTCCGCCACCCCCGGCATTGCCGACCAGGAGGGTCAGCTTCCCGAATGTTTGCACAGTCTGGCTGACCAGCGTGACCAGGTCATCCTCCCTGGTCACATCACATGCCATGCCAGCAGCTTTGCCGCCCCTGGCTTCAATCTCTTTTACGACGGTATTGGCAGTGTCTGAATCAAGATCACTGACCATAACCGCGGCCCCTGCTGCAGCGAATGTCTCAGCGATGGCGCGACCTATTCCGGCGCCCGCTCCGGTAACAACCGCCACTTGGTTATCGAGTGTGAAATCTGCCGGGTTATACATTTTGATGACTCCTTAGTGCTATGGTTTTAAGGGTTAGAATGTAGTGAGCGACTCATACAATCCTTTGTGCAGTCTAGTTGCATTTAGTACTTTAAAACTTCTAAACAACTCTGAGGCCTGTTGTGACCACATCTTTTGCTGATGACTTTATTGAAGTGACCACTGCAGAAGCAGCGGTTGATCGTCTTGCTGAGCTTTACGAACAAGCCACCCGTTCACTGCGCGCCGCACTGAAACAGTATCTTGCGGACCGTCAGCTGCCACCGGATTCCCACTGTAACTTTTGTTACCCGGAGCTGCGCCTGACTTATCGTGTTCAGGGTGAAGCACCCAGTAGCATACGTGCCTATGCGCGGCTCCAGGAACCCGGCGTTTACAGCATGACCGTGACTCAGCCAGAGGCTTTCCGGCGCTATCTGGAGAACCAGCTGGGACTGATCATGAGAGATTTTGAAGTAACTATTGAAGTGGGCCGAAGCCGGGTCAACATCCCCT
>JABXHG010000388.1 GCA_013393545.1 Alteromonadaceae bacterium | reverse complement strand
CCGTAGGGAAATCGTTTCTACTCTATTTTTCGGAACAGGCGTTAGATTTCCCCTTTTTCATACTAATAGACATGGGAGCGGGGGATCATCAATCGGTTTTATGCATGTTGGTTCATAGAAGTATGGCTTGGGTGTGGCAATGATTAGATCTAAATTGGGTGTAAAAGATGAGTATTTCCATCCTGCTCGTAGACGATGAAGAATCGGTTCGTGAATTACTTCCCAAGTACTTCCGAATTGACCCAGAATTAGAAGTAGTTACAACTACAAACAATGGACGTAGTGCGCGGGCGTGGCTAGAAGACAACACTTGCGACATTGTTCTTTCTGATATTCACATGCCTGGAATGAACGGGTTAGAGCTCTTGAGCTACATAAAAGAGCTCGATTCACCGCCAGTCTTTATCGCCATGACTGCGTTTGACACAGATGAGACAATGATGACGGCTTTGGCAAATGGCGCTGCTGGTTACGTTATTAAAGGACATCCACCAAGGACTATCATTCAAGCAATTCATAACGCATTAAGGGGCGGAACGAGCCTTTCACCTCAGTGCGTTAAAAGGCTTGTGTCTCACATTTCCTGGAACCAGACACGGGAAGGGAAAGAAAGCACCCCAATGACTTCGAGCGAGAAGTCCGTAATAAAATTGGTTCGCCGAGGAAAGAGTAATAGAGAAATCGCGAAAACATTGCACTTCTCAGAGTCTTATATTAAGGCGGTTGTGTCGTCGTTGCTGGAAAAGAGTAATTGTTCATCCAGAGCCGAGCTGATTGCGTGGTTTTCTTAATACTTAGGTCGTTCGAGGGTCGACTCATGAAACCTACTTCAATAGCGTTATGTTCTCAATCATTCAAAGTTAAGGAACCTACGTTGCCGCTCTCTGAAACGTGGGGTGAGGGCAGGACAGTTCGGCAAAGTGCTTGAATTGGGTGGAGATAGCCCTGAAGCTCTTGAATAATAGGTATTCTGGGGCGTCATGACAAACAATTCTGTGAACCCCGATGCCATTAGCAGCACGGTTAATGACGATGTAGATAATGAAGTAGATAATTACGCACTCGATGACACTTTGGCGGGACGTGTCGTGCAGGCTGGTTTTGTGGGTGCGGCGTTGTCATTTCCGGATTACATCAAGAACCCGAAGCTGCTTGCCACCACCTACATTTTGACCTTGGCGTCCTTTACTGGTTTGGTGGGTTACCTCAACGCGATTGATGAGGATGAAGAGCACAGCCCGCAGCCGCCGGAAGAATCAACCTTCCCGTTGTCGCAGCTTATCGCTGGTCTTAGCGTTGCCGGTGTGCTGAAGGTTCTGGGTTTGCGCAAGCTGGCAAAGGCATTGCGCAAGCAGGGTGTGAAGAAGCCATGGAGCATCTTTGGTGGCCTTGGTGCGGTACTGGTTTTCGCGGGCAGTGAGTACGCTGCGCGCCGCGGATAAACACATTTAAGTACGCTGGGCACCATGTCAGGCACTGGAGT
>JABXHG010000387.1 GCA_013393545.1 Alteromonadaceae bacterium | reverse complement strand
CTCCGAATTTACCGGTTCGATTCAGTCTCTTTTAACCTTGGTAATTGATATGGTCAATCTTCGCTCTTTGGATCTTAACCTGCTGGTAATTTTGCATGCTCTGCTAGAAGAGCAACATGTAACGCGGGCAGCTCGACGTCTTGCTTTGTCGCAACCAGCAACGAGTAATGCTCTAGACAGGTGTCGACATATTTTTGATGATCCATTATTAGAGCGCGTTGCCGGTGAGATGCGATTAACGGCTAAAGCACAGTCGTTAAAAGAGCCGCTGTCCCAGGCTTTGCTTGCCATAACGGCTGTTGTGGAGATACCTAAAGCTGAATTGACGCAAGTTCGGCAAACGGTTCGCTTAATAATGGCGGATCAACCAGGACTTATCGTCATGACCCATCTTTTAACTAAATTAAGTACCAGTGCGCCAAAAGTGAATTTATCGTTATTGCCATGGCGCAGCAGTATGGACGCACTTCATCGTCTTGAGAATGGCGAGGCTGACATTGCAATTTCAACCTTTCCTGCGTTGCCTCCAAAATTTTACCGGCAAGAAATTGAATATGAAAGCTATGTTGTGGCCATGCGAGCCTCGCATCCTGCCGCGCAGAAGTTTAACGCGGACGAATGGTTGGCCTGGCCACATATCGTTGTTTCCGGGGAGGGGAATGCACGCGGGTCCGTGGAAGAAGTACTAGCTCAACAAGGAAAAGTTCGCCATGTTGGTGCTGTTGTACCCAATTTCACTATGATCGACCCCTTGATTAAAGCCACCGATATGATTGCGACCACGCCCATGAATTGTCTTTCTGACCCCCAGGGGCTGGCTATTTTTGAGCCGCCCATCGCGGTGCCAGGCTTCAGTCTGCATTTAGCCTGGCATGCACGAAGAGATAGCGATTTGGTTGTAAAACATGTAATCGAAACGCTACAACACCTCTTTCAAAAAGAGGGTATCGCAACTTCTATTTAATAATATTAAGCCTTCTGCGGCGCGGATGATGAAATCCAGGATTTTAATACCTTTGTGTAGCGGAGTCCTTCCACTTTGAGCTCACTCGGAGATAGCTGATTAGCACGGTACACGATAAAGGGTCTGTGCCAGGTCAGGTTACAGCGATGGGCTGTAGCTCGCATTGGAGCAAGTAGCTCAAGCATGGTGAACATATTACGTCCGCCCTCGCTATAAGCATCAGGCGTATTGCCGGCGGTAACCGAGACCATTATTGGCGTACCTGCTAGTCTGCGCCCCTCCGACTCGTAGTTAATGTAGAAAAGTCGCGTTAACACGGCGTCCAGCCATGCTTTTAATATCGGTGGGGTAGCGTACCACTGCATAGGGTACTGCAGGACAATTCGCTCTACTTCCAGTAAGCGATGTACCTCGGCGTCGGTGTCAATTTCGCGATTGGGGTAGGCTCGCTGTACATCGCATATGTCTACATCTTCGATTCTTGAAGCGGCAGAGGAAAGGGCTGCATGGGCACTTGAGCGTCCGATA
>JABXHG010000386.1 GCA_013393545.1 Alteromonadaceae bacterium | reverse complement strand
GTTTACCATACGCCATTTAGCTTGCTGTTTAATAAACCGCTTTTTCATAGACCGTCATAGTGAACTGAACGGCGGCCCTCGATGTGTTTGAATAACTGTGCAGGACATCCATTCGCGCGGTCATTGCTTCGCCTTTGTTGAGACCGTATTTTTCTTCTCCAACCTTAACTGTCAAAGTTCCCTGCTCTACATGAATGAGCTCAATGGTATCTTTAGAATGAGCGTCGGAGATAAAGGCTTCCCCCGGCAGCATTTTCCACTGCCATAGCTCAACCATAACCGAACCCTTTGTTCCTGCCAGTAAACGAGCTGTGCCACCCTTCTCACCATGCCATAAGGTAGGAATATCACTGGGTTTATTGATCGAGACATTAGGTTTATCGGACGACACTTCAACGATATCTGCAACAGACACTCCCAGTGCATTGGCTAACTTACAGAGTATGCCAATACTCGGGTTTGCGGAGCCTTTCTCAATTTGTACTACCATGCCTTTGCTGATATCTGCACGTTGTGCGAGTCCGTCCAGAGAAAGTCCGTGTTCTTTACGAAAGGTACTGACTCGCAAGGCAATGGCTTCATTAATGTTATTGTTCTTCTTTTCGGTCATTATATTGACTTTTAGTTGCATTAAAATATACTTTCGATTACTTCATTATCTTCCCTTTTCTTAGATTAGGTCAATGTCAGAGGCAAATATGCTTGAGTTTATCAGTACCTTTTTCATGGGCGCCGTTATTTCTGGTGGCCTAATTGTTGCCATTGGCAGCCAGAACGCCTTTTTATTAAAAACCGGGCTGCATAATAACCATCCGTTCGCAGCAGCGACGGTGTGTTTTGTTGGCGATATTCTGCTAATTGGCGCCGGCGTATTTGGCATTGGTGCGCTGTTTTCTATCGACAGTATTTGGGGGCTTTATTGAGTTTAGCGGGTGCGTTATTCTTAATTTGGTATGGTAGCTTAGCCGCAAAAGAGGCCTTTTTAGGCACTAGCAGGCTAGCTATCTCCAATACCGAAAACGGAAATAAGAGCCTAAAAGCGGCTTTAACAATGGCTTTTGCTATGACGTTCTTGAATCCGCACGTGTATATCGACACTGTGCTTCTAGTGGGTGGCGTCACGGCAAGTTTAGAAACTCATCTTAAGCCCTGGTTTGTATGCGGTGCGTTATTAGCGTCTGCGACATGGTTCTATAGTTTAGTTTTTGTGGCTAAGAGACTGGCTAATGTTTTGAACAAGCCAAAAGCGTGGCGCATTATCAACTCATTGATTGCGGCTTTAATGTATTTTATTGCTGCTAAGCTTGTGTTGCAGGCCATAGACGCTTGGGCGTAGCAATCACCCTTGCCGTCGTCTCTTCATTGACATCCTGCTCTGTAAACGCTATCAAGTTGATGAAACAACAGGAGAGAACACCAATGTTTGAATATAAAAAGAA
>JABXHG010000385.1 GCA_013393545.1 Alteromonadaceae bacterium | reverse complement strand
CTGCCCTTCGGCAACCGCTTTGTGAATTTCGTCTTGAGCCAGAGGTTGCCACTGGTGATCTTCTGGCAGCTTATTGACCCATTTGTCGGCGGTTAGCATTAGCGTAATGCCAACAATGGCGAGCGCCACCAAAAAACCACCGAAAGACAGGAAAAGCGCTTTTCGTCCGTGAGTCTTGCCGATAACAGTGGCGGTTAGTACAAACAGCGCTACAGCAACAATGATGAAAACTTCGCTACTGATAAAGTTTTGTAACAGAGTTAACAGCCAAATCGTGGTGGCTAGCATCATTATTGAAAATATTGGCTTCACCCATTGCATCCAACGGCCCGGCTTAGGCAGTAGTTTTGCCGCGCTTGGGAAAATAGCCATTAATAACCAGGGAAGTGCCATACCAACGCCTAATGCGTCGAAAATAAGCAAAATAACAAATGACTCAGCAGCTAGTGCAAAAGCCACGGCTGTGCCTAAAAATGGCGCCGTACAAGGGGTTGCGAGCACAGTCGCCAGCATTCCCTGCAGGAAGTTGCCTTTATAGCTGTTGTCGCCTGCGGTGGCTGCGCTTGTGCTGATCGATGAGGGTAATCTAAATTCGAAGGCACCCATAAGGTTCAGCGCAAATAACCACGTAATTGCAACCAGAGCCGCTATAAAATAAGGGTTTTGAAATTGAATTCCCCAACCGACAGAGCCGCCGGACCAGCGCAGTATCATAAGCCCTGCCGCAATAATTAGGAACGAGCTGACTATACCTAAAGACGACGCCAGGAATTGCTTTCTGATAACCGAAGGTTCAGTCCCGCCGGACATCATTAAGCTTTGCACCTTCATACCCAAAACAGGTAAAACACACGGCATAATGTTCAGAATGAGTCCGCCAACTAACGCCATTAATAGGATAGCCCAAAGAGCTGGTGCATCAGTTGCGACAGGGGACACGGCACCTGCTTTCAAATCGACCACGTACTCGCCGGCGAAATTCTCGTCGGTAACGGTTGCGGTTAAACTGGCGTCCGTTAAGTCGGGCAGCTCTAACCAATGACTGACACCAAAGGTTGCCGTGAGCTTATTGCCGTCCACAGCAACTTTAGGCGACCCATAGGCTACATCGGTTAACGACTTGTCGTCCGAGTGTATGAACAAAGATGGGTCTTTCCACTGCCCTTCGCGTTCTAGAATTAATTGGACAGTCTGTTCAGAATTTGCCCAGGTTGCCTGTTTGACATTGCTCTCGGGATATTCTCTGGGCACTTTCCCCATTGCCTGATTAAACTCAAAAGCACGGTCACTATCGACGGTTAATGTGTTTAAATCGACTTTCAAATCAATTGGATAATCGGTTAACACACAGACCGTTGTGCACGATGACATTGTCAGAGTGCCCGTAATGGAAGCCTGTCATCGAGCTACCAACGCCCGAATTACAAGGCTCTGAGCCATTGGTTGAGTGTATTGAGTCTCGGCGCAGCGTAAGAGAATATACGCAGGCACCGCTACCTTTAGGTGTTTTGTCCCAATTGCTTT
>JABXHG010000384.1 GCA_013393545.1 Alteromonadaceae bacterium | reverse complement strand
GTAATTTCCAAAAAATGACGCCTTGGGAGCGTTCAGCGGATATCGTTGCGACCATTGAGTCGTTGTCGGAACGCGATGCGTTTGATGAAAACAACGTGTATCTGACCGGGTTTTCGCACGGCGCCGGCACGATCTGGACGTTTTTGCGTCAGTTGAGCGCAAAAGAAGCGCCATTAAGCTTAGCGCAGTGGCCTTCTACTGATTACGAAGAGGTGATCAAAGGCACGTTTATGTTTTATGGCACGTGTCGCGGAGAGTGGACTGTTGATATCGACTCGTTGATGTTACTGGGCAGTAACGACCGCTATATCGACCATACCGTGTGCGATAACTACGAGCAGCCTGCAAATGCCGGTGACTTCGAATACGTGTTGTACCCGGGCGCAACCCATACCTTTGATCATTCCGATCCGAATCAGGCCAACATTGAAGCCGGTAGTGTCTACGACGAAGAAGCGACACTGGATGCATGGAAGCGGATTAAAGCCATAATTGAGGAAGACGGTAATGCCAAATAAGCCAGTGACCACTTACCAGGGGGTTGTACACCCCTGGTTGTGTGATGAAATGGGGCATTTGAATACGCGCCATTATGTCGGTATGTTTGATGACGCTATGCAGCATTTTATGCGGACGTTAGGACATAACGCGCTGCAGGCACGTGAGCAACAGCTGGGCTGGGCTGACGTGCGACATGAAATTGATTATCTTTCCGAAGTTCCGGTCGGAGCTTTAGTTCATATTGACTGCGAAGTTGAAAAACTAGGAAACAAATCCATTCGCTATAAACAAACGTTTTACTTAAGTGACTCGGGAGAGGTCGCCGCAGAAAATGTTGCAACCTCTGTTCTATTTGATTTAAAAGCACGTAAAGCGGTACCTTTGCCCGACAGTTTTCGATAATATCAACGCGGAGATAAAATTGTGGCCTCTAACAAGTATTTGCATCGAGTTAGCAGAAGAGGCTCTTAATGCTGGCGATACTCCTTTCGGATCGGTTTTAGTGGATTCTGAAGGGATGTTTCTCAAAGAAGATCGCAACAGGGTGAATACAGTCGATAAAACTTACCACCCTGAAATAGAACTGGCCCTCTGGGCAGCGAAAAACCTGACTTTGGAACAACGCCGTAGCACCGTAATGTTATACATCTGGAGAGCACTGCCCTATGTGCTGAGCTGCTCACGGTTGGGCAAAACTAGGTAAAGTAGTTTATATTCACTCAACCGAACAACTTATCGCCTGGCACCAGAAATTTGCTGCACCCGCATCTAAGGTAAAGCAGTTGTCCATCAGCGATATAGCTCCGGCCATTGAGGTGGAAGGTCCTGACAAGCGGCTGTATCCATGCCTATTCTGGGTCCGTTGGGACAACTTGCTGGTGTGGGTCCACAAACTACTGTATTGGCGTTTCTATTCGGCAATGGCATCACCAACATGATCACCTCAACGTCAGGCACCTTATTGGCGTATCTAGCCACGGCACAAGTGACCTGGATTCAGTGGGCAAAGTTTATTCTGCCTCTGTGTATTATCTTCAT
>JABXHG010000383.1 GCA_013393545.1 Alteromonadaceae bacterium | reverse complement strand
GTGCACCAAAGTTACCCCAGGTATTAGAAATTAAACCGGCAAAGCGCGGGTCTGTCTCTTCGCTATTGTCGTTGTAACCACCTTTTAACGAAATTGCACTTTTAGCACCGTCATAGTCAAAAGGCTTAGCTGTGTAAAGACCAACAGTACCGCCGATCCCCCCTTCTTCCTGGTTGGCAGAATAGGTTTTGTTCACATCAATGCGATTGAACAATTCAGAAGCAAAAACATTAAAGTCAAAGCTACGCGTCCGGCTCGCTCCGCCTTTGGCATCCATAGGCGACGCTGATGTGCCCATGGCCTCCATACCATTGACCTGAACGCGGGTGCAATCAGGACCTAATCCACGCAATGAAATTTGACGCCCTTCACCACCTTCACCCGTCATGCTAATGCCCGGACCGCGTTCCAATGAATCGGCAAGGTTTCAATCAGGAAAATCGGCAATGTCTTCCGCAAGGATTGAATCACGAGAAATAATCGCTTCGCGCTTAAAGTCTTTGGCTTTAATTAATGAGCTTCTGAACGAAGTCACTTCAATGACTTCCATTGCTTCTTCATCTACGGCCTGCTCCTGAGCTAGTACCGTATTTGAATAACCAAAAGCACTGACGATGGCTGTCGCTAAAACTGTTTTTCTAAATGAGTGGTTCATGTTGGTTCCGTTATAGGTTGACGAAAAACGTTCAGTCCAAAAAACAGGGACACCTATAAAGAGCCGGGAAACCTCAAAAGCAGACAAGAATTTTTGTGAAGAATCGATGAAGGATTTGTGAATACAGGGAACTTAATGCCTTTAGCTATTTATTCTTTGCCTTGCCCATTTTTATTCGTATCGTGGGGTTACGTGACAGTTAGGCAAAAATAGAAGAACAGGGTTAGAATCAATCTGACCCTCGGCTCAGGCTTTTCGTAACCGCGTCTGCTGGTAGCTTAAAGATGATATCGGGGCGCGTTTTTTTATGTTTAGTGTTGGGTAGCGGTAAGATAAACTCGAGCTCATCTGTATATATCTCATCGGCTAGACTGATTGTCAGGGCATGATCACCTTTTGAGTAATTGAAGCCACGGTAGACGTTGTGATTATCGCTCGTCAATACGTGATACTTAGTCATAAAGCCAGGCGTATCAAAACCATCGCCTTCCACATAAAAGCGTAAGCTACTCGCCATGTAATCAGGCCAACGGTCACCATAAAACACGCGGCTGTTTAAGAATTGCTTGATGAAGTAATCGAATTGTTCAGATACACCAGCAGCGGTTTTCAGCGCACTAATCGACTGCTGCAATCGCTCGGGATTTTTTTGCGCTAATCGACTGAAATGTTGCTCGTCAATGAACAGCAGCATTATTCCTTGTTGTTGATAAACAACTTGGCTGTTACCGACATTATCCGGCATGCTACGATCATTCCCCATGTTAGACGCCATGTTATGCACAGCACACCCCGACAACAGCAAGCCGAAAAGTAGTGTGATAATTGATATTAGCTTTATCCACATATAGCCCTATCCGTATATTGTATACTCTTGGCTAGACTGACAATGACAGCGAGTAAATGCGATGCGAAAAC
>JABXHG010000382.1 GCA_013393545.1 Alteromonadaceae bacterium | reverse complement strand
AAATCACCGATACTAAATAATTTATAATTTTTACTTCACCAAAACCAATTAATACCCGATACCAGTTAATTTATATTGATAAAAGCCAAAACCTACCTATAATCACTTAAATCGGTGAATAAAAGGAGATGGTATGCCTAAACGCGTTAAAGCAACAGAGGCTCCCAATGTATCTGCAATTGCCAGTCCAGAATTATTAGGTCAGCTTATCAAAGCTAAGCGTACGGGAATGAAGCTTAAGCTTCGTGACTGCGCGGCACTGTGCGGCGTTGGAATCAATACCTTGTCGCGCCTTGAGCGAGGCAACCCCAACACCACTCTGGCGGCAACTTTTTCTGTGCTACAAGGTCTGGGTATCCAATTAACAGCAAAGGCAGACGCTTCAACCGAGGAGTGGGTGTAAATGCTGCATTCCGTTAATATCCGCTACGGCGAAAACGTCATTGGTCATATCGGTCTTAGTGAAGCGACCAAACTGCCTGTCATAGAGTACCAAAAACACTGGAAGGAAAACGGCTTCCCCACGGCGGCTTGAGCAAAAAGAAGATTTTGGATTACTGCACTGGGACGACAAACCCCGCTTGAGTGTTGCCGGTGTGCAGGACAAACTTAATGTTTATATTAGCCCTGACGGCCAAATTGGCTTTGGCGATGGGACGTTATCTTCAACCCACATTCTCAAGTTTGAAAAAGCCAATTTGCCACATCTGGTACTCAACGAGTTCATTTGCATGCAGCTGGCTAAACTTTCGGGCTTACCGACTGCAGAAACCGAATTTAAACGCTTTGAGCAATTCCCGGCGCTCCTGGTGAAACGCTTTGACCGACGTTACCACGCTAAAGCGGAGAAAGTATTGCGCCGCCACGTTATAGACGGCTGCCAGGCACTGGATCTTCCCCGCGACTATAAGTACGAACGCAATTTCGGTGACAGTCGCGACGTGAAACATATTCGCGATGGTGCCAGCCTCCCACAACTTTTTAGCTTTTGCCTGGCCTCATCCAGTCCTGCACAAAACACCATGCAACTTTTGCGGTGGCAGCTATTTAACCTGATGATCAGTAACTACGACAGCCACGCTAAAAACGTATCATTTTTTTCTGGGGACGTAACCGTTGTGATTTCACGCCAAGCTACGACTTAGTTAACGTCGCCATGTTTCCTCAGTTTAAACAGGCTCTGGCCATGGCTGTAGGTGATG
Source organism: Alteromonadaceae bacterium (assembly GCA_013393545.1). The sequence continues at coordinate 385 of JABXHG010000382.1, read as the reverse complement.
AATTTGAGCCTGATCATATACAGGCTTACCAGCTTGCTGACTTTGCAGAGAGTTGTGGTCTAAAACGCCAGCTTGTGGTCGAGTCACTACGTGAATTATCGGCTAAGGTTCTACAGGTAATCGGCACACAAAGCCTATCGAAAGAGCTTGAGCAACAACAGCTTATTTCAACAGAAGAAAAAGACTATATCGCCCGGCTAATTGAGCACATCCAAGCTCGCACGCTGCAGTTGCAAGCGTGTGCCGATGATATCGCTGATATAAGCTTGTAGCCTGACATTCTTGTCAGGTTAGATATCGTTCCTGTCGTAAACTTGAGGCTACTTCACTTCACTTCCCTACCCATCACTCTTATCACAAGTACCTAACTGAACAAGCATTCAAA
>JABXHG010000381.1 GCA_013393545.1 Alteromonadaceae bacterium | reverse complement strand
AGCTCTGCGGCAGACAGGTCACTGGCTTCAAAGCGCCCGATTTCTCCGCGGAAACCGTGCCGGCGGTCGTAAGCTTCCAGGCCGGCACGCAGGGCATCCGTTGCGCTTTGTTGCTTTTTACTGTCGAATTTAACATTATTTGGCAGGGAAAATGGTGGATTCTCGCCATTACTTTTGTATTTGCAGTAGGCTCGGTGTTTTATTCTCTAAGCCTGCCCAACATTTATAAGTCAGAAGTCACTTTAGCACCAACGGAAGAAGCCAGTGGTGGTGGGTTATCGCAGATGGCCGGTCAGCTCGGAGGCCTGGCGACCTTGGCAGGTGTTAATTTGGGCCCGCAGGGTACTGATAAAACCACAATGGCTATTGAAGTGCTGCAGTCCCGGGCGTTTTTAACTGAGTTTGTAAAAACTTACGATATTTTACCTGAGTTAATGGCTGCTGAAGGGTGGACTCCCCAGGGTGGATTAAAGTATAACAGCGAATTATATAATCCAGAAACGAAACAATGGGTGCGTGAAGTAGAACCACCTAAGCAACCTGAACCGACTAGCTGGGAATATGTAGAAGTATTCAGAAACGAAGTGCTTTTGGTTGATAGAGATCCGGAAACAGGCTTAGTCACTGTTTCAGTTAATCATCAGTCACCAGAAATAGCTCAACAATGGGCTGAGTGGTTAGTCACTGATGTTAATAATCACATGCGTGAGCGAGACATTGAAGAGGCCCAGCGCAGTTTAGAATACTTAGATAGTGAGCTTGAAAAAACATCGCTTAGCAATATGCAACAGGTGTTTTATCAGCTTATAGAAAAACAAACTCAGACTATTATGCTAGCTAATGTGCGGCCGGAGTATATTTTTCAGGTATTAGACCCCGCTGTTGTGCCTGAGCAGAAAGCAAAGCCTTCACGAGCACTAATATGCATCATTGGTACTTTTTTAGGTGGTTTTTTAAGTATTGGTCTTGTGTTGGTCAAAAATATATTCAGAAAAGATTAAGACGCAGCCTGACGTGAACGTCAGGTGAGGTCCCTAAAGGAACTCACAGAATACTATGAAAATACTAGTAACAGGTGGCGCTGGCTTCATAGGCTCAGCCGTTATCCGACATATAATCAAAGATACTGACCATTCAGTTGTTAATGTAGATAAGCTTACGTACGCTGGCAACTTGGAAAGCTTAGCTTTTGTTAGTAAAAATGAACGTTACGCGTTCGAGCAAGTCGATATTTGCGATGCTAACGAAATAAAGCGTGTTCTCGAACACCATCAACCTGACCTGTTGATGCATTTAGCCGCCGAATCACACGTTGATCGTTCTATAGATGGTCCCGGTGAGTTCATGCAAACGAACATAATGGGTACATATACGTTATTAGAGTGCGCAAAAACATATTGGCAGAGTTTACCCGAAACTAAAAAACAAGCCTTTAAGTTTCACCACATTTCTACTGACGAAGTATATGGTGACTTGCCCCATCCGGATGAACAAGAAGGCGAATTGCCACTATTTACAGAAACCACCGCTTACAAGCCAAGCTCGCCTTACAGCGCGTCGAAAGCCAGTAGTGATCATTTAGTCAGAGCTTGGCATAGAACCTATGGCCTGCCAACGGTTATTAC
>JABXHG010000380.1 GCA_013393545.1 Alteromonadaceae bacterium | reverse complement strand
ATTTAAAGGCAAACCGGCACCGTAGGTCGAAACGCTTTCACCTACCTGAGCGGCTAGCTCGCGAGTGGGCGTTAAAATAAGAACTCGTGCTGTGTTTGATTTGGCGCGCTCGTTGTCTTTGAGCCTTTCTAAAATCGGTAAGGTAAAGCCTGCCGTTTTACCCGTGCCTGTTTGTGCCGCAGCCATAACGTCGTTACCCGCGAGTACAGGCGGAATTGCTTGCGCTTGAATGGGCGTTGGTTCGGTATAACCCTGGCGTGACAGGGCGGCAAGAATTTCAGGGCAAAGTCCGAGTTCAGAAAAAGTCATGTATCAATGTGCAACTTAATAGTGATAAGAGCGGGTATTCTACCTCAGAGCGACGCTGTTTGGTAAGGGCTGGCTCCAATAGGTATTTTGAGTTTAGCTAGATGTTTTATGTCCGGGTTGTTCTATTGATGTAATAGAGTGGTTTAATTGGTGATAATTAAACTGATCAGCGAACGGAGCGTAATGAAACTAATAAAATTTGAAATGGAACTTCGATTAGAAGTACAAAATCCTTTGGAGTGGATCGAGTCCATGTAGTGGCAGAGTTAAGCTAAAACGCTCTTTTAAGTAGCAGTATACCTTTGAAGAGGTACTCCATGGTAATTCGGGTATGACACTGCTAATTTAGTGATTGAACAAGGCTAGAGCCTCGCTCCAAGCGTTCCGCTGTTGCTGGCGTTACCTAAGAGGTGTCAATGTACGGTCTACTTTTACTACTCCACATTCTCGCAGCAACCATCTGGACAGGCGGACATATTGTCCTGTCAGTAGTCGTGTTGCCCAAAGTTTTGAAAGAGCGTTCACCTGCGTTACTGCTGAGCTTTGAATCTGTCTATGAAAAAATTGGTATGCCCGCACTCATCATTCAAATAATTACAGGCGTAATTTTAGCGCACAGGCTACTACCAGATTTCAGCCAGTGGTTTAATATCAGTAACTCTGTTGCTTATCCAATAATGGCTAAACTCGCTTTGCTTGCCTTGACGGTTGGTTTTGCTATTAGCGCAAGGTTCCGTGTCATACCTAACCTTTCGCCAGCAAACCTAAAGGTAATGGCGTGGCACATTGTGTCAGTTACGGTTATTTCCATCCTATTCGTTGTCGTGGGCGTGTCGTTTCGGACAGGTTGGTTTTATTAAACGCTTTGCCCTCAACTCTGGTTGTACCACCAACAGGTTCAAGTCTACAATGTAATTAACAACTCGTGAGGAATGGGGGTTATGGACATTTACTACAGTGCGAAAACAAAAGATTAAATGGGGCGGCTTGAGACCTATATGGTGGAATTTATTGAAACGTATGAAGGACAGTATCAAAAAGAGAATTAGCGGTTGAATAGCTCGCCCAACTGGCGTGACTGGCAGGTTCCACCGAGGGTGGCTGAGCTTAAAAAACTGGCGAAAGAGCAGGGGCTCTGGAACTTATTTTTGCCGGACGAAAAGTTGGGCGCCGGACTAAGCACGCTGGAATACGCACCACTTGCTGAGCGCATGGGCCGCAGCCTGCTGGCACCGGAGATATTTAACTGCAATTCGCCTGACACCGGCAATATGGAAGTGCGGTATCACTTTGGCGATTACCCGCAGCAGGAGCAGTGGTTTACGCCGCTGCTGAACGGTGATATTCG
>JABXHG010000379.1 GCA_013393545.1 Alteromonadaceae bacterium | reverse complement strand
CCCGCTTCTGACAGTCGCTCTGAATAACGGATAGACACATACTGGCTACCGCGGTCACTGTGGTGAATAACGCCTTTCGGTTTTCCTCGTGACCATAATGCTTGCTCTAAGGCATCCAGAATTAACTGTGTCTGCATCGATTTCATTACACGCCAACCGACAATCTTGCGCGAGAAAACATCAGTGACAAAGGCGACATACACAAAACCTGACCAGGTCGCGACGTAGGTAATATCAGCGACCCACAGTTGATTCGGCCGCTGCGCAGTAAACTCACGATTGACCAAATCTAATGGTTTATCCGCACTGTCATCGGGAATGGTCGTGACACAGCCACGACCTCGGCGCACACCACGAAGGCCCTGAACGGCCATCAACCTGGCGACCGTGCAACGGGCAACCGTAAAGCCTTCTCGCATCATCTGTTTCCACACTTTTCTGACGCCATAGCAACTACGATTTTCCTGCCATACGCGCAGAATTTCCGGTTTTAGTGCTTCATCCTGATGAAAGCGCTGGCAGCGACGCTCAGGCGCCGCTTCAAGTGACTTGCAGCGATAATACGTTGATGGTGCAATCTTCAAGACCCGACAGATTGGCTCGACACCATATAACGCCCGATGAGCATCAATAAACTGGACTATTTCTTCGGTTTGCGGTCGAGCTCCGCCTGCGCAAAAAATGCAGCAGCTTTTTTCAGGATCTCGTTAGCTTGCTTGAGCTCTTTGTTCTCTCGCTCGAGCTCTTTCATCCTGGCTGCGGCATCACTGGTGACCCCGGGCTTCTTGCCTGAGTCGACTTCCATTTTGTTGACCCAGGCTCTTAATGTCTCTGGGGTACAACCAATTTTGGATGCAATCGATACCAAAGCAGCCCATCGCGACGAGTGCTCATGCTCTGATGTCAAAACCATGCGAACAGCACGTTCGCGGACTTCCGGTGAATAGGTGATTCTTTTGTTCATTGGCTAATTCTCTCAAGATTATTAGCCTCCGACAAACCCGGTTTGATTCAGTTTTTCATATCGAGCTCTCCTCTTGAGCCTGTTTGAAAATCTTGTGACCGTCTTCCGTCATGCCTTGCTTCCAATAGCTACTAAAGTACTGCTGCGGACGTTCCACGTTTAACTTCTCCGAGACTAAAGCACGAACGGTTCGCATGATTTGATATTCACCGGCACACCACACACCCTTCAGGGATGCGATATCTAAACTGTTCGCTCGGTCGCTCAAAGCGCTCGTTGAGTGAATGGTCGTTACTGGTAACCCGTATCGTGTTAGGCGTTCGTTCAGCGAGTCACTGCACTTAACGGTGATGATGTGGCCAGCGGTCTGTTGATGACGTAACACGCTTTCCAATGCAGGAATGGCAGTAGCGTCCACAACAAATAGTGTGTTGTCATAATTACCAATTACACTCTTTTTAGTGTTGGGGCCGTAAACATCAATGGTATTCCCACGACGTGCAGTGTGTGCAAACCAATGAGCATAACCGCCCTGGCTGGCAGTCGGAGAGTGCTCAGGATAATCATGAACAGCGAAATCAATGGCTAGTCGCTTTTGACCTTCTTCGACTCGTGCAACGGTAAACGTCCTAAGGCTCGGTTTGTCCTCGGGACTGTCAAATATCAGCTTAAGGTAGTCGCCTTCGTTGGCCTCAAAAAATTCCGCGTTAGGCTCCCAATGAA
>JABXHG010000038.1 GCA_013393545.1 Alteromonadaceae bacterium | reverse complement strand
GGTGGGAGTAAAAGAAGGAAGTGGGAAGTAAAGAAAAGGGTGGGGAAGAGTGACAGATGAAGGGGAAAGGAAAGAATAAGAAGTTAAAAATGAGGGAAAGGTGAATTGAGGAAATGGGGCTGAAATAAACCACCTGATCATTGCGCCCGCCCCGGCTCCGGGGCAGGCGTAATGACGATGGCAACGGTTATAAAGAGGCCAGTAGGTTAACGAACTCAGGTACTCCTTCGTTCCCGAACCGTTTGAACCCACTTATAGAAGATGGGCACCAGAAGCGTTCCCAGAATGGTCGCTGCAATCATGCCGCTCAGCACAGTAACACCCAGACTGACGCGGCTGCCGGCCCCGGCGCCGGTGGCAAACACCAACGGCAGAACACCAAGCACAAACGACAGAGCCGTCATCAATACGGCCCTGAACCGCAATACTGCCGCTTTGTTGGCTGCCTCAGTGGCACTCATTCCGGATTTACGCAGTTGCATGGCAAACTCAACAATCAGAATGGCCGTTTTGGTGGATAGCCCGATCAGCAACACCAACCCCACCTGGGCGTAAATATTGTTGGCAAGACCCGTGAGCCACAGGCCTGCCAGCGCACCGAAAAGAGCAATAGGTACGGCGCCTATAACCGCAACCGGCAACGCCCAGCTCTCATACTGTGCAACCAGGAACAGGTACACAAACACAATGGCCAGCATAAAGATCACGATCGCCAGGTTACCCGCCTCTATCTCCTGCAGACTCTGTCCCGACCAGCTGAACTCATAGCCCTGTGGCAGCTGTTCCGAGAGCTCTTCCATAACCTTGATGGCATCACCACTGGCAAAGCCTGGCGCGGCCTCACCGGAAACAGTGACCGACCGCTTGAGGTTAAAGTGAGCGATACTGGAGGGACCCAGAACCGGTTTCAGCGTAGCCAGAGTGGACAGTGGCACCATGTCGCCATCCCGGTTGCGAACGGCGTAATAGGAAAGGTCCTCCGGCCCCTGCCGGAATTCACCCTCTGCCTGTATCTGTACCCGGTAGTTTTTGCCGAAACGGCTAAAGTCATTAATATACAATGAACCAAGCTGGGCCTGCAGCGTGGAGAAAATGTCTGATAGCTGGATGCCCAGTGCTTTTGCCTTGTTGCGGTCTACCTCCAGAAGATACTGAGGGATATTTGCCCGATAGGTACTGTATACCCGCGACAATTCTTCTCTCTGGTTTGCCTCGAAGATCAGCCCGTTCATTACCTGAGTAAGCTCAGAGACATCGCGGCCCAGGTTATCCTGCAGCCGGTAATCGAAGCCAGCGGCAACGCCAATCCCGGGAATGGGTGGCGCATTAAACACCATGATCTGCGCCTCAGGAATGGTGGCCAGGCCAGAATACATACGTGGCACGACTTGCCCAAGACCAAGCTCGGGGCGCTCCCGCTCGGACCAGTCTTTAAGCACCACAATACCCAGTCCATTATGAGAGCCTGCACCTCCCATCAAAGAGAAGCCGGAAACCGTGATAAAATCCGTGACGGCCGGGTCTTCAAGCACCATGTCGGTAACTTTCTCCAGCACCACATCGGTGCGTTCCTGGGAGGCAGCTACGGGAAGCTGAACATCAACAAACAGAAACCCCTGATCTTCTGGCGGCACAAATGCCAGCGGTACTGATTTAAACAGCCCGGCACTTACAGCCAGCAAAGCAATAAGGGCAATACCGACCAGGATGCCCTTACGAAGCAGTCTTGATACAAGCCCGGAATAGCCTTTTGTGCTGAAAGAGATCAGCCGCTCAACAGGCTGCATCCACCCAATCGTACTTTTACCGCGACCAAGCAGTGTTGCACACAACGCAGGACTGAGTGTGAGTGCGTTGATCGATGAAATGATGACCGCCACCGAAATTGTAACGGAGAACTGCTGATACAATTTGCCCGTTATACCCGGCATAAAGGCCACAGGCACAAACACAGCCAGCAGGACCAGGGTGGTTGCAATGATCGGCCCGGTGACCTGACTCATGGCTTTTTCAACCGCTTCCTTGATAGGTAGTTTTTCCTCCTCAAGGATACGCTCTACGTTCTCAACAACAACGATAGCGTCATCCACCACGATACCTATGGCAAGCACCAGCCCGAACAGGGTAATGATATTTATCGAGTAACCCATAGCCGCCATAATGGCGAACGTGCCAATCAGGGAAACGGGTATGGCAATGGCCGGAACCAGCGTTGCGCGCAGGCTTTGCAAAAACAGGAAAACTACCAGTATGACCAGTGCCACGGCCTGGATCAGTGTATAAACCACTTCTTCGATAGACCGGCTGATAAACTCCGTAGAGTCAAACAACACACTGTGTGAGACACCGTCGGGAAAGCTTTTTGCAAACTCATCAACCGTCTCTTTTACTCTGTTCGCAACCTCCAGTGCGTTGGCATCTGGCAACTGGTAAATCACCACAAACGCCGTATCCTGGTTGTTCAGTTGCGCCGTGGAAGTGTAGGACCGCGAACCCAGCTCAATACGAGCAACATCGCTGAGGCGCAAAAAGCCCCCGTCCGGCTTTGCCCGGAGAATCATCCGGGAAAACTCGTCCGGATCTGTCAGCCGCTCCCGGCTTTGTATGCTGTAAACAAACTGCTGACCATCGGGAACCGGCGCCTGCCCCAGCTTGCCTGCTGCAACTATCTGGTTTTGCTCCTGAAGCGCCGCTACCACCTCCGTAACCGTTACCCCCAGGGATTCCATGCGCCGCGGATCAAGCCAGATGCGCATGCTGTAATCTTTCGCCCCCATAACCTCGGCAGAGGCAACGCCCGGCACCCGGCCCAGGGTTTCAACCAGGTTGCTGGAGGCGTAATTGCTCAGAAAGACAGAATCCAGGTCTGGCCGGTCTGATATCAGGTTGATCCCCATCAGCATGTTGCCGGTTTGCTTGCTGACCGTAACCCCCTGTCGCCGGACTTCTTGTGGCAGGAAGGGTTCTGCCAGCGCTACCCGGTTCTGTACGTTCACCTGGGCAATATCGGTATCCGTGCCACCTTCAAACGTCAGCGTAATCATGGCTGTACCGTCGTCAGAAGCCGTCGACTCAATATAGATCATGTCTTCAACGCCATTAAGCTGCTGCTCAATGGGCCGGATAACCGCCTCCTCTACAATCTGTGCACTGCCTCCGGGAAGCACCGCCATAACCCGGATTTTCGGGGGTGCCATATCCGGATACATGTTTACTGGAAGCACCTGCAGGGCCAACAAACCTGCGAGGGTTATCAGGATGGAAATAACAAAAGCAAACCTGGGCCGGTGAATGAAGGTTCTGCTGATCATTGCTCAGCTCCACCTTCTTTCGCTGCACCTGTATTATCAGTCAGCACTCCGGTCTCCGGGTTAATATGCTTTACCACAGGGTTAACGGTTACGCCGGAACGTACCTTCTGAAGGCCCTCAACAATTACCCGTTCCCCGGCTTCAAGGCCGCTCTCTGTCGCGAGCATGGCCCCCAGACGCAGTCCGGTTTTAATAAACCGCTGGGAAACCATCTGTTCATCATTTACAACCAGTACAAACTTGCCCTCAATGGTTTCCTGTACCGCTGCCTGCGGCACCAGAACCTGTGCATTGCCGGCCTGGCCCTCAATTCTCAGTGTGACGTACAGCCCGGGAAGCAGAACCGCATCCGGGTTTGAAAATACCGCGCGCATATCCACTGTGCCCGTGCTTGCGTCCGTCTGCACGTCGGCAAAACTCACCCTGCCACCCTCATCGTAAAAGCTTCCATCTGGCAGGGTCAGGCGTAGGGAAAGTGAATCGGCGACATCCTCGCCGGCCTCGGTGCCCGCACGGCGAAATGCAACATAATCAGACTCATTCACCTGGAACTCTACATAGATAGGGTCTGTTACCAATACTTCAGCAATCGGCCCGCTTGCCGGGCTGACAACCGAGCCCACATCATAGTTCAACCGGCCAATCCAGCCTTCGAACGGCGCCCTTATTTCTGTGTATTCCAGGTTGAGCTCCGCTTTCTGCAAAGCCGCCTCTGCTGTTTCCAGGCGGCTCTGTGCAGCGCTGAAGCGATCCTTAAGTTTGTCCAGATCCGCATCGGACAAATAACCTTTACCTGCAACATCTTCACCGCGCCTCAGATTCCTGCGAGAGGAATCGATTTCGGCTCTGGCCGCGGCCAGTTCTGCTCTGGCCTGTTGCAGACTTGCTTTAGCACGGGTGTCTTCCAGGCGGACCAGAACCTCGCCTTTACTCACCCGGGAGCCTTCACGAAAATGAATTTCTTTGATTTCAGCTTCAATACGGGGAGTAAGCCCGGCCTTTGCGGATGCCGCTGTACGTGCTACAAAATCCCGCGAGGGCCGTACTTCTGTGCTTGCAACCTCCACCACAGAAACTGACGGGGGCGCAGCCCTGGGAGGCTCGGCCGGCTCTGAGCAACCGGTTACAACGATCAGGGCGCAAACCGCCACCAAAAACCACCAGGTCCGCTTCAGTAGAGCATTACACGAGAAACTGAACATTCATAATTCCTGATTAATAAACGGGCAAACTCTCCAGGTACGAGCTTTACTACCCTTGTTTGAGTCGGACCATACCGGTTCCCGGGATGGTTGTACTTCCTGATTCTACGGCACCATAAGCATGCTAAGAGTATAAATGAAATAATATCAGTATAACTGCTATGCTTATTAGCAGGCTGGCAAAAATGCCAGCCTGCTATTTTACACATATCGAGACAAGGAGAAGCACAAATGAAGACTCATTCTG
>JABXHG010000378.1 GCA_013393545.1 Alteromonadaceae bacterium | reverse complement strand
CGCTATGCTTGAACAAGGTGTGGTTTGAGTTTAAAGCCGGACTATTTGTTGTTGCCTGTATTTTGCGTTAGTAATTTTATGGCTTGATCATTCACAGGTATTGATTGCGCGTTCAGAATAATGACAGCCCTTGAACCATCAAGGTAAAAGCCAACAAAACTGCTGAATCCGGCCGTTTGCCCGTTGTGCCAGGCGTAGGCTCTACCGTTCTTGTCTTGGCTAATCAGCCAGCCTAAAGCTTGCTGGCAGCAGCCTTCGATGGTTCTCTGAGGGACAAGTAATTGCTCGACAGTGGTATCGCCTTTTGCACTTTTTCGCATGAGTGCTCTGGTGTAGTTGGCCATATCACTCATTGTAGAAACAACACCTCCGGCGCCGGCCAGAGACTGAAAATGCCAGTGAGGTACTACGTCGCCTAAGACATTATGTCCTTTTGACAGGGACTCTGGAGTGTTTTCTTTGCTGGCTGCCACATAAGTATCCGGCATACTGAAAGTTTCAAACACAACGTCATTTAACAGCTCTGGGAAAGGCTTTTCCGCATTTTTAGCGAGCGACTCCGCAAGTAAGCCATACCCGAAGTTAGAATATTCGTAATTGGTAGTGCTTGGCTCGAGTTCAGCCAAAGCGCTTTCCAATTCTGACTGACCATAATGAGCGTACGGGTCTGTCTGGTCGGCTTTGCTTAATAAATTTTCGGGAAGGCGGGGCAGCCCACTGTGGTGTGTGGCAAGTTGCCCCAGTGTCACTGCATCAGGTGCTTGTGGCCAAAACTCGCTGACCGAAGTATCAAGGGTTGTAGACTCATTAACTACTGCATGGGCCAGTAAATACGCCACCATGGTCTTTGTGACTGAGCCAATTTCGTATTGCGTATTATGATCATGTTCGTCATAAAACTGGGTTTTGATTTCATCTTGTTCAATGATGGCAACCGCTGCGCCATGCTCTCCCAGCTTAGGAGCAGGGGCACTTGTCTGTTTATCATCCGAATCGGCTTTTTTGAAGGTGAGAGGAAATTCTTGCCCCTGTTTGAAAGTTCCTTCGTAGCCTTCTTTTGTTTTTTTGCCGCTAAAACTGGCCTGGATCATTGGTGAATTAAAGCTGAATTTGTTGTCATCAATATGGACGTCGGTTAGAGGTATACCAAAGCTTTGCTGAGCCGGGCTGTCTAAGGTAGCAATATACCCTCCGTGTATGACTGCAACGTTCACCTGCAATGGTAAACTCGAGTTTTCGTTGACGGGCAAGTCGGCTTTGTAGGTTGCTTCGTAGGTAAGGCGTGCTTTGTCATCCTGAGTCAGTTTATACATGGTAATACTGCGCTTCTTACCTTGTGTGAATGCCCCCTCTAAATGACCGCCTTTCAGTTCTCCCTGATAATTAGCATTTAAGCCTGTATCGGTGAACTCTACCTTATTATCCTTAACTGAAAACTTCGTGGGTTGGTGGTCAAATATACCTTGGTTCGGGCTGTCGAGAGTTAGCTGGCCGTTATCGATATTAATGCCAAGAGTAATACTGGCACCCTCTTGAAGCACAAGCTCTCCACGCCATGTACCTTCCAATTCCTCCTGATATTCTTTAGCTTGTAGAGAATGGTGGCAGAAAGCTGCCACCATAATAGTTGAGTAAGTAAACCACTTAATAAAGGTTTTCATTTTGTCACCTCATTGGTTAATTACT
>JABXHG010000377.1 GCA_013393545.1 Alteromonadaceae bacterium | reverse complement strand
GTGGAAAGAATAACGGCGACACCTCAACCACGACGACGGTGGGCAGCGAAGGTGTGATCACAGGTTTTGGCAGTGTGTATGTAAACGGCCAGCGTTACCGTTCAGAAAGTGCTGAAATTGCCGTGGGTGATTCACCCGCAGCAGATGAAGCCCAATTGAAAATAGGTATGGTTGTCTCCATAGCCGCCTCCGCATCAGACAACGGCGAAGACCCGGAAGCACAACAAATTCGTTACGAGGAACACCTTCAGGGACCAGTCTCCTTCATTGGAAGAAGTGACGGGCAAATTGAAGTCCTGGGTCAAACCGTCCTTTTTGATGAACTCACAGAGTTTGACAACACCGATATCGACACCTTAGCTGTGGGTAATGTTATCGAAGTCAGTGGTTATACCAACGATGAAGGTAATTTCTACGCAACCCTAATTGAGTTAGAAACCGAAGAAACTGAAATTAAACTAAAAGGTGAAGTCGCCAATCTGGATACCGATGCCCAAACCTTCAGCTTGTCAGAACTTACCGTCAATTATTCAGCAGCAGAATTTGATGCCATGACAGACACTGACCTTGCCAATGGCCTGTTTGTTAAAGTAGAAGGCGAGCAGTATGACAGTGACACACAAACTCTGACGGCCACCAGCGTTGAAAATAAAGATGACAACGATATCGATGCTGATACTGACGAAGTCACCATTGCAGGTATTGTCAAAAATTATGACAGTGATGCAGGCAGCTTTACCGTTAACCGCTACGAGTTTGCTCTGAACGATGAGACCGAGTTTGAAGATGGCAGCTTAGATACCTTAGCGAACGGTATTATCGTTAAGGTTGAAGGACGCTTCGATAACGATCAAATCATTGCGGAAGACGTTGAATTTAAAGCAAAAGACGCACGCAGTAAGACCGAAGGGCAAGTAACAAATGTGAATGCTGAAAACGAAACCTTCGTAATTAATGACACTACCTTTAGCGTAACACCTGAAACACAATACGAAGACGAGTCCGATTTAGACGAACGTCGGTTCACCTTCGATGATATTGCAGCGAACGACTGGCTTAAAGTTATTTCACGTCAGGATAACCAGGGCAATACCCTTGCGCTGAAAGTAAAACGTATTAACCAAGAAGATCGCGAAGGCGAAGTTAAAGGCCGTGCGAGCAACGTCACTCTAGACGGAATGACAATCGCCAATATCACTATTTCATTCACAGACAGTACCGAGTTTGACTCTGACGACGGCGAGCTAACAGCCGAAAGATTCGTTGCTCTGGCTGACGGGCAGGAAGCATTGATAGTTGAAGTGGAAGGTCAATACGACGGCGACGTACTGATTGCCAGCGAAGTTGAAGTAGAAAACTCAGACCGCGACGACGATAACCGACCTGACGATACCGGCAAAGCCGAGTTTGAAGGTGCAATTGAGTCCATTGACGGTGACAGCCTGGTTGTTAACGGAAATGAACTACGCTTTACGGAAAATACTAGCTTCGAACTAAACGACGAAGCAGTTAACCTACAAAGCTTCTTCAACGCCATTGAAGTGGGTGCCGTTATTGAAATAGAGGGCGTATGGGTCGACCAAAACTATATTCAGGTTACTGAAGTTGAACTTGAAACCAACGACAACGAATAACCCGGCTTGAATACGTAGCCTGGCTTGCGACGTAGCCTGACATTTATGACAGGTGAAATATCGGCTTTGCCACCACGTAGCAAGCCAGGCTAAGATT
>JABXHG010000376.1 GCA_013393545.1 Alteromonadaceae bacterium | reverse complement strand
TGATGACTCTACGCCGTTGGTTGATGTGAAGCCAGACAACCCTGGCTCTTCGGAAGACAATGCAGACCAGCCTAACGACTCAGACCCAACTGAAGGTACTACTACCGCCCCAGTGACACTTGGAGTCTACGATGGCCAAAGCTTTTCAGAGAGTACAATCCTGCGTCTAGACGGTAACGACACCCCGATATCAGCTTCGGGCTCAGCTACTTTTAAAGTCAATGTTTACAATACGCAAACGGATGCTCTGGCTAAAGGCGACGAATTCGAAGTTTCATTTAGTTCGGGTTGCGTAACTTCGAAAACTGCCAGCTTCTCACGTGACGTCGTCCTGACAAGCAATGGCATCGCCGAAACGACATTTAAGGCAGATGGGTGTTCTGGCGAAGATCAAATCAAAGCTGTTATTCCAGAGGTCGTAGGTGCAGAAGCTTTTGCGACTTTTAAAGTTGCTGAAGCAGCAGTGATAGATATCATTTCTGACGCACCAGACCCGACTTCTATTGCGCCCACGAATGGCTCACCGGATAACCGTTTCAGCACATCATCTGTTGATTTTACAGTCCTAGGGGAAGGCGGAGCCCCTGTTAATCAGAAAAAAACAGTCGAGTTCGAGATCATCCCCTCCGAAAGTAGCGCCAATCTGGTCAACGACAAAGTACAAACAAGTGAACGCGGCGTAGTAACAGCAGAGGTTCAGGCTGGGGATGCCAACGAAATTATACGAGTCGTCGCTTCTGTAATGAGTGGGAGCACCGCCATCGCTACAACAACATCAGCCCCGATAGCCATCAACTCTAAACTCGCAGTTCAAAGTCGCTTTTCACTAAGCCTAGATGACTTTTCTATCGATGCCCGAGGTGCTGACTTTGCTGAAATCAACGCATCAATATTAGCCGCCGACCAGTATGGAAATGCTATCCGAGGCAATACAGTCGTCAACTTCTCGGCATCTGAAGGATCTATAACAGCAGACTGTGAACTAGACAACGAAGGGAAATGCACGGTTCTATGGCGCAGTTTAAAAGCACAAGAGTTGCGCCCATCCATTTACGCTTATACACAGGGTGAAAAAATCGTCTCTGGAGAAAACTGCTACCGCCCAGAAAACGACTGCACTCTTGAGCCGGCACGCATTGAAGACTCCGCAAAATTCGTTCAGTCATCTTCAAACGATGTAAAAGCTGAGATTATTAAGCAGAGCGGCAAAGATAATAACGATAATGCAGAGAATGGCGATGGGAAGAACTCCAACGAATATTGTGCAAAGGTATATGCTGAGCTGATGGTTAACGAAAAAGCAGAAAACGTTATCCCACCATCCGGAACTGAGATTGAGTTTACGGCAACGGGAGCAACTTTCGTCAACCCTGATACCGCTACTGGCTCCGTGCCGTCTAACGACTCCAGTATTGTAAAGGACTCAGCCTACGAAGAAGTCTGCGTGGAAGTTGAAAAAGATAAGGAAAGCAGTGAAAGTCCGAAGCTAAAGCTCACTGTAACGCCACCAAATGGCGCGGTCGTCACTGACAGCATAAAACTAGAGTTCTAGTCTGAAAGTCAAAAGCCTGACTAACCAACCGCTCTAAAGGCGGGTGAAACAGAGCAGCACCCACCGGGCCTTTTGCTTACAAAACCACTTTCCCCCATACTCACCCCCCTCCACTTTTTGGTGGGCTGTTTTTCTTTCCCCCCCCCCCTTTTTTTTACCCGTACCCTTCTCCCCGATTGAAA
>JABXHG010000375.1 GCA_013393545.1 Alteromonadaceae bacterium | reverse complement strand
CTCATCAAATTAAAAGAAGAATTCAAGCATAAGTATTCAGATTTAAGCTTTAGTGTGCCGCAACCCACCATGAATTTTGGTCACATACATGGCGGTGATAACGCCAACCGCATTTGCGGCTGCTGTGAGCTGCACCTGGATATTCGTCCACTCCCCGGTTTATCCGTTGATGAGCTTTACGCTCACCTGCATAAGGCAACGGAAAATATTCAGGCTCGTTATCCGGGGTCAATTAAACTAATTTCACTGCACCACCCTATACCTGCGTTTCAGCAAACACCCGACTCAGCCCTGGTACGGCTCGCCGAAAAAATCACAAAAAGCAAAGCTGAGGCGGTAAACTATTGTACAGAAGCGCCTTTTCTACAAGAACTTGGTTGCCAAACTCTGGTGATGGGCCCGGGTTCTATCCGGCAAGCGCACCAGCCAAATGAATACTTATTAACCGAAACGATACAGCCCACTCAAGAGAAGCTAAAAAGTTTATTAAAAGACTATTGTTTTTCGAGTAAGCTGCCGATAACAAATTAAGACTTCAGAATTGATCGATTTCAAATCTGCTTCTAACCAAATTGATAACGTAATTGATAACGTAATTGATAACCTAAAGGAACATTACATGATACGACAGCTCTCCATT
The DNA here is from genome assembly GCA_013393545.1 of Alteromonadaceae bacterium. The sequence continues at coordinate 1,181 of JABXHG010000375.1, read as the reverse complement.
GGTGTCCGCGCAAGTGCGGCCTTCGGACTGATTGGAATACTGACGCTTATTTTGGGTATTTTTGCTTTAAATCGTATGGTGGCTATAGAAAGTCAGCTCAATTTCATCGCGAATGAGCAAGTTCCAGCTCTGGATAATGTCAACGATTTAGATCGTGAGTTTTTGAGAGTGCGTATCCATTCGGCTAATGTCGCCACTTATGTCAACGACGCAGCTCGTTTAACGGAGTATCAAAAGAGTCTTCAAGGTGCCATCGACTCTTTACAGCGTAATCAGGAAGAATATGAAGCTACCATAGCAGATGAAAAAGCGCGCAAGCTGTTCAAAGAGTATATGGTGCTCGACAAAGAGTTCTGGAAACTTAATGACCAGTTCGAACGACTTGTCGATGCTGGCCTGACCGACGCCATAGCTTCTATTCGCGAAAATAATATCTTACCGTTGACCGATAAAATCTCGAAAAAGCTGGATGAGTTGATAGCACGAGAAATGGCGCTTATTGATGACGCCAAAGCACAAGCCCATGACGTCTCAGCTACAGCAAACACTGCAGTAATCGTGGCTTTAGTCATTGTTATCGCTCTGCTGGCTATATTCGCGTGGATACTAACAACCAGTATCGTTAAGCCCATTAGCGCCGCTGTCGCCTTTGCCAAGACTATCGCAGCCCGAGACTTAACTCAGTCTATAGAAATAGACGGCAACGATGAACCAGCGCAACTGCTTCATCAATTACGTACCACGCAAGAGCAGTTGCGCGAGTCAATTAGCACGATTTCTGAGTCGTCGGAGCAACTGGCTTCAACATCAGAAGAGCTAAACTCTGTCACACAAGACTCAACTCGTACGATTCAGCAACAGTCGGAAGAACTCGAGCAGGCGGCAACCGCTGTTAACGAGCTAACAACCGCTGTCGAAACGGTGGCGCAAGATGCACAGAACGCTTCCGAAGCTTCGGAAGAAGCCAACCGTCAAGCGCAACAAGGTGATGACCGGGTGCGACAGACGGTTCGTGCCATTGAAGAATTGTCTCAGGAAATTGGAGACTCTTAGGGTAAGGGAACAGGGCTGGAAGGGAAAGTAAAAACCATTACAAAGGTGCTGGAAGTTATTGGCGGTATGGCCGGGCAAACAACCCTGTTGGCCCTAACCGGGGAAATAGAAGCTGCTCGTGCCGGCGA
>JABXHG010000374.1 GCA_013393545.1 Alteromonadaceae bacterium | reverse complement strand
TTTGCAGTCGTCGCTGATGAAGTTCGTTCTTTGGCTCACACAACGCAACAGTCCACCGTTGAAATTGAAGACATGGTCAAAGCCATTAACGAATCCAGTGACCGCTCGGTCTCAACCATGAAAAATAGCATGGAACGTGCAACCCGTACGTTGGATGTGGCTCGTGAAGCCGGCGAAGCACTGCAACTTATTGCAACGGCGGTCAGTGAAATTAATAATCACAACACCTCCATTGCCAGTGCCGCCGAAGAGCAGGCGAATGTGGCACGCGACGTTGATAAGAACCTGGTCAGCATTCGCGACCTGTCTAACTCAACCGCCTCGGGTGCAGAGCAGACTAACGCATCAAGTGACGAGCTGTCGCGTCTGGCGGTTAACCTGAGCGAGTTGGTCAGACGTTTTAAAATTTAGGTATGTTCCTGACGCCGTAACCTGACAGTCATGTCAGGTTCAGTCTCTACGTAGCCTGATATTTATTTCCGGTGGGATACCTCACCTGATGTGAACATCAGGCGACTAGTGATTTAATCCGGTTTTTAATTATTCTCGTTACCCTTCATTATAATGCCGCGGCCAATTGTAGGCTGCGGCATTACCTTAAATCAACGTTATGAAAGCTCCGTTAAAGCGTGGTCAACAATACGTACCCATTTGTCTTTGGTGACCTCTTGATAACCTTGCTCTCCGGAAAATGCACTACAAAAAACAACATCCGGCTCAAGAGACCGTAGCAACTGTAAACTTTTTGCCAGCTCCTTTTGTTCAGATTTCGATGTTTCACCTGGGATCACGCCAGCTCGCCAGTTTCCATCACCATTTCGGTATAAGGTGTCTCCGGTAAACAAATAGCGTTTATCCGTTGAGGACTGAACCATAAAGCACGTACTGCCGGGGGAATGTCCAGGTGTGGGTATCGCTTCAATATGCTCAATAAGCGTTCCTCTTTCATCAAAATAAATATCGGGACGCTGAATTTCGGCGAATTCCCGACCTTCGTTAATATGCCCACCAAGTTTAGCACCGTACAGTTGACGAATATCTCTCAAGGAAGGGCCAACTTCATCTCGGTGACTTAGTAAGTGATAGTCGACACCACCGTATTTAAACATTTCATTAATTTCGTGGGCGTGGCCCGTGTTGTAAAACAACACGTTGGCGTCTGGTAATTCAACTAAATAGGCGTGCGTAGTCAGGCCTGGAAAAGGTGACTCCGCTTCAGTTTCCCATACATCGGGTTGAACTTGTTTCATGATAAGACCTCCTGTGTGATAAAGTTCAGAACGAACCTTAAAACCTCAACTTAAGTTGAGGTCAAGTTCTTTTCAGAAGGACTTATTTGTTATGGCTACAGCTAAACAATCTAACTCGATAGCACTGTCTGTAGGGCAGGTCGCAAAGCGGACAGGGGTCAATGTATCGGCGTTACACTTCTACGAGCGCAAAGGGCTAATTAGTAGTTGGCGGAATGCTGGAGGACAACGACGGTATTCGCGTGACGTGTTACGGCGGGTGTCTGTAATTAAGGCTGCCCAAAGAGTGGGTATTCCACTTGCAGACATAGCCGTCGCATTTACGAAACTCCCAAGTAACCGAACAGTCACTGCAGAGGACTGGAATCAACTCGCTGATAGTTGGCGAGAGCAGTTGAACCAGCGGATTAAATTGCTGACGACATTACGTGATCAGCTTGATCAATGTATTGGTTGCGGTTGTTTATCTCTGTCTGATTGCCCGCTACGCAACCCTCACGATGAAGCCGCAAGTGTAGGCCCGGGAGCTCGTTCATTTGATGAGTAGCCTGACATTCATGTCTGGTGGGATATAGACCATGTTGTAAACATCGCGCTACAACTACCACAAAGCC
>JABXHG010000373.1 GCA_013393545.1 Alteromonadaceae bacterium | reverse complement strand
CGAGTTCCAGAGAGCTGGATTTTTCGTACTTTTATAACGGCAAGGTGGTTTACAGCTATTGTCACCAGTTCCCCTGGCACTTTCAGCGTTTTCCAGAACTGAATCCGGAAACGGTGCAGGCCACCAGTTGGGGCATTCGGGATGAAAACTACGCCGTTATTGGTCATCAGCTTATAAAAGTGAAGCCAAAACGTTGCCGTCGTATTGGTAAATACGCCCATTTTTATTTTTTAATTGATGAGCAGGTTTTTAGCCCTAATGAGGTTGATGGTGAACTGGCACTGGAGCTTGTTCCCGAAGCTGATGCGCGTTCATTTACAGTTCATGATGAGCTCTACGCTGAAGATGCGAACGCCTACTATAGGCTGGGCGGCCGCCGAATTGGCAGCAAAACAGAGGACTTCCCCGGAGTCTCCAGCCCCGACGACTTAACGCCACCGCCACCTAAACCTGCACAACAACCTAAGCCCGACACCTGGTTTCCGCAAATACCCGATGGCAGCGCTCTGGAGCGCTTTGAATGTATAGAGCAATGGTTCGACACGGATTTTTCATTAAAATGGCAGCAACATCGCAGTGCGCCCCGTTTGTATCAGTTACTGAATTTCGGCCTGCAACTGTGCTGTGAGATAAGCGAAGACACGAATATTGCCCTGGCAGATCGGGGCATCAGGCTTTATGAACGTTTTAAAGATTATGCGTGGTTAATGCCTGAGCTGGTGCACAATGCCGCCTGCCTTTATGCCATTCAAAATAAAGCTGACCTTGTCGCTTCCTGTTGCGAAAAGGTACTGGGCTATCGCTACGAAAATTCAGACGCATTATTGGCTGAACCCGTTATCAAGGCGTGTCTCAGCGCACCGGTACTGCACAGTTTGCAGCAGCGCGCCAAAGCGCTGCAACCACACACCCCTTATATTTCTCTCGAGCTTATAGAAGCCTACGAAAAGGTAGCTGACGAAGCTAAAAGCGACGCAGTATTCAGCAAAATGCTGGAGCGCCACATTCTTTACACCTGGCTGTATTATAGCCCCGATGAGCTGGATCAGTTAACAGCCCAGGAAAATGCTGATCAGACCTATTGGAAAAAGCTGGATGAAAAAATCTACTGGTACATGCAGAATCTGATGTTACTGGACTTAAAGTTTATGGTGATGCCGGACGTGCGCCAGCGTATTCAGTCTTTAATTGACGTCTATTATCAGCATCCCTACCTGAGTCCGGTAGCCATTGTCAGTGTGGCTCATGACTTATTTCGGATGTTTCACAGCGAGGCAAACTGGCAGGAGACTTTCCTTTCCGAAGAAGGGAAAAGACTACCGCCCAGTAAGAGAATGCTACAAAGCGAAGCCTTAATTAAGCTGTTTGAAAAACAGTTAAGCGAACTGCCGCAGGCTCAGCAACAACAGTATAAAGCTCAGGCGGAAACCTATTTTGCCTATCTATTGATGAGTTCAAGCTAATCAACTATCGGAATCGTTTTTATAAAATGGCTAAAAAAAGCAGCTCGACACGTCTAAAAGAAACGCTCTACGCTGTCTTCTCACTTTCAGAGGATACCATTCGCGCCGCAGAAGAGCGTTTCGCCCAGTTAAATAAAGACGAAGTCAAAGCATTGGCGCAGCGCTGGTGTTTTGATGGGCTGACATCCGACGGTTATCAGCCGGTATTTTCCGATGAAAACAAAATCATGTTAATTAACGCCATGGTTCACGGCACCCTGTCAGAGCGTAAAAAGATAGCGCAGGAGTTTAACTATCAGTCAAGCTACCTATGTGGTCGTTTGTACCAGCTTGGAATGTTCGACCTTTTTTATACCTGGGCGACTCAGCTGAACAATAAGAAGCTGCTGGAACAACTCAGTCCGGGCATCCTAAAATATATGAACGATGAG
>JABXHG010000372.1 GCA_013393545.1 Alteromonadaceae bacterium | reverse complement strand
AACCATTTCATAAACGGCATGACCGGTCGTACGAGTTTCATTGTACGGCCGCTACATAAAGCCGGTTTGTCACGATGCTGTCATCGTTTACCACCACCTGAAATATATCTCCGTAGTCATCCTCTTCAAGCTTTTCGGCATTACCACAAACCTTTACCTTAATAACAATGTTGCGGCAAGTAGTTGGTTATTAGATACGAATATCAATGATAACGATTCGTAATTGTGTTATTTTGATTCCAATATTAACCAAGGGAGTAAAAAAGGTATGAACGTGCGTGTCCTTCCGCTGGCAGCGGCTATCGCAATAGCCTTGAATCCAGTTGCAACATTTGCCGCACCGCAAAGCGCGGAAAAAGAAAAGCCAACCAATGATGAAAAGCTTGAGAGAATAGAAGTGACGGGAAAATATACCGTCAGTCAGACTCTTGATTCCGCTACCGGGCTCGGCTTAACACTGCGTGAGACGCCTCAGTCGGTCAGTATTCTTACCGACGAAAGAATGTTTGATCAGAATATCGACACGGTACTTGAAGCGGTAAATAACGCGGTCGGTGTTTCGGCGTCAGAAATGGACAATGTGCGTAATACTTTTTATGCCCGTGGTTTTGAGATTGATAATTACCAAATTGATGGTGTTCCTACGTCATGGAGTCTCGCTGGAGATGCTGGCGAAACAGTAGCCGATGTCGCTATTTACGAACGTATTGAATTTGTGCGCGGCGCGACCGGACTTCTGACGGGAGTTGGTGATCCATCAGCCTCAATTAACTTGGTTCGTAAACATGCTGACAGTAAAGAACTTGAAGGCTACGTCAATGCATCAGTGGGTCGTTGGAACAGCAGGCAGGTAACAGCCGATGTTGGCAGTGCTCTGACCGACAGTGGCAACATCCGCGGCCGGGCCGTGATAAAAGTACATGACAGCGACTCACACGTGGATTATTTAGAAGAAAATAAGGAAATTTTCTACGGCGTGATGGAAGCTGATTTAACACCTGAAACTTTATTGCGAGTTGGTGGCAGTTATCAGCACAATAACCCGAAAGGGGCTACCTGGGGACTACTGCCGGCGTTTTTCTCCGATGGTACTCAAACCGACTGGGATGTTTCCAAAACGACTGGTGCAGACTGGACTCGCTGGGAAACGACGAACACCAACTATTTCGTTAACCTGAACCATGCGTTTAGTAATGGCTGGGAGCTTATCGCTAACTACAATCGTATGGATGCCGATAAAACTTCAAAGTTACTCTACGTTTACGGCACGTTGGATAAAGAGACCGGAGCGGGTTTAAACGCCCAGCGTTATCATAGCGATGGTGAAAACAGCCAGAGTAGTTTTGATATGCAGCTAAAAGGACAGTTCTCCGGTTTTGGTCAACTGCACGATGTGGTTATCGGTGCCTTGTACAGCGACCAGGAAGCTTTTGCCAATACTTTTACGCCAATTGGCGGTGATATGAGTGGTGGATATGATCGAGTAGACGTCGATAATTTTTACGAATGGACTAATTTGCAAGAGCCGGAGTGGGAGAGCGAACCAAGCCCCGGAGAAGATATGAAAACTGATCAAAAGGGCTTCTACGCGGCTACTCGATTATCGCTCAGTGACAGTTTGAAGTTTGTGGTTGGTGGTCGGGTATCCAGTTGGGATCGTGCTGGTATCAGTTACGGTACAGTAACTGATTATGGAGATTCAGGCGTTTTCGTCCCATACGCAGGTTTGCTTTACGACTTAACGGATCATCATCGGATATACGCCAGTTATACAGAGATTTTTAAGCCGCAGGACGCAAAAGATACTACTGGCGCGTTTCTTGACCCTTTAGAGGGACAAAGCAGTGAAATTGGACTTAAAAGCACGTTCTTAAATGACCGACTGCAT
>JABXHG010000371.1 GCA_013393545.1 Alteromonadaceae bacterium | reverse complement strand
CGTTAAACTAACAGAATACAGCCACGGTGCCGGTTGTGGCTGCAAAATATCGCCGCAGGTTTTATCAAGCATTTTGCAAAGCAAACTGGATATAACACCCGATCCTAAACTGCTGGTGGGAAACAGCACCCGGGACGACGCTGCAGCCTATGATTTAGGCAATGGCAAGGTTGTATTAAGCACCACTGACTTCTTTATGCCAATTTGCGATGACCCTTTCGACTTTGGTCGCATAGCTGCAACAAACGCTATTAGCGATATTTACGCTATGGGCGGTCAGCATTTAATGGCTATGGCTACTTTCGGCTGGCCAATCAACAAACTACCAGCGGAAGTGGCGCAGCAAGTTATTGATGGTGGCCGGCAGGCCTGCGCCGATGCTGGCATTATGCTTGCCGGCGGCCACAGCATTGATGCGCCAGAGCCTATATTTGGGTTGGCGGTAACAGGTCAGGTAGAAAAACAAAAACTCAAACAAAACGATACAGCCCGGGAAGGCGATGTATTAATGCTGACCAAACCTTTAGGGGTTGGTATTTTAACTACGGCACAAAAACAGAAAAAACTGTTGCCTGAGCATGGCGGCATTGCAATTGAAACCATGTGTCAGCTGAATCGAATTGGCAGCGTCTTTGCAGATATTAAAGGCATTAACGCCATGACAGACGTGACCGGATTCGGCTTAGCCGGACACTTGATTGAAATGGCTGAAGGTGCTGACCTTTATGCAAAAATACAGTTCGACAAAATCCCGACCTTACCCCACGTACATGACTACCTCAATCAGGGTTGTGTTCCCGGAGGCAGCTTGCGCAACTTCGAGAGCTACGGTCAGCATATTAGCCCGGTGCCTGAGCAACAGCGCAACCTTTTATGTGACCCGCAAACTTCCGGCGGCTTACTCATTAGTGTGGCAAAAGAAGACGTTGAAGCCGTTTATCAAATCTGTCGCGAACATAATCAGTCAATTCAGATTATTGGTGAGCTCTATACTGATGAAACACAAACATACCGAGTGGTCGTTGAATAAATGTCTGGTAAATGGATAACCCACTCACAATTTGACGAACTCTTTATTAACGATACACCTTTGCTGGATTTAAGAGCCCCGGCGGAATTTAAAAAAGGCGCTTTTTGTACCGCGGTGAATCAACCTCTAATGACAGATAACGAGCGCGCAAAAGTCGGGACTTGTTATAAACAGCACGGACAGGATGCCGCTATTGCGCTGGGACACGAGTTGGTCAGCGGAGAAACAAAGCAGCAAAGAGTTAGCGCCTGGAAAAGCTTTTTCAATACACATCCTGATGGTGTGATTTATTGCTTCCGGGGCGGCTTGCGATCACAAATAGTACAACAGTGGTTAAATGATGAAGGCTTTGGCCGACCTCGTATTGAGGGAGGTTATAAGGCACTGAGGCAACACCTGATTCAACGCACGCATGAGCTTGCCTCCGAGTTTAACTGGATTGTAGTAAGCGGCCGCACCGGCTGTCAGAAAACCGAGTTTATTAAGAATCAGCCGAACTCAATTGACTTAGAAGGCTTAGCGCATCATAGAGGGTCAGCATTCGGCCGTTACCCCGAACCTCAACCCACCCAGATTAACTTTGAAAACCAATTAGCCGTTAAACTGATAAAACTTAAGGCTCGTGGCGCGACCAGTCTATTTATAGAGGACGAAGGCAGCCATATTGGCTCAGTTTCCGTTCCTGAATGCCTTCGCCATGCAACTCAAAAAGCTGAGCGGTACCCTATAGAAGCCAGTATAGAGCAACGTGTGGAAGTCATTTACCAGGAATATGTTGTAGCCGCCCAAGATCTTTACCCGTCACGTGAGCAGTTTGAAAATTATCTACTCGACAGTCTAGCCCGAACTCGCAAGCGACTAGGCGACCTCCGCTTTCGCCAACTGTTCGACATATTGCAGCAGGCGTTAAG
>JABXHG010000370.1 GCA_013393545.1 Alteromonadaceae bacterium | reverse complement strand
GTCCGTGATGACGGGGTAGAACCCAAAAGTTATTTCAAAAACCCGATTGTCAGAGCGAATATGCATACCACAAGTAGTAGCCTCTGATGACTTTTACCTTTTGCTTCAGGAAAGGTTTGATAATGCAAAGGGTTAATGCAGTTGCTCCGGGCTGTCAGTAATGGTTTTATCACTATGCAATAAATGGCAGCGAGCGACATAATGTCGCTCGCTGCCACAAACACAAGGTTCTGAATAAGTGCTCATTATTATCCGTTAGACCGTCCGCGTACCTTTCGGATTAATAGCCGTGCAATTAATCCCAGTAACACGATAGCGGCAACCAACTCCACCCAATAAGGCGTAACGCTATGGTCACCAGCAGCAACGCTTTGAATGCTAATATCAAAGTAGTCCAACCCAGTATTCAGTAACCAACCGAAAAATACGGATACCACAACCACACCAAATAGGTAGGCGGCCAATGCTCGTTTACCCAACTCCTTATAAACCACACCAATAGTAGCAATGTTGGTCGCCGGCCCTGCTTGCATAAAGACGAGCGCTGCGCCGGGCGATACGCCCATCATCATTAAAGCTGCCGCTAATGGGGTTGATGAGGTCGCGCAAACGTACATAGGTACTGAAATAAGTACCATGATTACCATCATCCACAGGCTGCTACCGTATTCGGCCAAGGTATCCATGGGGACTAATGTCTGTACTAAAGCAGCAAAAAATAAGCCAATCAACAGCGCTAAATAGAAGTCACCCAGCAGCTTTCCAGTAGCATAGTTTATACCTTGCTTGGACTTCGCCCATAGATCAGAAGCCTCTGGGCTTTCATGCTGCTGGCCTTCTTCGCCACGATAGTACGATACCTTGCTCGGCTCGGCGGGAGTGCTGCTGCAACAAGAATGGGCTGCTGCTGGCTCAGGCTTTTTATCGTCCGCCGTATTCCCCACTAATACACCCGCTGTAATGGCACTAAATACCGCCGCTACCGGTCTGACAATCGCCATCACAGGCCCCAGCAAGGCATAAGAAACAAAAATCGAGTCCACTCCCGTTTCCGGGGTTGCACTAAGAAACGATACCGTTGCCCCCTTACTAGCACCATTACGGCGCAACTGCATAGCCGCCGGTATCACACCACAACTGCACAGAGGAATGGGCGCCCCAAAAACGGCTCCCTTTACAACTGACTTAACGCTGTTATCGCCCAACTGTTTGTGCAACCAATCCATCGGCACCCAAACTTTCATAATAGCGGCTACCAATAAACCGAATAATAGCCATGGCGCCGACAACAGAAATAATTCCCAGTAGTTTTCCACAAACGCTAACATGCTTTACTGCTCCTTATTGTGGTTTTCATGCTGAATATAATCACCCGTTTCTAGCGAATCTAAAATAGAACACTCGGTGGCACTTCTAGGCCCCCCACAACAAGCATCAGACAGTTTCTCTAAGGAATTATAAAAAACCTTAAGCTGCTTAATTTGTTGTTCTATATCCGTCATTTTTTGCTGCACTTTGTCTTTCACATCTTCGCACCTCCAACGCGCTCGATTGTCTTCTATCTGAAGCAATTCTTTAATTTGCCCTAAGCTGAACCCCATACTTTTGGAACGCAAAATAAAATCCAGACGCTCGCTATCAGCCTCTGAATACAAGCGATAACCGGCGTTTGAACGAGCACTCGGCTGCAGCAGTCCTTTCTTCTCATAAAAACGAATGGTGTCCACACTAACGCCAAAACGTTCAACTAATTGACCAATTTTCATCTGTACCCCTCCAAATCTGAGGACAGTATAAACCCTAGAGTAAACACCAGAGTCAATAAAATAGAAAAATTGCTTGTGATACGCTCCTACTGGTGACGATTAAACAACAGCAATTCGACCAACCTCTACGGCAAAATAAACTCAGAGCTCGAATCAGCTATAAGCACCGGCATATAAAAGGCAGCAAGCCTTGCCGGGTTGCAGGCACTGTTTTAAAGCCGCGGTTTAATCCGAAAGCGCCGAATATACTTCGTGAGTAAGCGACATTACGTCTGTACGCACCTATTAATGGCTCCTTTTACGTGGCAACAGTAATCGAGCTGCTCTCCAGACGCGTTGTTGGGTGGATAATGTGGCATCTCTGATTACCTGGCATTTAGGAAAGAGCTCAACCTAATACTACCGATTGGCCGACTTGGAAACCGCCACGACAACGCTGTTGCTGAGAGTTTCATTACCATGTTTAAAAAGCGGATCATCCGGAAGAAGATTTAC
>JABXHG010000369.1 GCA_013393545.1 Alteromonadaceae bacterium | reverse complement strand
AAGACTATAACCTGAAATAAAAAAACGGCCAATAATTGGTGGTTTTGACTACTATTAGCTCTCGGAGACAGTTAGAATTTATATCCAACTTCCGAGGAGAAATGGCCACCATTGAAGCCGATAGGCGAGTTGGTTAATGGGTACTTAAAAATACCATTAAACTGATTACCTTCAGAACGCTCATCAGGATACTCGTTGAACAGGTTCTGCGCTCCCACTCTAACAGCCAGTGCATCGTTCCACTGATAATTAACCGTTACGTCTGTTATCCAGTTAGGACCGTAGGTTTCGGTTCCGCTGCTGTAACCAATGGCGTAGTTACCAAAATAACTGAACTGGACATTACTGGTCCACTTACCTTTAGTATGGGTTAAACCAATTGACCCTGAATGATCAGGAGTGGAGCGCGTCATACGTATTTGCTCATCACTATCAAACAGAACATCGTCCAGCCCATCTAATAATTGCGGCAGGTTAATAGAGTCAATGTCCGTATTATTATAACCATAAGCTAACTGCGCTTTAAGGTCGCCGTAGTCACCGATACCGAAGGTTTTACTGGCTACAATGTCTAACCCTTTGGTTGTCGTATCAACGGCATTAAGGAAAAACCGCGCGTTTTCCGCCGCTGTACCGGCAAGCGCTTCTTCAACAGCCGGAGAGTCACCAGGGGCAACATCGCCGGATAAAATTACCCGATCCTCAATTTCGATTTGAAACGCGTCAATGGTAATTGCCAAGCCGTCATAACCATTCCAGACCATACCCAGGCTAACGCTTTCAGATTCTTCGGGTTGCAGAGCACCAATACCCAGAGCCTGAGTTACCGGACTAATATTATTAAAGGTTCCTGACTGTTCAGGCTCCAGTCCGTTGCCGCGATCAACAAACAGGGTAGAGATATTGCTAAAGTACAATTGTTGTACGCTAGGTGCTCTGAAGCCAGTATTAATGGCACCACGTATCGCAACTCTGTCGGTCAAATCATAACGACCGGAAAGTTTCCAACTGGTGTTATTACCAAAGTCTGAATAATCTTCATATCGAACCGCAGCGCCCCACATAAAGTCAGTTGTAAGTTGGTTTTCCGCTTCGACATAAACCCCAACGTTATCACGCGACTCATCTACCTCTGAGTCAGGAGTAAATCCGGTGAAACCCTGACTGCCACTGGGACGATCTTCATAGCCGCCGTTAATGTAGGATGCTTCTTCACCGGCAATAACTTCATAAGAATTTTCCCGATAGCTAATACCCATAGCCAGAGAAATTTCCGAGTTATTCGCGAAAGGAATAAAGCGTTGAGCGTCTAATGTAACGTTGGATTCACTATTTTCCAGCGTACCTGCGTCAAATGAAGTTGGTGTAAGCTCCGGACCTAAAGACGCATTTAATGAGTTTTCAACGTTGTACTGAAACTTACTGAAGCCATAGCCACCGCTAAAATCTAACGTCCATTCGCCGACTAGCCATTCATAACCAGCATAAATTGAGTGATCATTAACGTCCGGGGCTAAAATCGGCAAAAAGCCATCCGGATACAATTCAGTTAGCGTATTACTTTGAATTGCCCGACGGTAAAACGCACCAGACTCAGAAGTTCGATCGCTGATACCACCAAACGCGTAGAAATTACCTTCACCTATAGCGATGTCCATGTTCGCAAACAACGAAGCATTTTCGTACTCCGCATCACCGACATGGAAACTCTGCCTGTCGAAGGTCTCTTCTCTTGGATCAGGATCGCCATTTGGCAGTTCTGGATACTGTTGGCGTGGATCGAGTCCGGCACGATTAGTTCTATTTTTATGATGCAACTCGCCAGATAGGGTTAGTGCACCGTCGTTTCCAATAGCAAACCCTGAGCTGGCAGACAACTTCCATTGCTCACCATCACCTTTATAGGTTTGGCCACCCTGGATGCTGGCGTTGCCGCCGCTGTCGTTGTCTTTCAAAACGATATTGATAACACCAGCAATAGCGTCTGAGCCGTATAAAGCCGCCGCGCCGTCCCGCAAGACTTCAATACGTTTTATTGCCGCCATAGGAATAGCATTCAAATCAACGTTCGAGCTGCCTCTTCCTGTTGTCCCGCTTAAGTGAACTAAGGCTGACTTGTGACGTCTTTTACCGTTAATGAGTACTAATGTGTGATCCGGAGACAAGCCTCTTAAAGAAGCCGGACGAACTGCGTCTGTGCCGTCTGTAACCGATGATGACGGAAAGTTAAAGCTAGGTACCGCGTACTGCAGCGCTTTAGCCGTTTCAGTAATACCTGTAGCGGCTAAGTCAGCGCCACTAATGATGTCCACTGGTGCAGCACCGTCTGTTGCTGTTCGCATCGATAATCGGGAACCTACAACCTGAATCACTTCTTC
>JABXHG010000037.1 GCA_013393545.1 Alteromonadaceae bacterium | reverse complement strand
AAAATCCGATGGCCGCCGTTGGCGCCGGAGAGGGGCTTCCTATTGCCGTGCTTAACCGAAACAAGCCTGCCTTTTACTGCGTGCCGGCCGAGATGTATGAGGCAATGCTGGAACGCTTGGATGACCAGGAGCTCATCAAACTCATTGAATCACGGCGCTCTGAACAGAGCGTTCCGGTGAATCTGGATGACCTCTGACTATTCACTTGAATTCAAGCCGTCTGCTCTCAAAGAGTGGAAAAAGCTGGCTCCGGTTCTGAAAACACAATTCAAGAAAAAACTGAAACAACGCCTGAAAGACCCTCACAACCAGGCCGATGCGTTATCCGGCATGGCGAACTGTTACAAAATCAAACTAAAAAACGCAGGCAAGCGAAACCAAAGCAATGTATACGAGAAAGCCTATCAGCGACGTTGAGCCATAGCAGTATTCCCGGGCCGGAGTCAGACCCCGTACCCGACCCCATTCAACTGGCAACGCAGCCAGCAGGCACAGACACGGCTTTTTGTGCCAGCATCAGTGCCTTGTCGCGATTTGGCTTCATCAGCCAGAGTAGGCCCAGCTTGAAATGGCATCCCCGCCAGAAGATGTCGTGTTATGCTTCTCAAAAAGATCGTGAGGAGATAATACGAGTGGAGCAAGATATACGCTGGCTGCAGCGGCTCAGCAATTTCAAGAAAGCACTCAAACAGCTGACCTCTGCGGTGGAGTTGTCCGGAGCCCGCAAGCTATCAGACCTGGAAAAGCAAGGAATGATCCAGGCGTTTGAGTATACCTACGAGCTAGGCTGGAACTTGATTCGCGATTATTTTCGCTGGCAGGGCAATGCCGACATTGCCGGTTCGCGCGATGCCATTCGCGAAGCTTTTGCCAACGGCCTTGTCGAAGACGGAGAAAACTGGATGCGTATGCTCAAAGACAGAAACCGCACGTCTCATACCTATAATGAAGAAACCGCCCAAGAAATTCTGAATAATATTATTCAGCACTACCATTCACTGTTCATTGCCCTGGAAGTAAAAATGGACGACGAAGCCGCAAAAAATGACCTCGCCAGCCTCTGAGCTCACTGACCGTTTCGGCCTGCCCCCTCATGTGCTGGAAAGCTTAAAAAAAGTCTTCCAGAGCCACACCAGCGTTGAACATGCCACGGTTTTCGGCTCCCGCGCCAAGGGCAATTACCGATACAACTCCGATATCGACATCATGCTAACCGCGCCCAATCTATCATGGCAGGAGTTCATTCAGATAGAGACGGAAATTGACGATCTACTCTTGCCCTGGAAGGTAGACCTGGCCCTGAAACACCACGTAGAGAATCCAGCGCTGCTGAGCCATGTCTCCCGTGTCGGTGTGCCAGTTTATTGAACCCTGGACTTCGGGCAAAGCCCCTATCCCGCCCCATTCAACTGGCAACGCAGCCCGCAGGCAGGCAGATAGCTGGCTCGTCAGCCAGCGGCACCCTTTAGTGCGTGCGCTGGCCTGATTTGTTGGCAGAGATGTCCTTTAGGCCACCGGAGACATATTTGTGTAGGACACTGGAAACCAGAGACTGATAAGGAAGTCCTTCTTCCATTGCCCGACGTTGAAGTGCTTCCAGATCGCGACCAGAAATACGTATATTGATCCGCTTGTCTTTCCTGAATGTTTCTTGCGCTGCCTTTGCGAGATACTCCCGGCGATCGGCATCCAGATCCGATTCGAACTCTCCGGACTCGTATGCTTCAAGCAGCTCTTGCTCTTCAGGATCTAATTTCATCTTGGCCATGCTACCCCCCTTATCCCGCCCCACTCAACTGGCAACGCAGCCAGCAGGCAGATAGCTGTTTCGCCAGCCAGCGGCAGCGCCGGTATCAATCACACATTGCCAGCGCCCTTGCGTGTTTCGCTCAAAACGGACCACCGCACCCGCCAGACTGCCGAGTACTCTGCCGCCAAGGGTCACCTGAAGGTGACCAGATCCGTCAGCATTGGCCGTGGCAATTTCCGTGGCAGCACTGCCGGTGGTGAGCGTTGACGGCACGTAACCCAGGCTTGCGTTATTGATGGCTTCATTGTCGCTGAGGCTGGTTTCGTAGGCTGTTCGGTAGGCACCAAGCTCGCTAACCGCCCGGCTTACCTGGCTTTTCGCGACAAAGCCCTGGTAGGACGGAATCGCCAGCGCGGCCAGAATGCCCATAATGGCGACAACAATCATTAATTCGACAAGGGTAAAACCCCGGTGTTTTTGCTGCATGGCGAGCTCTCACACGACGTTGATAAAATTCATGTGCAGAGTTCAGCAATTTCGGGGCCAGAAAATCCAGCGATGTCAGCGAGCCGTATTGTCGGGTATGTGAGCCGATTCGGAGGTAAATAACATGCCCATCAGTGTAACCGAATTCCTGAAAAAGTACGGCTTCGAAGAAGAGGAAGAAGAGGAAGAAGAGCGGGATCACAGCCTGCGGCACAATGCCATGGAGCATGCCAAACATCTGAAACGGCCACATGCGGGCACGCCTCATGATTGGGAGGAGTGGGAGAAGTATAAGCGGGAGCATCCGGGTGAGGTGGAGGATGATTCGGTTTAGAATTCGTCGTGGAATTCAGCCGCCGTTTTGCCACAACCCCCGAATTACCGACAGCCAGAAATGACAAAAGCCCGGAGGTCGGAACCGCCGGGCTTTGCAGAATCGGGTCAGGCTAGTGCCTGCCCATAATCATTATTAATTACAGTTTGAAGCGTACTGGGCTGCAACAGAGGTCGCACAGCTCCACTCACCTGTAGAAGCATCATAAGTGTAGGTAACAGTTTGGGTATTCAGGTTCGTATTTGCACCTGCGAACGTGTACACCAGGTCGTAAGTTGCTTGCGGCGAAGCAATATCTGTATTGCTTGTAATGGAGCCATATTCGCCTTGTGTCTGCAATCCCAAGTCGGCAAACCCCACAGCTTCGCCAGCATCAATTTTTTCTTGGATGGCAACTCTTGAGCCACCCAACAATGTATGAGCCTCAGAAAACTGGGAACGAGCAATGTAGTTCTGATACTGCGGAATAGCCACAGCCGCCAAAATACCAATAATCGCCACAACGATCATCAGTTCAATCAGGGTGAAACCCTTTTGACCGTGATTCATCTGAATCTCTTTCATAATTAACACCTTTCTTCGTTTTGGTTACCAAAAATCGGCTTCACGGCTCCGGGCATGGAGCTTTGCCACTGTTCCCTGTGAGCCTACTCTAACCGCTGCACTCACTGTGCCAACTATCAAGCCGTGTTAAAAAACCCTGCTCATGCCATGGACTTACAACCTTATGTGATGGGTATCACATTCATATTTTTGCACTTTTACTGCCCCGTTACGGCGAGGTGTGACCTTTTTTGTCACCCGAGTGTTACACATATCGACAGGGTTACGACGACTACATGTATTCCATCCCGGCTTGAGTAAGGTCAACGCTGTGACCGAGGCCGCTTTCCAAACCCCTTCGGGCCATCTAAACTCTGTTCCCACAAACACGAGATTCAGCGACTTACAAAACCTTCCTCAGAGCATTTATGGCGAGCAGCAACCGAAACGTAACGCTGACGGGCCTGGCCCGTCGATTTGTGGATGACGGACTTCTTGATGAAGACGCGGCAAAGGATGCCTTTTTACACGCCTCCCATAACCGCATTCCCCTCATTACCTACCTGGCCCAACACGAAATGGCTGACAGCGCCAGAATGGCCTTTTCCGCCGCCATGGAGTTTGGCGTATCGGTAATGGACCTCGACGCCTTTGCACCCGAGCTGACGCCGGAAAAGCTGGTAGACGAAAAGCTGATTCGAAAACACAACGCACTTCCTTTGTACAAGCGCGGCAATCGTCTGTTCTTGGCGGTTTCGGACCCCACGAACATTCAGGCGCTGGACGAAATCAAGTTCAATACCGGCCTGAGCACGGACAGCATTCTGGTAGACGACGCCAAATTGCGTATCGCCATCGAGAAATATCTGGAATCCCAGGATACCACCATGGGTGACCTGGAAGATGCTGACTTGGAAAGCGTGGAAACAGACAGTGGCGATGCCGATGAAGACGGCGACAATGACCAGTCAACCAAGCTTGACGACGCTCCCATCGTAAAATACGTGAACAAGGTACTGCTGGACGCCATCCGTACCGGCGCTTCGGATATTCACTTCGAGCCGTATGAGAAGATCTACCGCGTACGTTACCGGACCGATGGCATTCTGAAGGAGGTTTCCCGCCCCAACATTAAGCTGGCGCCCAAGATTTCCGCGCGGGTGAAGATCATGTCGCAGCTGGACATCTCCGAGCGGCGGGTGCCGCAGGATGGCCGCATCAAGATGAAGCTGGCGAAAACCAAGGCCATCGATTTCCGGGTAAACACGTTGCCCACGCTTTGGGGCGAGAAAATCGTACTGCGGATCCTGGACCCCAGCCAGGCGCAAATGGGCATCGACGCGCTGGGTTATGAGGCGGACCAGAAGGAGATGTACCTCACCGCTCTGGAACAGCCCCAGGGCATGATTCTGGTTACCGGGCCCACAGGCTCGGGTAAAACGGTTTCCCTGTACACCGGCCTGAATATTCTTAACACCACCGAGCGCAACATTTCCACGGCGGAAGACCCGGCGGAAATCAACCTCGAGGGTGTAAACCAGGTTAACGTAAACAACAAGGTGGGGCTGGGCTTTGCCGAGGCGTTGCGGGCGTTCCTGCGTCAGGACCCGGATATCATCATGGTGGGCGAGATCCTGGCTCTGGAAACGTCCAATATTGCCATCAATGCCACGCAGACCGTGCACCTGGTGCTTCCCACCCTTCCCACCAACATGTCCGCGGTAACCATGACCACGC
>JABXHG010000368.1 GCA_013393545.1 Alteromonadaceae bacterium | reverse complement strand
GTCCACCTGCTGAATCAAGCCGCTGAGCGTATTACTGGAGCTGGCGGTTTCTTCTGCCTGCTCGGCAACGTTGGTACTTTGCTCTTTAAGTCGTTCTAAGCGCACACTGACATCTGATGAAACGGCATTTTGTTCCTCGGCTGCACTGGCGACCTGAGCGTTTTGGCTCGTAATATTTTCAACCGCCTGACTTACTGTGTTGCTCATTCCCGACACCTCTTCTACAGCTGAAAGGCTTTGCTGTGACTGCTCGGCCTGAGCCACAATTACGCCGCCAACGGCTTCGACGCCATCGTGCAGGCTACGTAATAAATGAGCGATATCTTCTGTGGATTTCTGGGTTCTCGACGCCAAAGCTCTGACTTCATCTGCAACGACAGCAAAGCCTCGTCCGGCTTCTCCGGCGCGAGCGGCTTCTATCGCCGTGTTCAGAGCCAGCAGATTAGTTTGTTCCGCCACCGCATTTATTACTTCCATAACACGCGCGATGTCATCAGAAGCTTTGGTCAGTGAAGCGAGCTCCTGTTGTGCTCGTTCCGATTCCGTGGCTAAACTAACCTGTTGCTTACGCAGTCGGTTAATCATGTCCTGCATTGATTGAACCTGCTGGCTAATTTCTACTGCCGATGTTTCGGCTAGACTGGTGTTGTCGGCCACGTTACGTGCCGTTGTGGCAAGCTCATGTACCGCCGCTGAAATGGTTTCAACTTCCATCGCCTGCTCGCCGGCGAGCTCATCGGAGTGGCGCGCTATCTGAGCCAACTTAGCCGACTCGTCGTGTGGCTGCTTACTCAAGGTTGCCACCGACGCTATGGTTAAGCGCATACGCTCAAGCAAAGCATCGAACTGGCGTGCCATGTCGCCAAGTTCGTCCGGAGAATCTGAGTTCATGCGCTGAAGCAAGTCACCTTCCTCTTCAACAATACGGCGTATCATCGAATTCATGCGGTTTATACGCTTAAGTACAACGCTGTGAACCAGCCATAAAATCAAGCCCAGTAGGAGTAGGCCGGATACGATAATAATGACAATCATCTTAATAGCTTGCCCAAGCACCAGAGCATGTATTTCATCCTCATCCACACCAACTAAAACGTCATACCGCCAGTTGGGGAAAGGAGTCTCTGAAACTTGCCAGTCAGACGTATCTCCGTCGACAATACGAGTAATTTCATCCGGATTCAGGTGCGAAGAGTGCAAGCGAATAGTGCCGCGGTCGTCACGTAGGGCAACGAAACCATTCTCTAAAATGCGGGACTCTGCAATGTATTGCTTTAACTCGTCAAAATTAGCCAGGTAGCCAACATATAAGATACCAATTATTTGGTTTGCACTATTTATAATGGGTTGATACGCCGTAATGTACGATTGACCGAGAATGTTTACCTGCCCCCGGTAGGTTTCGCCGCGCATAACGGTTTGGTATGCCTGAGTTGAACTGTCTAAGCGGGTGCCCGTAGCGCGATTACCTTGTGAGTTCTGCACATTGGTGGTAATACGAATAAACTCGTCGGCGTTACGCGAAAATATCGTTGCGGTTCCACCCTGAAGCCGACTCTGGAGATCAACCAGCTCGGTACTGTTGGCCAGTGGTTTACCGTCTAATAAAAGGTCTGGTACAGTTTGTTCGCCTACTCGCGTCGTATCGCCCACACTGAGTCCGCCGCGGGTATTTACTAAATGATTCAATACCGACAAGCTGGCATCTACCTCATCACGCATTAAGCGATCGGTGATAGTCAGCATATCTTGAACGGTGCTGGCAATTTGTGCCGTTTCATTATCAAGATCGGCTCTTATCTTATTACTCGTTTGGGTGGCCGCAATGATAACGCCAAGAGCGGTAAGAGAAAGGATGCTGAGGCTGAGCCATAAGCTCATACGTTTGAGAATAGTTATATTTTAAAGGGCCACTAATGTTAGTAACGCGATCCTATGTTAGAGCTTGAGTCATAGCAACGAACCTCCTAAAGAACTTAAGTGCTGTTCGCTGCGAGTTTTGATCATTAGATACTCAGGCATCCAATATAAAGGTTACATACCTATATCGGGCTGACAATACAAATCATGAGTAAAAAATAAGCAGCAAAATTTATAAAGAATCTTTGGTCGGTAATTTATTAGCTTTACTGGATTAACAACCAAAACCACAACCAAAAGCTTCGCTCAGTGGGCTATGGCAGAAATACGCTGGCGCCCGTCCGGCATTACCATAAAATTTAAGTCCATTAACATCAGGTTCTGCATGTACCAGTAGATTTTTTCATCCAGCTTTTTCCAGTACAGCACCTGTAAACCACGTTGTTGTTATAAATGTACGAAAAATCCAGCATGTTCTTTTTACTTTTTGCCATGACGTCGCTGTCTACTGGGTAATGAAAATATGAAACCCGAAAATGATAAACCGGACAAGGAA
>JABXHG010000367.1 GCA_013393545.1 Alteromonadaceae bacterium | reverse complement strand
TAATAATAAATGTCAGGAGCATTGACGTAGCCAGTCAGACAAGTACTATCCGGAGCATACACCGTACCAGGTAAAGTCACATTCCCAGCTACCGTCACTTCCCTTGGCAAGGTTACGTCCTCACCTGACGCTATATTCCCCGTTACCTGAGAACGAAAATTCAACGAGACAAAGCCACCGGCATCAACATTCCCTGTCAGCTCAACTTCATTTTGAAGTGACACATTGCCACCACTTGATAGATTTCCTGCCACCTCACTTCGGAACGCTAAAACGATATTACCTGCCGCTGACAGATCACCGCTCACTTGAACTTCATTTTCGGTATTAACATTACCAGCTAGCGATGTCGCACTGCCGTCTAACGAGCTTCTGAATCCAAGTGTTAAATCAGTCTGAGCAATTAAGCTTCCTTGTACGGGAGTTTCATTGTCAATTCTTAAGCTACCGCCACTCGAAATATTCGCATTTATCTCATTGTTGTAGCCGCCTCTGAAGCTACCTGTTGTATCAATCGTCAGTTGGTCGGGCTGTCCATTTGGGTTTAAACGAACTCTGGTACCTAAATTCATATCACCAGTCACATTGATAGTGACATTTCTGTTACCAGTAACTTGAAGCCTGTCTTCAAACCCCAGCGTTAGTCCATTGGGGCAGGTATAAGTATCGGTTTCATTATTAAGGGAACATCCAGGCAACGGATTATTTGGCAGTGTGTAATTTGCTGCGCTTATACTATAAGGCGTAAATAGAACAATAATAAGAACAGCTACGCGGGTAAAGTTGCTCAAGGCTCTTCTCCTTGCTCTATTCGCGTTTCTATTTGAAGCTCTCGCGAGGTTCGCAGCCCACCTGCTTCGCACTCTGCTCTAGAGGTTATAACTAAGTGAGTAAATGAGACATTCGGCTCTGCTGGTTCTTCGTCGCACTCCAGGCTAGTTGTTGTTTCGCCATCAGAGCTAATAATTGCACAACCACAACTAATGCTTACAAAGCATTGCCGAAGTCCAGGAGCTCCATAGCTGAGAGGCTCGCTTTCTGGAGTTGCTATGTCACTGCAGTTGGTTTCAACCTCATCTTTCAAAGGATAAACCGTCATCATCGCTTGTTCCAAGCCTGACTGCGCGGCTAAATAACTTCTCGCCCCCAGAACCTCTACCACCACACTCTCGGAAGAGGTTCTCAGCAAACTCGCCAGTGCCGCAACCAGTCCTCCAAGCACGACAATCACAAACACCGCGATAACCAGGGTGTTGCCTCGTTGTGTCTTTATTGGCTTAGAAAGTCTGTTATGGCGCATTGGGAATGTGCACCTCGCGATAATAGAAAACCTGTTCATCGGCATTTTCACCAAACTGAAGCTGTATGGTGACAATGTTGTTACTTTGCTGGTTATTAGCGGTTACGTCAAAGGGTTCGTCAGAGCTCACTCCCGTTGCAATTAAATCACCACTGGACCATTCAGTTTGGCCTTGGCTCCAGCCGTAATCACTGATTTTAAATAAATGCCCTGCGCTTAAACAAAAACTAACTGGGGTGCTGCCAATGTAGGCTCTTTTTAACGGAGACTCTTTTGCAAACTGACTCCCTTCTTCTAAGGGCAAGTTATTATCGACACTGGTAGAAGAGTAAGCACCGTTAATATTCGCGTATCGCTGAGGATTACTCGCGTAGATAAAGTTGGGTCGTGTCGTATATATAAAGACACGCTCAGTACCATCGAGAGTCCAGGCAATATTATCAACATTAGGGCTACCTGCAAAAGTGACCAACGTCATCTCATTAGATGAGTCTGGGCGAACCGGTGTGTCGTAGTAAGTCCCCACCACTTTCGCGGGAACAAACTCAATACAATTCCCTTTCACACGGACACTGTTGGGGACTGCGCCCCGAATTTCTCGCGTCAGACGCTCAATAGCAAAGCGGCTTTTCTCGATAGTTTGCAAACGTTCAGAGCCCGTGCCGAACATTTGTGCGCCAATGCCCACAAATTGAAAACTAAAACCAGCAACTATCGCCAGTAAAACAATGACGATGACGAGCTCTATTAAAGTGAAACCTCGCTGAGCAGCCATTACCAATTTCCTTTTATGGCGCTGAACTCAATGCTTTCGTCTTGGGGGGTAATTACTGTAACCGTTATTCTTTTAAGTTCATTCGCTGTTTTTTCTGTGACACAGACAAATGCCTCAAAACCGTTATAACGATTTGTTGAGGAGCCACTTAACTCATTTCCACTCAACCTCAAGCCGTTATAGTCGTCTACATCATCAAACTGTTTCCGCTGAGCTTCTTCCGCATTAGGTTTGCTTCCGTCACTGGGGCATGGTGCTGGTGTTGTACAACTTCCCGAGCCTTCGGAACAACGTACATATTGGTTCCCGGCATTGGAGTTCTCATCGAAACGGCGGGCCATTATTTCATTCATGAGGCTTTGCCCAACTTCCGTTGCCCTAACCTGTTGCCAGGGATCAACACTTTGCCGAAACAGTTGGCCTAGTCCTGCCGTAACAACCAGTGTCACAATAGCGATAACAACGATACCCGAAATTAGATCAATAAGGCTAAAGCCTT
>JABXHG010000366.1 GCA_013393545.1 Alteromonadaceae bacterium | reverse complement strand
TTCATTTCGAAAAGACTGTCCTCCTTTTGACTGGCTAGCGGAAGAGCAAAGAAGCTGGGCTGTATCTCAGTTGCAGTCGGTCTATATGAATGAGCAGAACTGCAACGATATATTAAAAGATATGAGGCCGGCTTTATTCATCGTACGCTCAGGCGCTTTTGATTTACGGGGAGCCGACGGGCGACTGATAGAACGTTTGGAAAGCGGCGATTTATTTGGCTATCCGTCTTTGCTATCAGGCCGCGAAGTAGTTAATAAATTACAGGCGATAGAAGACGGTATTGTTTATGTGTTGCCACAGTCGGCGTTTGATCGCCTTCGCAATGTGTCAAAGCCTTTCGAGCAGTACTTTATAAGGGCTCATGGGCAACGTTTATTAACAGAACAAAAAAGTGACGACGGCACCGATAGTGACTGGAGTGAGCAGACAGTAGGTAGTGTTGTGTCCATGCCTCCGGTCAGTTTGTCCAGCAGCACGTCAGTGCAAGAAGCGGCTAAGCTAATGGCTAGTCATGGTATATCGTCTGTTCTGGTCGTTGATGACACCCAATTGATCGGTATTTTAACGGACAGAGACTTAAGAAACCGGGTGGTGGCTGAAGGACTACCGCTGGATGTACGTGTTTCTGCGGTAATGACACAACTGCCTGAATCGGTTTATGAAAGTCGCTCGTTAATGGATGCTTTGACCACCATGACATCCAGTAATATTCATCACTTACCGGTGGTTAATGACCAGAATCAACCCGTAGGTATGGTAACGGCAACCGACTTAATTCGTCAGCAA
This sequence comes from Alteromonadaceae bacterium, assembly GCA_013393545.1. The sequence goes on along the minus strand of JABXHG010000366.1, from coordinate 1,852 downwards.
CGTAGCGATCCTGTCTTTCTTATTAGTGCCATTCGTAAGGCAAGTAGTAAATCTCAATTAATAGAAGAAGCGCAAAAACTTCCCGAGTATCTGCAGACTTTTGCCAGACGCGTAAAGCAAACATCTGTTTTAGGCCGGCTTATGGCATCGGTTACTGACGGCATGACCCGTCAGCTGATACAACTGTATGAACAAGAAAACGGTGCTGCACCAGCTGCTTATAGCTGGTTAGCATTTGGCTCTCAAGGAAGGGAAGATCAAACCTTAAGTTCAGATCAGGACAACGGGCTTTTGCTTAGCAATGACTTGTCCGATAAGCAAAAAGACTGGTTTGCCGGTTTAGGAGATTACGTCTGCGAAGGGCTGAATGAATGCGGTATCCCGTCTTGCCCGGGGAATATTATGGCATCTAACCCTGAGTGTCGGGGAACCATTGACCAATGGAAGGACCGCTTCCGGGGCTGGATTGAAAGCCCCACACCTAAAGCATTAATGTATTGTCAGATATTTTTTGACAGCAGGCCGGTTGTTGGCCCGGGTAAATTTTATCAAGAATACCGCGAGCAGATTGCGAGCTTAGCGAAGAATGAGATGTTCCTGGGTAATCTCGCTATTCTGGTTAATCGCATAGCCGTACCTTTGGGCTTGTTTAACCGCTTACGCACAGAGGACACGGATGACGGCGACACCATAGATATTAAACGTTACGGCATTGCTTTAATTAATGACATAGCACGTATTTACTCATTGCAGGCTGGAATTACGTCACCAGGCACTGCTGCACGTTTAAACGCATTAAAAGGTAGCCGTTTGTTAAATCGCCGTGATAACCAGTCACTATTGGAAGCCTGGGAGTTTTTGACACAGCTCAGGTTGAACCATCAGTTAAAAGTATGGGGCAGCGACAAACCAAAGAATGCCATAGACCCTGATGAACTGAGTACGCTTTCAAGGCGCCAGTTAAAAACCGCTTTTAAAATTATAAAAGAAGCACAGCAGGGCGTAGGTCTGAAGTTTAGCCGGCAAGGTTACTAATTATGTCTCAGTGGCTGCAAAAACTGGCTCATTGGTACGACCGGCGACAGAAATTAAAACAGCCGTGGCAAAGCCTGCGATATGTCGCACTCGACATTGAGAGCACCGGGCTGGATCCGAAAAAGCATCAGATTTTATCGATTGCCTGGATGAGCATTCATCCCCCTGTGATGCACCTGGGTAATGCCCAGTATCATGTTTTCGCTCACGGACAAGAGCTTGAACTAGGCCAGAGCCCGACCATTCATGGTTTAACCAGGCAAGACTTTTTGCACAGTTCTGAGCCTAAACAAACCTTTGCTATGCTAAGCCGTGCTTTGAATGATGCCGTATTAGTTTGTCACCATAAAGGTATGGACTGGCGTTTCTTGAAACATATAGAAGCGCAGCACGGTATACCCTTTAACCCCCTGGCTATTTTCGACACCTTAGCATTCGAAAAACATAAGCTTGAACGCAACCCTCATCAACCTATTCACGGCGGACAGCTTACCCTTAGCGCGTCTCGTAAACGCTACAACTTACCTGATTACCATGCCCACCATGCGTTAACTGATACCGTAGCCTGTGCTGAGCTTTTTTTGGCGCAGTGCTATGCTTTCGAGCGGTCAAATCAATCTTTAAATTCTCTTCTAAAAAGCTCGTGCTAAAGAGCTTTAATTAGCCGGTTACAATTAAAAAACAGATGTTTAAATTGATGTTACATAGGTTATTTTGATTAATAAAATAGACTTATAAATAGCCTGTTTGGATGTTTTTTAGCCGTTCGGTTCAGAGGCAACAAGAAAAGACGTAAACGCCTATTGAAATGAACTCC
>JABXHG010000365.1 GCA_013393545.1 Alteromonadaceae bacterium | reverse complement strand
CTTTGCTTGGTAATGATTTAAAACTTCGTTCTTGCATATTGCCTCCGTAAAGTCTACTTGCGAAATGCATATAGAATTAGAGCTAAGATTTGCGAGGAGGTAAACAAAAGAGCGACGGGCACGATTTGAAAAAAGGAATGAACATGGATTTAAAATATGTATATGGAAGTCACGAAATCGAGTTCAAAGAAGATGACGATGATGCTTTTTTCCTGAAGTGGTGGCGGTTCCAATACGCCCACAGACATTTTTATCGATTAAAAACACAAAATAAAACGCTCCAAAAAGAACTTGATGGATGTATTCCAACGCTCTTCGAGATTTTCGATAGGTTACAGATGGGGCAGCATGACGAACTCGATTTATTGTATTTTTACGATTTAGAGTTTTATCAGTTTGTGAATGTACTGGTTTATCAGTACCACAGAGCTGAACATGGAGCCGATAGTTATCTTGACTTAAGATATGAGATTGACACTGCTCTATACAGGTATCCTTTGAAGAACCTTAATCGAACCGAAATTGAAGTAGTAAAGCAGATTCATTATTGGACCTTGAAGCTTGGTTTTTTATCGGTTCAGTTCTTTGATAAGCCTGACTTAATAGCGAGTAGAGACGCTTTTATCTTTAATACTCTTGATAAGGATAGCTTAAAACAAAATTCAATATTCTTTCCCTATTACACAGGTACCAACGCAGCGCCAGGCTTGAATATAATGACCGAAGATAACCTCCAAGAGGTTACCTGGGATTGGGACATGGCCGTTTTTTACCATGATGGGGACGTGATAGATCAAATCAAAAAAAAGATGCCAAATGCAAAAGAGTGGAAGAAGTCCGGCACAAAAGTTATTGGCGAGCAAGAGGGCTCGAGTATTCAAATGTATATTAAAAGAGAGCTGTGCTCGAAAACTAAGGCTCTAAGGTGGTTGACAGGTCAAGTTGAGCGCCGCAAGTTCTTTAAAGAGAGCCGGCTTCAAATTAATCCTATCCATAGTACTCCATGTTCAGAGACACAGAAGCGAAAAAACGATAAGTTCATAGACATGACTCGAGAAGCCGATGGGCTGTCAGCATATCGTCGAGAAACTAAAAAGGATAACTTGCGAAGAGCAGTCGCTATACTCAATTGGGACATGCAAAATATCCATGAGAAAGGTGGACTGAACAAAAATTCCAGATGTAAAGAAACAGTTGAGTTTTTAGATCAGAGGGATCCAAAGCTTATTGAATACTACAACAGCAAATTTAACAATAAGTGGGAAGATGACCGAGAAACTCCAGCTAATGAGAATGCCCCTCAATTTGATATTGAGATGCGTAATGGAGATATCGATAGTTATCATAGTAACGTGGTCAGAGAAATGGAAAAAGACTACGACGTAGCTGAGTTTTGTATTCAGAAGATTGAAAACTACACTTATCAGGATGTTCGCAGGGCACGTAAGAAGTCAAAAGAATGAAAAATATTTGTGTTTTAACTTATTGAATGTCAAAAATAAGGCTGGCAAGGCGAGACTGTAAAAGATTTTGTGTAAATGGCTGATTGCATGTTAAATCCGATCCTGGTACATGATCTCGAACTGCGCCATGGTCGGTTTCCAGTTGCGTATGGGCATCGTCCACTTTTTCGATGCCTGATGCAAGGCTAAGTACAACACCTTCATGACGGCTTCGTCATTCGGGAATGACCGCCGCGTCTTGGTGATTTTGCGCAGTGACGCGTTCAGCGACTCAATGGCATTTGTGGTGTAAATCGCTTTTCGGATTTCTACCGGGTACTCAAAGAACACGCTCAGCCGCTCCCAGTTTGCACGCCATGAACGGCTGATGGTCGGATGCTCTTCATCCCACTTTTCTGCAAACAGCTCGAGAGCCTGCTCGGCTTCAGCCCGTGTTGCTGCACCATAAATCAATTTGAGGTCGGCAGCGATGATTTTACGTTGTTTCCAGTTTACGTAGCGTAGCGAGTGGCGAATTTGGTGCACAATGCACAGCTGCACCTGAGTCTTCGGGTGGACCGCCTCAATGGCTTCGGGGAAGCCCTTCAGGCCATCGCAGCAGGCGATAAAGATGTCATCAACACCACGGTTCTTAAGCTCGTTCATCACCGATAACCAGAACTTCGCCCCCTCGGTTTGAGCCATCCACAGACCTAGAAGCTCTTTTTCACCGTCGGTGTTAATACCCAACGCCAGATAAACCGATTTATTTTGAACAACGCCGGAGTCGCGACTACGAACCACCAGACAATCGAGGTAAACGACCCGGTAAAGCTTTGCCAGCGGACGATGCTGCCAGGCTTTGACTTCGTCCATGACCGCATTGGTCACCTGAGAAATAAACGTGGGTGACACTTCGACGCCGTAAGCTTCTTCAAGGTAGGCCTGAATATCACGAGTGGTCATGCCCCGGGCATAGAGCGAGACAATTCGCTCATCGAACCCGTTAAGCTGGCGGTTGCCCTTGCGAACCAGCTTAGGCTCAAAGCTGCTATTGCGGTCGCGGGGAATATCAAGCTCTACATCACCATTGCTACTGCGAACTGATTTTTTCGTTTTCCCGTTGCGTGAATTACCGCTGTTGTTACCGGTGGCATCATTCGGAGCATAGCCCAGATGGGCTTCCATTTCCGCTTCTAAGGCACGCTCAGCTACTTTTTTGGT
>JABXHG010000364.1 GCA_013393545.1 Alteromonadaceae bacterium | reverse complement strand
GCTATGTAGCGTCAATTTTTATGAAATTGTGAATGGCACCTAACGAGCGGTAGCCCAGGGATTGATAAAGAGGCTCTCCCATAGCCGATGCCTGCAGTTGGAGGGTATTGATGCCATCCAGTGCGTATTGCTCAAGTATTAGCATGGCGTCTCTGGCCAACCCTTTGCCTCGGTAGCCATTCAGTATACCAACCTGATGAATGCCCATTTGTTGTTCCTGGGTGAATGTCATGGCGGTACCGGCTACTTGCCCCTGATACTTTATAAAGTACAAGCAGGCCTCGCCATGTGACAGGTTCTGAACGGATGACGATTCAACTTCATAACCGAAACATGCGCCGGTGGTATTCGCCCATTGTTGAGCCTGGTTATGTTCTATTGGCTCTAGCGTTAGCCTAGGCGCGGGGTCTGAAAGTGCCGACGCACTCAGAGTTTTCATCATCATCTGCTGACTAAAACTGGGTGTTAACTCCGACGGTAGCAGGAGTAACCCGGTTCCGGCCTTTGGCAACAGCATTTCGGGCATGGATAAGATATGAGAGTCAGAGGCTTTTGCGCTCAGCTCTGCCACCAATTGCTCCTTTTCCGCTTCTGAGTAATTGCCCGGTTCGCACCATATTCTGCGCGGCCATTGCTCTAGCTTGTAAATTTTAGCGCCAAGGTTGGTGGTAAATTCCTGATAAGGCTGCATGCGCCAAAGCTGGTGTAAGTTATAAAGGTTTTGCTGTTGTTCGGTGGTCATTGTTGTGCCCCCATATTAATTAAAAATACTCCGGCGATAAGAAAACAAGCGCCAATTAAGCGATAGCTGTTAAGTGCAATTGCGGTATTCCCTAAAAAGCCAAAGTGATTGATGATCATGGCGCCAATGAGCTGGCCTGCGAGGGCGTAAGCCATGACTTGTCCCACGCCCAGTTTTGGTATGAGAAAGTACATGGTGCCGACGCCAAAGCAGGTAAAAATGGCGGCAATTAACCAGAAGTACCAGGGCAGGCTAAAAAACGTAATGCTGGTGCGCTCGCTAAAGCCCCACAGAGCCAAAGCAGAGAACAGTGCGCTAATGGTAAAGGCTATGGTCAGCGACAAGAACGTATTGTGCGCCAGTTGCCCCATCATAGCGTTAATACTGGCCTGAATGGATATCGACATGCCCGCCGCAATAGCCAATATCACAAGTATTGTCTGGGTCATAAAACAACCTTAAACCGCGATAGTGGCTGGCGGACTTTTTTCTGGAACTGGGTTGCATCTGCCTCGCTGCGATAGCCCACAGGGCAAGCGAATACGGTGCTAAGGCCGAGTTCTTTCAGCGAGAGAATATTGTCATAGGCGTCATGTTCAATGCCTTCCATTGGGCAGCTGTCTACTTCGAGTTCAGCGGCGGCCAGCAAAAACGTACCCAAGCCAATATAAGCCTGACGTGTTGCCCATTCTTTGCGGTTTGCGGCGGACATAGCCTGTAGCTTTTGCGTTAAATAGGTGCGGGTATTCTCCGCTTCTTCGTTGGTGAGCTGGCGCTGCTGGCTTAACTCCGAAATATGAGGGTCGACAATGTCTGCAACCGCACCTGTTTTCGCGGCAAATATGACCAGCGCTGAGCTGTTCGCGACTTTCTGTTGCCCAAAAGAGTGAGCAACCAGCTGCTCACGCAGGCCTTTGTCGCGAATAACCAGTGTGCAGTAGGGTTGCAGGCCGTAAGACGAGGCCGTTAAACGGGTGGTGTTTAAGAGTTTATCCAGAACGTCGTCAGCGATTTCAGCGTCAGAGAAGTCAGCGGTGGCGTAACGCCATTGTTGTAATTTTTCCAAGTACATTTAGAGCTCCTGTTAGCTTCTATTGCTGCAAGTGAGCTCTATTATTCAGATGCCCGGGAAGGGCCGCATTAACATAGTTTAATAAGTGGAAAATTACTTAGGGTTTTGTAATTGCTTGCGTAATCGTGACAGTTGCACCGGTGTTATACCCAGGTGAGAGGCAATGTGGTATTGAGGCACCCGGCTAACAAGATGCGGAAGTTGTTCTACAAAAGTTTGGTAACGCTTGCCTGCCGTAGTTTGCCCAAAGGCATTGTCGCGTTCGTCTTTTTCCAGCAGCCAGTTCTTCTCTAAATAGAGGATGTGATAACGCATTAAGTCAGGGCTTTGCTCCAGCAACTGGCGATAACCACGAAAGTTAATTTGCAGCACAGCTGAATTTTCTAAGCATTCAACACTTAATGCCGAAGGCGTGGCCGTTAACAACGAGGTCATGCAGGCGGGGAACTCGCCCTCACTAAAAAATCGCTTATTGTACTCCTGACCGTTTTCATCCAAATGAAACACCCGCGCTAAGCCTTTATGGATAAAACTAAAGCTGTCGGGATGCTCACCCACAGAGTAAATTAAATCACCACGAGCGTATTCGTGATAACTCAGCAGGCTCTGAAACTTCTGCCAACAGCTTTCCGTAATGACATGATAGCTGTCCATGCGGGCACGTAGGTGCTTGAGGGCATCGTTTGGTATCTTTGGCGTTATGTCGGCTAGGCTGCTCTCAATCGTCATAAGCTATAGTCGTCTGGCTTGTCGGTTTTTGGCTTATCGAGTTTAACCTTAACGAACTAATAAATCATAGAGGCCGACTCTTGGCGAGTTCGATCTTGTTACAATAGTAAAATAACAACATAAAAGTAGTT
>JABXHG010000363.1 GCA_013393545.1 Alteromonadaceae bacterium | reverse complement strand
GTCCAATGGTGAAGTGCCTGCGCCTAGCAATATTTTATTGAGTGAAAGTAAAGACGGAACGCTGAACATTCCAGTGGATAATCCGGACGACGTCGCAAATCCACAAGTTGCCCTTAACGGGCTTGACGGTTGGGGAACACACTCCCCTATAACCTTTGAATTTTCGTTGCCCGTCGATGAAAGCGGAGAAAAAGTTACTATCGAAGCCGCTAGTCTTGAAGCTCAGGGCTCAATACGAGTATTTAAAACCAAACAAGGCGGCCCTGCCAATGCGGCAAGTTGTATTTCAGAAAACCCTGTTGTAGGTGCCCTTCATGAAGCTCAGGAAGCGGCAGGGAAAACTTCAACTATAGCGTCAAGCCCAGGCGCCGTCTGCTCAATTGATGAAGAGCTTGTTCAAAACGAAGATTTTCTTGTTTCTGCAACTGGAAACGGGTCAGTCGCTATTATTCCAACAAAGCCTTTTACGCCTAAAACTGGCTACTTAGTCGTACTAACAAATAATATTCAGGACTCACTGGGGCGCAGCGTAAAAGCATCGCAAACTTATACATTAATGAAGCGCTCTGTCGCCGAAAATCCAGCGTCAGATACCCCTTCTGCTAGAAATTTACAAAGCTTGATTAATACTTATGAGGGCGCGCTTGCTCAAGCTGGGGTTGATACGGAAGGCGTGAGTTACAGCTCGAACTTTACGACACAGTCTGTGGGTGAAGTTCTTAATGTTGTAAAACAACAGGTTGCCACTCAATTTACACCAAGTTTAAGTTTGACTGATAACGGTGCAACTCTCGCGCAAGCGATGAGTGCACAAAGTACAGACCCCGACTTTACTCCGCCTCAAACTGCGAGTTGGGCGAACTTTTACACGGGAAGTGTCACGTTACCTTACTATTCAGCACATCCTGATTCAGCGACTAACTCTGATCCAACAAAAGGACGTTGGAAAGCCGCGTGTGATAGCCCAGCAGCGATATTAGATGCTTTGCAAGCGGAAGAAGAGGCCGATCAGCTTAAAGATACAGATATCGCCAGCTTGCCTTCAGGTTTTACAGAAGACCCAACTTTGTTGTTGCCTCCTACTAACTGTTCCGATTTCGATACTAAGGGCGGGGACCCCGTTGACCCGGATCGCCATTTGACAAAGTATAACCCTATACCGGTTCCTAGCACTTCAGTGTCCGTGCCAGTCTATGCCTCCATTCCAAATGGCGCCGATGGAAGAACGATGCCTGCAAATGGTTGGCCGGTTGTTATTTTCCAGCACGGAATAACCGTAGATAAGAGCTCGATGTTCGGTATTGCTGGTACATTGGCCTCTGCTGGAATAGCAACAGTGGCTATCGACCATCCTCTGCACGGTGATAGAGGATTTGATTTAGATGAAGATGGCACTGTTGAATATATCGCGAGCGGTGATAACGGTTCAGCAACTGCATATATGAACTTAGAAAGTCTTCTGACAACTCGCGATAATTTGCGCCAATCGGTTTCCGATCTATTGGGGTTACGTTACTCCCTGAGCGACGTAACTGGTGCTCAGCTTGACTCTGCTAACGTGCACTTTGTAGGGCATTCACTGGGTGCTATTGCTGGTGTCAGCTTTACTCAGATAGCAAATAGTGAAACGAATGCTGATTTCAATGTGAAAGCGTCTGCGTTAGGTATGCCTGGCGGTAGCATTGCTGATTTCTTACTGGCTTCAGGTAGCTTTGGTCCTGTGGTTAAAAACAGTTTAATGTATGGCCGTGTTGATCAGTTTACACAGCTGGTCAATGGTCAGGCAGAGCAAACAGGAGTTACTGCGAAACAGTTATTGGCGAATGTTGACCTAGCAGCTAGTTTGTTTGATGGGTTTTCCCAACAAGCTGGCGCGGATGTAATGTCAAGGATTGAAGCTAATGTATTTAATCCTTTTGCTTTTGCTGCACAAACTGTCATAGACTCGGGTGACCCCGTAAACTATGCCAGAGAATTCGCGGCAAATACTCCGACATTCGTTATTGAAGCTGACGGTGATACAGTTATTCCTAACAAAGTCGACGGTAGACCTTTAGCCGGTACTCAGCCGCTTGTGAAACTAATGGGATTGTCAGATGTGGCTTGGGATGAAGAGCCACAGTCGACTGTTCCTGTTCAGTCAACGGACGGTAAGCCTGTATCAGCATATGCCAGTTTCTTAGGTGGTTCGCATGCTTCCTTGTTGTCGCCTGAAGCCTCAGTTGAAGTAACAACCGAAATGCAGACTCAGATTGTGAAGTGGTTTGGTAGCGGCTTATTAGCGATACCAGTCGATAACGAAGAAGTGGTAGAATAATCTCAGGTTATTTATCACTTTTTATTCATTTGCCGGCATTTATTCTTGCCTTTTTCTTTTTTTGTTATTGGTCTGGTTTTTTTTGCTTCTTTTTTTTTCTTTTTTCTCATTTTTACCCACCCCTAAAAGTTATATACTTGTCTGCCTACTTTTCAACATTTTGAAAAAATTAGTTTTCTATAACAGTTACCATACATTTCCCCTTTTTGGGGTGAGTATATTTTAACCTAATTCAAGGAATTTTGATAGTTAAATATTTGTGTTTAATATGCTTAAAATTAAGACTCAATTCAATAATGAACTTTATCTTTCAGTTGCTTACTAATTTTCAACTTTTAGTTTAGAAAAATATAATATAACAGCGAAATAAATTATAAGTCTTTTTATTCTTCAAATGAAAAACGATAATCCGCTAACCCTGCTTCATCACG
>JABXHG010000362.1 GCA_013393545.1 Alteromonadaceae bacterium | reverse complement strand
CGAATACGGCGGTTACGTCTTCGTCGTACACATGTTACTTGGCGGACTGTCCATGTTTTGTCTACCTCGGCAGTTTCACGTCGGCTACGTCGAGAACACCCATTCCGATGAATTGAAAACTGCGCGCTGGGCTTTTCCTTTATACCTTTTTGCTATTAATTTTTTTATATTGCCGCTGGCATTAAGTGCTTTACTCCTGGCTCCGGAGCAGGCCACTCAGGATACTTTTATGCTCGCCATCCCGTTAATAATGGATAGCCCCGGCATCACTCTTGTCGCATTTATTGGCGGCTTGTCAGCAGCCACCAGCATGGTAATTATCGCGCTGCTCGCACTGAGTATTATGCTTTCCAACGACGTTATCATGCCCGTCTGGCTGCGCATGACACGACAAAAGCTGCGCCAATTTAGCTTCACACCAACCCGCATTCTCTACATTCGCCGTATGACAATGGTCGTGGTTATGCTAATGGCCTACCTCTATTATCAGGCCACTATCGAATCTATGCCACTGGTCAATTCAGGGTTACTGTCTCTGGCGCTGTTGGCTCAACTAGCTCCAGCTATATTAGCCACCGTGGTATGGCGCAATGCAACACAAACAGGCGTGTTGGCTGGACTAGCTGTGGGCACAACCTTGTGGTTAACACTGCTACTCATTCCTTCTATCGGGCGCCAGCCGCAAGTTTCAGATATCGATATTGCTAATGGTGTCCTTATAAGTCTTGGTGCTAATCTGGCTTGCTTCTGGCTATTCTCTGTTATCAGCCGAAATGTTCAGGCTGAAACACCTAAGTTGGACAACAGCGATAGCTATGTTCAGCAGCCCAGTTTAACCTGGGCTCGCCTACGTTCTCTTCTTTCCCGATTTTATGATGATCAACAGCTAGCCTCTATTCAACAGCGCCTACGAATGGACTTACTCACTCCGGAAGGGCAGTCGATGGTGCCCGCACCAATGCTAGTTCGTATCGAACGTGAACTGTCAGCTGTGATCGGCACTTCCGCCAGTCGGTTACTGCTGGACACAGTGTCTGAACAACAAGAGTTTCCCGTATCCCGGGTTGTTGACTGGGCTACAGAAGCTTCCCGCCTTTACCAGTTCAACCGCGAACTGCTGCAGGCATCCGTTGAAAACATTCCTCAAGGTATCAGCGTCGTCGATCAAAAACTCAGGTTGGTTGCCTGGAACCGACGTTATCTGGAAATTTTTGCTTATCCTGATGGCTTAGTTCGCTCAGGTATGCCCGTTGAAGAGCTATTACGTTACAACGCTAAACGCGGCCTTCTCAACACAGGGGAAAACGGTGACGTTGAAAGTGAAATTCAGAAACGCCTTAATTACTTGCGTGCTGGTAGTGCTTATCACTACCAGCGACAGCAAGGCTCTTTAACAGTTGAACTGCAGGGAAATCCCATGCCGGGAGGCGGTTTTGTCACTACTTACAGCGATATTACCGAACGGATTGAAGCACAAAAACAGCTACAGAAAATTAACCAGGAACTGGAACAACGGGTTGATGAACGTACCCAGCAATTACTATCAGCAAAACAAGCGGAAGAACGAGCCCATGAGAGTAAGTCACGATTTTTCGCTGCCGTAAGTCACGACTTAATGCAGCCCTTTAACGCTGCAAGTTTATTTTGCGAAATGCTGCAATCCCGACTCCCAGAGCAACATTTGCCATTGGCAGAGAACATTCAACGGTCGCTAGAGCATGCTGAAGAACTGCTAACCATGCTGCTCGACATGACCAAGTTAGATACTGGAAATTTACAACCGGATCACCAGCTCTTTTCTGTTGACCAGGCTTTACAACCCTTAGCTGAACGTTACCAGATGATGGCAAAAGAAAAGCACTTACAACTTAACTACCACAAAAGCTCAGCTCTGGTGAACACTGACCGAAAGTTATTAACCCGCGTTGTTCAGAACTTACTTTCTAATGCCCTGCGTTACACCGAAAAGGGCCGAATTGTATTGGGTTTCCGTCGGCACCAAAACTCCCTGACAATCTGTATCATTGATACCGGCTCTGGTATCCCTGAACACAAGCAAGAAGACATATTCCGGGAGTTTCATCAACTGCAGTCCAGTGGCGACAACCCCGGACTCGGTCTTGGGCTATCAATTGTCGAACGGATGTGCCGGCTTTTGAAAATAGATTTGAGTTTGTCTTCCAGCCCTGGACGAGGAACAGCTTTTAGCCTGACACTGCCTGTAGCAGGGTGGCAGCAAGAACAGCAACCTGTCGTTATCCAAAATTATTCAATTGATGAGCAATTACTACGAGGTATGCGAGTTCTGGTTATTGATAACGACCCTCAGGTATTGGCGGCGACAGCTGGTCTATTAACTGACTGGGGCGCCGAAACACAGACCGCCGCAGACTTAAGACAGGCGAGCGCGCAGCCCCCCTGCGACCTTATTTTAGCGGATTATCATTTAGATAATGGCAATACCGGGGTTGAATTGGTCATTGCAATGAGAAAAGCATGGGGTACCGATACACCGGCGATTATAAACTCTGCTGACCCCGATGAGCTATTACGGGAACAAGCATTAGACATTAACGCACATTTTATTCCTAAACCCTTGAAAAGCGGCGCGTTGAAGCGGTTACTCAAACGTATCCGACGTATCTAGCATTTGCCGAAAAAGAATACCCGCCTGAGTGCGGTTAACGCATTTAAGTTTGCGCAGAATTGCTGAAGCATGCTGCTTGATGGTGGTTTCCTGAACTCCGAGCTCATAG
>JABXHG010000361.1 GCA_013393545.1 Alteromonadaceae bacterium | reverse complement strand
CAGAAAAATTAGCTAACGGCGAACTCTGGTTTCCCCGGGGGCATCGTTATTCGCTCTGGAATAACGACCAGACCCGCCTGGGAATAACCGCTTCACTGCAGTATCAGCCGAGTGAGAATTTTATCAGCACAGTTGATATTTTATTAAACCGACTGACCAATGACTTAGATGAACACCATATCGCGGTAAAAAATAATCGTCAGGTTAAAGCCCTGGAATGGGTAAATAATGACAGTGAAAAAGAAGTGGTTTATGCCGAATATAAGGATGCGACGTGGCGAGCTGAAACCCGGCAGGACTATAACGAATCGGAATTTAAACAAATAACCTTTAATTCCTTTTGGCAAACGAGTCCCGATGCTTCGTTTAATTTTTTACTCGGAGTTAATTCGTCTGACTACCGCCAGCCTAAGCTGAATAAGGTCAACATCATTACCGACGGCGTGGATATTATTACCGACTTCAGGAAAGATCGTTTTTACGGGCTTAGCCGATCGCCTGAATTTGATACTACCGACCCAACAGCGTTTCGGGTGAAAGACCTCTATTTTCAGGAAAACGAGATTTCTTCGGACATGCTCACGTTTAAAGCTGATTTCGACTACCGATTAACGCCCCAAAACTCTCTGAAGCTGGGTGTCAGCCATAAGAAACTGTCTAATGACGGGCATGAACGAGTACAGGGAGACTTTCCGACCAACGGCCTGACGCCCAAAAACGAAGGTAATTTGTTTTTACCGCCTGAGTATACGTATGTTTATACTCAACACCCCGACTTCAACTGGTTGCAGGGCGACTTAGCTCAGATTCAGCAACACTACGGTTTAGCGGGCTATAGATTGGGTGAAGAGTCTATTATTGATACGTCTAATTATTCGGTGGAGGAGGAAACGGACGCTGCTTATTTCCTCTTCGATTTTGATACGCAAATGTTCGGTAAAACGCTGCTGTTGAGTACCGGCGCGCGTTTTTTCGAGACAACTCTGTCTTCTGCGGGTATCTCAAAAGGTATTTACACGGAAATAGAGCGGGACTACTCCGATTGGTTACCCAGCCTGAATATGGTTCTGGATATTACCGATAATGTTTTATGGCGCTTTGGAGCGAGCAAAAATATTACCCGGCCTTCTATAGATAAATTGTCCTTTTCTGCGAATGTGTCGCAGGCCTCGCGCGATGACGGCGACATTGGTTCAATAGGATTAGGGAATCCCTTTCTGCAGCCGTTCGAATCCATAAACATAGTCACTGCTATTGAATGGTATTTTAATAAGCAAGGGTTTATATCCTTAGCGCTGTTTCATAAAAACATTGATAACTTCATTGTCGAGAAAACTGAGCTGTTACGTTACGGCAGTTTAGGGCTTCCCGAAGCCTTGCTGCAGGAAGGGGAGTCTGTAGACGACTTATTTATTGTCACCACACCGGAAAACTCCGATTCTTCTGTTATTCAGGGCGCTGAATTTGCGTTCTCGCGGGATTTTGATTTTCTGCCTGAGCCCTTCAACCGACTGGGCATGATTGCCAACTATACCTGGGCAGACGGCGATACGCTGTACCGCGACGTACAGGGCACCGGTGAGAATCAGGTAAAGACCTTTGCCGGACTCTCAAACCAAAGCTACAACCTGACCTTTTATTACGAAGCTGAAGACTGGTCAGCTCGTATTTCATCGGCCTACCGTAGTGACTATATTTTGTCAGTTCAGGCGGGCAATACCGACCAGGATGAATCCGGCTACCACGACACCACCTACGTTGACGCGGCCGCTCATTACCAACTGTCTGATAACTTTAAGTTAACCCTCGAAGCCCTAAACCTGACCAACGTCCGCGAAGAGCTTTACAGCGACTCCAGCGACCGGGCTTACAACACAACCTCTAATGGCCGGACGTTCTTGCTTGGAGTAAGCGGGCAGTTCTGAACTGGGATTGATGCGGTAAACACTTGGGCAATCAAAGCGACCACAAAATTACTTGAAATAGCACTCAGATCTTATTATTAAAAGTTAGGCGCTGATTATGATTGGTAAATCAACGCCAGCCAGTGTAGCTGCAGAATGGAGAAGTTTTTGGCGTGATGGCGCGGGCTAGGATCTTGTTATAAACTGCATGCTTCTGTTCCTCTGTGTCATTTTGGTCAAATCGCTCGAACAACCCAAAAAAGAAGAGCCTTTCATTCATTGTTGCGCCAAGCCTCTCAAATTTTGCGAAAGCTTCTATAGTTGCACGAGAGCCATACAGGCAAATGCGACATTTTGCATCAGCGGTTTTGGCATAAAAACTCCGACCTTCATCGGTCTTTCTATTTTTGCCCAAATTGGTGTGTTCCAAAACGCGCCTAAAGTAATCTATATAGGCCGTTGAGCGAAGCTCTCTGTGATGCCGCTGAGAATCAAGGTGTCGAGTAAATACGTACTGTAAGGCAGCCCCGATTACGATCCCGAAAAATGCTACCGTCATTGCTTGATCACCCTACACATAGCGCCTGAGCTCAGGTATGTTTTAGGCTATAGCCGCTTTTGCGGGTAGCAAAAATGGGTAGCTGGTCAAACGTCACCTGTAGCGAAATGTTATATCGCGTAGCCACAGTACTCCGGCTTCCGAAACAGAGTGAGTTGCCTAGCTTCATCCAACCAGGAAAGTTTCTCATCGAGCCCATACGCAACAACAAGCCTTTCTGCGAGTTCAGCTTTTCGCAAGAAATAGAGCGAACGCAAGATGTTGTATAACGCATTTGTCTTATCGAAAATATGGAAGTACTGTGACCTTACAGAGTCTTCTGAGCTTGCGAACGAACCCTTGGCTTCCTCAAGATCAAGCTCATA
>JABXHG010000360.1 GCA_013393545.1 Alteromonadaceae bacterium | reverse complement strand
GGGTGAACTGCTTTTCTCTGAAGTCAGTGTCGATGAAGATACAGGAGCAATTCTATTGCGTGCTGAATTACCTAACCCGGATAAAACGCTGTATCCCGGCATGTTTGTGCGTGCTGAAGTTAGCGAAGGCACTATCAACTCAGCCATTAAAGTACCACAAGCAGCCGTAACTCGTGACCCCAGAGGACGACCTTATGTCATGCTGGTAAATGATGACAAAAAAGTTGAACAACGGATGATAACGACAGAACGCGCTGTAGGAAGCAGTTGGCTAGTATCTGAAGGCCTTAAAGAAGGCGATACCGTTGTCACTTCGGGTCTGCAAAAAATTCGTCCGGGCGCATCGGTGACTATCGATTCATCTAACTCTGAACAGCAGCAGTAAGGGAAGTCAGTAATTGCCAAGTTTTTTATAAATCGCCCGATATTTGCCTGGGTTATCGCGCTGCTGACCATGATGGCCGGTGCTATCGCGATGCTGCAGCTACCTATAGCTCAGTATCCGACTATTGCTCCGCCTGCAGTCGAAATTCAGGTGAGTTACCCTGGCGCTAACGCCGAAACCGTTTCAAATACTGTAACCAAAGTTATTGAGCAGAATATGACAGGTATTGATAACCTGCTCTACTTCTCTTCTCAGAGTAACTTTGGCAACGGCACCGTTAGTCTGACTTTTGCTTCAGGAACGGATCCTGATATTGCTCAGGTGCAAGTTCAGAATAAGCTTTCTCAGGCAACCCCCCAGTTGCCTCAGGCAGTTCAGGCTCAGGGCATTACCGTTAGTAAAGCGAGTAGCTCATTCTTAATGGTAGCCGCGCTAGTGGCCTCAGACGACCGTTACTCTCAAACCGACTTAAGTGACTATATTGCGTCAAATATTCAGGATCCTATAGCCCGTACAACCGGGGTAGGTAACGTTCAACTCTTTGGCTCGCCCTACTCAATGAGAATTTGGGTAGACCCGTCAGCGCTGGTTAACTACGGCATGACAATGGCTGACATTAAAAGTGCTATTCAGGCACAAAATGCTCAGGTTGCTGCCGGTGAACTGGGTGGCACACCAGCCGTAGAGGGGCAACGCCTGAACGCAACCATTATTGCGCAAACGCGTATGTCTGATGTCTCTGAGTTTGAAAACATCACCTTAAAAGTGTTGCCGGACGGTTCTCAGGTTCGTCTTAAAGACGTTGCTGAAGTAGAAAAAGGTGCAGAAAACTACTCTATTCAGGCCAATTATAACGGTAAGCCGGCAACGGGTCTGGCAATTAATTTGCAAACCGGTGCTAACGCTCTCGAAACGGCCGATGCGGTAAAAGCCCGAATGGCTGAACTGGAAGAGTTTTTCCCTGATGGAATGGAATTGGTTACAGCATACGACACCACTCCTTTTATCAAAATTTCGATTTCAGAAGTCGCGCAGGTTTTAATTGAGGCCATTATTCTGGTCTTCCTGCTTATGTTCGTTTTCCTACAAAACCTGCGAGCTACCTTAATACCTACCTTAGCAATACCGGTGGTTATTCTGGGAACCATGGGTGTCATGGCATTAGCTGGTTTCTCAATTAACACCCTGACCATGTTCGGTATGGTGTTGTCTATCGGTCTGTTGGTTGATGATGCCATCGTCGTTGTAGAGAACGTCGAGCGCTTAATGTCTGAAGAGGGCTTGTCACCCAAGCAGGCAACGATTAAGTCGATGGGGCAAATTACCGGTGCACTTGTTGCTATCGGTGTTGTTATGGCAGCGGTGTTCGCACCAATGGCCTTTTTCCCGGGTTCCACCGGTGCCGTTTACCGACAGTTCTCACTGACCATCATTACCTCTATGGGTCTGTCTGTTCTCGTCGCTATCGTGTTCTCACCAGCATTGTGTGCCACCCTGCTGAAACCGGTTAAGCACGACAAAAACAGTGGCTGGGGTCCGCTTGGCTGGTTCAACCGTACCTTAGAAAAATGGACCGATAAGTACACCAATACCATTCACTCAATTTTACGTCGTACCGTACGTTTTGGCGTACTTTACCTGGGTATTATCGGCATTCTGGTGTTCTTATTCATGAAATTGCCAGCGGCCTTCTTACCCGACGAAGATCGCGGCGTATTCTTGACTCAGATGCAGTTACCCGTCGGCTCAACTATTGAGCAGTCCGTCAACACTATGGATAAAATAGAAGACTACTATCTTGATCAGGAAGATGCGGTCCAGTCAGTATTTTCTGTTGTTGGTTTTAGTTTCTCAGGACGAAGTCAGGCCAATGGTATCGCCTTCGTGCGTTTGAAAGACTGGAGCGAACGTGACGAGAGCCAGAGTGTTGATGCCGTTATAGGCAGAGCTTTTGGGTTCTTCGCTGGTATCAAAGAGGCGATGATATTTGCCTTTAACCTGCCGCCTATTCCAGAACTTGGTGTTTCCAGTGGTTTCAACCTGTTCCTGCAGGATCGCGGTAACCTGGGTCATGCCGGTTTACTCGAAGCCCGTAACCAATTGCTGGGTATGGCAGGAAAGAACGACAAGCTGGTACAGGTACGTCCAAATGGTCTTGAAGATGCGCCACAGTTGCGTATTGATATCGACTTTGAAAAAGCTCAGGCGCTGGGACTGACTATTACCAATATCAATGAAACCTTAAGCACAGCCTGGGGCTCATCCTACGTTAACGACTTTATCGATCGGGGCCGGGTTAAAAAGGTCTATCTGCAGGGCGAGGCGGAATCGCGCATGTTGCCTGAAGATATCAACGAATGGTATGTCAAAAACAACCAAGGTGATATGGTGCCATTTAGCTCATTCTCGACCTGGGAATGGACTTATGGTGCCCAGCGACTGGAAAGCTATAACGGTGTTTCTGCAATGGAGATTCAGGGACAAGCTGCTCCGGGAGTCAGTACCGGTGAAGCCATGAATGAAATGGAGAACATGAGTGCGATG
>JABXHG010000359.1 GCA_013393545.1 Alteromonadaceae bacterium | reverse complement strand
TCATCAACCATTTCTTTTCCTTTTTGGTACTATCAAATATCCAATTTTATCAAAATATCCTCTTAATTATACTATATTACAATTATACATTTCATAATTTCAATACGCTGCCATTTCACGAACTCTTTATCAATCAGGTGAAACAATCTCCTTACCGCATCTCGTTCAAGCATCATGAACAATCTATGACATATCGTCATCTGTACGAACCATCCAATCAACTCTCAAGATATTTAATCCAAACAGTCGTACAAAAAGCCCATTATTCTCAGCACCGGCATGAACGACATTCCGTCTATTGCCAAAGCGGTAGATATTTTTCGTAAGCACGGCGTGCAGTATGCGCTGTTGCATTGCACTAACGTGTACCCAACGCCGGACAACCTGATCCGTTTAGGTTCTATGAACCAGTTGCAGGACGCCTTTTACGACGCCGTTGTCGGTTTGTCTGACCCCAGCATTGATAACCTGGCCTGCCTGGGTGCTGTAGCTGTTGGTGCCTCTATTCTGGAACGCCACTTTACTGACCACAAGCAGCGTACTGGCCCGGACATTAACTGCTCTATGGACACCGAAGAGTGCCGTTCGCTTATTCAGGAGTCCAAGCGCATGAAAGCCATGCGTGGCGGCCAGAAAGGCGCGGTAGCCGAAGAGCAGGTGACCATCGACTTTGCTTACGCCAGCGTCGTGACTATTAAACCCATTAAAAAAGGCGAAACCTTTAGCCAGGAAAATTTATGGGTTAAGCGTCCGGGAACCGGTCAGTTCCTGGCCGACGACTACGAAAACTTAATGGGCAAAACCGCTGCTCAAGACATTGAAGACGATGTTCAGCTGCGCTCTGAGGACGTTCAGTAATGAAAAAGGTGCTCTTCGTAACCGGTACCCGTGCCGACTTTGGCAAACTGAAAAGTTTAATTGAAGTCACCGATAAAGCGGATGAATTTGAAGTTCAGCTGTTTATTACCGGCATGCACATGATGTCCCGCTACGGCATGACTTCGATAGAAGTCGAGCGCCTGAAAATAGCCTCCAGCTATAAGTACATTAACCAGACCAAAAACGACACCATGGACGTGGTTCTGGCGAAAACCATTACCGGTTTGTCGGACTATATTCACGAGAATAACCCGGACGTTATTGTGGTTCACGGCGACCGGGTAGAAGCCATGGCCGGCGCCATTGTGGGCAGCCTGAACAACATTTTGGTGGCTCATATTGAAGGCGGCGAGGTGTCGGGCACCATTGACGAGCTTATTCGTCATTCCATATCCAAAATGGCGCACACGCACTTTGTGTCTAACAGTGAAGCGCAGGAGCGGCTGGTGCAGCTGGGCGAGGCAAAATCGTCTATTTTTACCATTGGCTCGCCGGATCTCGACGTGATGAATTCACCGAATTTACCGTCGCTGGACACGGTAAAAGAAAAGTACGACATTGCGTTTAAAGACTATTCGGTGTTTATGTATCACCCAGTGACCACCGAGCTGGAGTCGCTGGAGTCGAATATCAAATCGACGGTTGATGCCATGCTGGAAAGCGACGAAAACTTTGTGGTGGTGTACCCCAATAATGACCACGGCACCGACACCATTCTGGCGGAGTTAAAACGCTGCGAGAATCATCCGCATTTTCGCATTTACCCCAGTATTCGTTTTGAGTACTTTTTGGTGCTGCTGAAAAACGCCAATATGATCATTGGTAATTCAAGCGCCGGTGTTCGCGAAGCGCCGTTTTACGGCATACCCACCATTAACCTGGGCAGCAGGCAGCAAAGCCGGGCTACAGCTGAGTCTATTTTAAACGTAGAAGAACAGACGCCGGCCATTTTAGAGGCCATAAAAACCTTTAAAACCAAACGCTTTGAGCCTTCGTCGGAATTTGGTGACGGCAATAGCGCCGAGGGCTTTATCAGTACCCTGCGCTCGGAAGCGTTCTGGGCAATATCCAAGCAAAAAGTTTTTGTAGACTGGGACAAACGTGAAAAAAGTTAATTACTATTTTATTTCATCGCCGCTGCACCTGCTGTTCAGTGTCACCACGGCTTTGGGTCATAAAGACGACATTAACGTTGCGGTTATCGATTATTACCTTGAAAGTAATCGTCTGCTATTTACCCAGGCGCTGGAAAACAGCTCTATTTTTGAAACGGTTATCAGCTTTAGCGATGCGCACATAAAAAGTAAGCTGAGTAAGCGTAAAGCGCGGTTAAAAAAGTTGGCCGATCTGGTTGCAGAAACGTCACCGTCGCGGGTTTATACCGGCTCTGACCGGAGCGTTGAGTTTCAGTACACCATGCGCCTGGCTAACCGCGGGAAAAACAGTGCCGAAGGCCATTATCTGGATGAAGGAACCCAAACCTATTTGGGGCACCGGCACATGCACAGCTTTGTGCACAACTACGTTGACCCTTTATTGAAGAAGCTGGCTTACGGTATGTGGTGGAGCAGCCCGCAGATGATAGGTGCGTCTAAGTGGATATCGACCATTCACGCAACCTTCCCTGAACTGATACACCCGGTTTTGCGGAACAAGAAAGTTGAGCCTATTTCAAAAGAGGCGTTTAAACTGCCCGAGTTTGATGAATTTAATAAGAACCTGCTGGCGCTGGCGGATATCAACATAGAGCCGTTAAAGAATGTCGATTACGTTATTATATTAACGGGTGATTCTTTCTATAAAGACGTGAATGAACACCTGGACAGAATGGTGGATATTTTCAGCCGCAAAACTGAGAAAAACCGTATTGCATTAAAGGCTCATCCGCGGTCAAATTATATTGAGCACTTTAAGCAGAAGCATCCGGAGCTGGTGCATATTGATAACCGGGTAGGGTTTGAGTTGCTGCTGCCGCAGTTTCCAGAGTCCTGTACTTATGTCGGTGACGTCAGCTCAACCTTGTTTACCATCCGCTGGTTGAGTAATAAACAGAATGTTATGGCCGTGAAGCTGGAGCAAAAAACCCCCGAGCATTTTTCAGCACCACTGGGCAAATTATTAAGCGAAGTCGACGTAAAACAGTTGAGTTATCAGGAATTGTAGCCTGACAAACAGCATGTAGCCTGACG
>JABXHG010000036.1 GCA_013393545.1 Alteromonadaceae bacterium | reverse complement strand
GGAAGCGTAAGACGGGAGACAAAAAAAGGCCACGCTAGTGGGGAGTCAACAACGCTAGACACGCCCTTTTAGCTGCACTTCACCGGGCAAAAAGCCCGATGGACGCCCGCAATCCGGGAACAAATCGGCGTCTGGATAATGATGTGTAACGGTGTCCATTTTAGGGAGCGCACGCAGGCGCTGTCAAACCCTGGTAGTAGGATTTTATAGCGATTGTCGTAAAAATGGTTTTTGACGCTGCCTTTGGGGTTTTTGACAGAAAATTGGTCAGATGGGTTGCGTTGCCTGCCGTGAAATTGACGCGTCCAGTAGATCAGGCAGTACCGTTGCCCGTTGGATGCGGTGCCATTGCGTCTGGTATTGGAAAAGCGCTTGACCGCAGAAACTGAGCGCAACACCATGGCAAAATAGCCCGGTGTTGCACTCCGGTTTTTACTTGGATTATTTATTATATCTTCGTCATGGATGATGTTCTGATAGAAAAATCCTCAGTCAATAATGAGTGATGAAGATTTTTCATGCAGGTAATTAACCGCAGATTCCTTGGATTCAGGGAGGTAAAAGCGTAATAAGGCCGCGAAGGGGGTTGTGGTTTCCAGGTTGTTTTTTTCGCCTGGAGAATTGAAGTTGATGGTGTAGGTTCCATCTTCATTAGGTTCTGCTTGGGTGTTGGAGATTGCGGAAATATCTTTGCCCATCCAGCCCGACTCGTCATAAATAGTGACCGACCAAAAGCCGCCCTTATCATACTGAACTGCCGGAGGAGTAAAAGTCATGCTCGAAGGCTGAATCTCGCCATCAACGATTTCGGTTTTATTTATAAGCGGCCAGTAAGCTGCATCCGGCATACCCAAACCGCCCCATCCGTAGGCGGTGCCATACAAGTGATCCTGTGGGCGTGAAGTGAAAGGAGTGCCATTGACATGAGTGGTGCTGGTTAGTGCGCCATCTTTGACATCTTTAACCAAAGCGGAACGGATTTCTTCGGTTTTCTCAAGGTTTAGAACAAGGTCCGGTGATACATAGGGTTGGGCGGAGTTTGCCTCAATAGTGGCCAGCTTCTGCAGGCGCAGTGTCTCTTTTATCCCACCTTTATCTTCGGGCAATATAGGCACACGCATATTCAGATAGACGTGGGTGCCATAGGTAACATCATCAGTAGTAATTGTGAGGGACTCACCCGCGTAGGCGACGCCGGCCACGTAATTCTGCTGATCAATCACCTGAATAATTTGATAGTGGTCCCCCTCGGGAACAGTGAAAGTGGCCCCATTGCTAATATCGACGACAGCACTGGCATATATTCCATCCTGATTTTCCCGGATTACCTGCTGGGTGTCTACTCGACTGAGATCGCTTTGGTAGGCCCATTCGTTGAGAGGAGCTTTGGCCAGGCTACGTTTGAAGTTAAAATCGCTCTCCGAAATTTTATAAACGTAGTCGGCTACACCGAAGTCGGCTGGAGTTGCAACATCAAAGCCAGGAGCCACTTCCGCAAGCGCATGAGTAGCCAGCATGATGGCAATCGGTGCGGAAAGAATGATATGCCGCTTTTTCATAAGTTAGTAACTCAAGGTGAGTGGTTTTTTAATGGTGGGCTTTCTGAATATATCTCATGATGATTAATTGTTAATTTTTCATGGAGCGTTAAATGATTAATTATACGGACGGAAGTGGTTTCTTCGGCGGCCAATCCGTTAGCAAGCTCATTATATGAAAGGGGGAGAACTTAAACTAAAGTGTTGTTGCAGTTGAGCATGTTCAGCTAAAAAGCAATCGTATCCAGCTCTTCTTGTCTATGCCGGCAGACCCTTGCCTTTCGATAACTACTGACGGCTTCAAGTCATTGAGATACTCCTTGGCTCCACGTTATCAAGGACTGTGCGTGCCACAGACATAAAATCGTGACGCTGGAACATGGTTATCGCCCCACTCCTCTGTACTAATGGCACAATAGCGCCCGGATCGGTGTCAGGTTGCCTGAGCCTGGCCCGGAATTTTGACACATCAAGGAGACGCAACCATGTTTACCGGTATCGTGCAGGGAACAGCCAAAGTGGTGGAGGTGCGCGAGCGTGAGGCATTTCGTACTCATGTGGTGGCCATGCCCGAGGTGTTACGCGAGGGGCTTGAGATGGGTGCGTCAGTGGCGCACAACGGCGTTTGCCTGACGGTGACGGCGGTTGACGGCGATAACGTGCATTTTGATTTGATGCGCGAAACGTTAAGGGTGACGAATCTGGGAAAAATTACCGTAGGCGATCGCGTAAACCTTGAGCGGGCGGCGCGTTTCGGGGATGAAATTGGCGGGCACGCCATGTCCGGGCATGTGATGAATGTGGCCGAGGTGCTTTCCATCGAAGAGGCGCCCAACAACCGCCGGCTGTGGTTTGCCTTGCCCGACGAGTGCGCGCGGTTTGTGTTTGATAAAGGCTACGTGGGCGTTGACGGCATCAGCCTGACCGTTGGTGAAGTGCGCCGCCCCGAGGATGCGCCGGCGTCGTTTTGCGTTAACCTGATACCTGAAACCCTGGCCCGCACCACGCTTGGCGAACGCGTGCCGGGAGACGTGATAAACATTGAAATAGACCCTCAGACCCAGGCGATTGTAGAAACCGCAGAGCGCTTTCTGCAAAGCCACCGGGCAGGCGTTTAACATGGCGGCAGGGTGGCCGTGAGGCTCGCATCACGGCACGCCTTTGGGTAAGATATGCGCCTTTTCTTGCCCCTGCTATCGCGAGAGCGTTGGCGCGAAGGATAAAAAGACCATGAAATTTCTCGATAGCTACTTCAAGCTCACCGAGCACAATACCAATATAAAAACCGAGATCATTGCGGGGATTACCACCTTCCTCACCATGGCCTACATCATCTTTGTGAACCCGAGCATCTTGTCGGAAGCGGGGATGGATTACGGCGCGGTCTTTGTCGCCACCTGTCTGGCGGGTGCTATCGGCTGTCTGATCATGGGCATTCTGGCCAACTATCCGATTGCCCAGGCGCCGGGCATGGGGCTTAACGCCTTCTTCACCTATACCGTCGTGCTGGGAATGGGCTATACGTGGGAAGCTGCGCTGGGGGCAGTGTTTTTCTCGGGACTGTGTTTTTTTATCCTGGGTGTGTTGCGCGTGCGCGAGTGGATTATCAACTCGATTCCGCTGTCGCTGCGGCTGGGGATTGCCGCCGGTATCGGACTGTTCCTGGCAATGATTGCACTGAAAAACGCTGGCATCGTGGTGGCCAATCCGGCGACGTTCGTCGCACTCGGGGATCTGAGTCAGCCGTCTGCCATCTATGCGCTGGCCGGTTTTTTCGTGATTACCGCGCTGGCCTACCTGCGCGTGACCGGTGCCGTGCTGATCGGGATTCTGGGCGTGACCCTCGTGGCAACGCTGCTGGGCCATAACGAATACGGCGGGCTGATGTCGATGCCGCCCTCTATGGCTCCCACCTTCATGCAGATGGATCTTGTCGGCGCGCTTGACGTGGCCATGCTCAGCGTCATTTTCTCTTTCCTGTTTGTTGATCTGTTCGATACCTCGGGCACGCTGGTTGGCGTTGCCCAGCGCGGAAAGCTGTTGGATGAAAACGGCAACCTGCCGCGGCTGGGGCGTGCCATGGTGTCTGACAGTACGGCAACCATGGCCGGCGCCATGCTGGGCACATCGACCACCACCAGCTACATCGAGTCTACCGCGGGTATCGCGTCGGGCGGCCGCACGGGCCTGACCGCCGTGGTGGTTGCCATCATGTTCCTGATCAGTCTGTTCTTTGCGCCGCTGGCCGGCTCGATTCCAGTGTATGCAACGGCCGGTGCGCTGCTCTACGTCGCTGTGTTGATGGCTGGCAGTTTATCCCATGCCGACTGGGAAGATCCCACCGAAGCGGCGCCGGTATTGCTGGCGGCTATTGGCATGCCACTGACCTACTCGGTGGCGGAAGGTATTGCGCTGGGCTTTATCAGCTACGTGGCGATCAAGCTGCTGTCCGGCCGTTTCCGCGAGCTTAACCCGGCGGTTATCATTTTGGCGCTGCTGTTTGTGGGCAAATTCGTCTTTTTATAAGCAGTGCCGTCGCAACCCCTTAATCATTCACTAGCCCATGAGAGACGTGATGAGTATCTACGGCGACTATATCAAGTCGGTGATTCGTACCGTACACGACTGGCCGGAGGAGGGCGTCAACTTCCGCGATATTACGCCGCTTCTGCAAAACAGCTCGGCATTTCGCAAGTTGATTGACAGTTTTGTGCATCGCTATCAGGACATGAACCTGGATGCCATCGCGTCGATTGATGCCCGTGGTTTTATCATCGGCGCGCCGCTGGCCTACGAGCTTGGCTGCAGCTTTGTGCCGGTGCGCAAGAAGGGCAAGCTGCCGTTCAAGACAGTTAGCGAGACCTACACGCTGGAGTACGGGCACTCCGAAGTGGAGCTGCATTCCGATGCCTTCCAACAGGATGATCGTATTCTGCTGATGGATGACCTGATTGCCACCGGTGGTACCATGCTGGCCGCGGCCAACCTGATTCAGCGTTGCGGTGGCCATGTAGTGGATACTGCCACGATTATTGATTTGCCTGAACTGGGCGGGTCACAAAAAATTCGCGATGCCGGCTATAGCGTATTCGCGGTTTGTTCTTTCACCGAAGACGAGTAACGCCCAATGAGCAGCGAACGCTATCATCAGCATTTTACCGTGTCCTGGGACCAGCTGCACCGCGACGTGCGCCAGCTGAGTCGTCAGCTGATCGAGCGCGATTTCAAGGGCATTATCGCGATAACCCGGGGTGGGTTGATTCCGGCGGCACTGATTGCCCGAGAGCTTAATGTGCGCCTCATCGATACCGTGTGCATCAAAAGCTACGATTACAAAGAGCAGGGCGGCCTTGATGTTCTCAAGGGCGTGGACCACGACGGTGAAGGCTGGCTGTTGGTGGATGATCTGGTTGATACCGGCAAAACTGCCCGTGCCGTGCGCGAAATGCTGCCCAATGCGCATTTTGTCACCATTTATGCCAAGCCCGAAGGGCGCCCGCTGGTGGATCAGTATCTCACTGAGGTGGGCCAGAACTGCTGGATTCAGTTCCCCTGGG
>JABXHG010000358.1 GCA_013393545.1 Alteromonadaceae bacterium | reverse complement strand
CCTGACATAAATGTCAGGCTACATACACCGGGTTTAATCTCACCTGACATGAATGTCAGGCTACGCAACATTGGTCAGATATAATCGAATAGGCTCAAGCGGCTGACCCGAGTAAATATCTGCTGAGCGGCTGAATAAATGGTTTCGTTTTTCACTAAATCGGTCATCGCTTCAGAGTAATCTACGTCAGAAATATCCGATCGCGCTTTTTTATTCACAATTTCGATATCGGCGTTACTGAGTTTAGCATTGTCCATAACATTCAAACGTGCGCCCACCGATGCCTGAGTATCAGTCAGGTCACCAATAACGGTGTTGAAGTCGTCCAAAGCAAAGGCTATTTCGCTTTCATGAAAACCTTTACTTTCCGGTCCAGATGCTTCCAGAGCATCGGCAAGGTCGCCGATTTGCGTCAGCAAATTACGGGAGACCGGCTCGCCTATACTGTAGCTAAAGGAATCTCCAGCTGCTGGCATATTATCTTTATCCAGCTCCAGGCTCATACCGTTATATTCAACTTTACCATCAGTCACAGTACCGGCAACAACAGGGTTTACCCCATCATCAATTTCGTAAGTATCCGGACCGGTAAAGTTAACAGTAAAGTCAGTCGGGTCACCAGCGGCAATACGCGTTTCGGTATCGGCAATTAACGCATTACGGTCGGTTACTTCCACTTTCTCAATAAAGTCATTACCACCGGTCAATTCAAAATCGACTCGCTTAGACACATTTGAGAACGCCTTATTACCCGGGTCATTAGCCGGCAAATAGAGCGTTGGTGACAACTGAATAGTACGCTGCCCCTGATCACCGACATATTGGTACGACTGAGTCGCATCATCAAACTCCATCGGTTTGGTCCGGTTCTGGTAACCAGCGAAGATATACTCACCCGATTCATCCTGAGCGTTAGTCAAATCGAAAATGGAACTTTCAATATTCCTTAGCTCGGAGGCTATGGCTTTTCGATTTGTTTGATCATAACTACCGTTACCCGATTGTACAGCCAGAGTCCGCGCTTTCTGAATAGAAGATGTAATACTGTTTAAAACACTTTCCTCGCGGCGCAGATTGTTCTCTAAGGTTATCGAGTTACGCTCAAATTGCTCGTTCTGCCCTATTTTTTCATTCAGTGCCAACACTTGCGAATTGCCAATAGGGTCATCAGCAGGGCTTAATATTTTAGTCTGCTTAGTCAGCATCAGTTGAATTCTATCCAGCTGGCTTTGAGAGGTTTGTAAGCTGTCCAGCCCACGCTGGAAAAATAAGTTTGTACTTAAACGCATAGCAATTACCTCAATGAAGTCAGCAGGGTGTCAAAAATGGTTTGTGAGGTCGTAATAATTCGAGCCGACGCACTATACGCCTGCTGATACTGAATTAGGCTTACCGCCTCTTCTTCCAGGTTCACCCCAGATTGAGACTCGTAAAGCGCCTGGGTTTGTGACTGAATAGCTTGTGCTGAGTCACGTAATACCCGATTTTGGCTGACCCGGCTACCCACATCAGAGACCAGACGGCCGTAACTTTCGTTAAACGTCATGGTGGGCTCTGCTTCTTCACCACCCGATCGCCGAACCAGTTGCTGACGTTGTAAGTCAGCCATAGATTGTCCGTTACTGTTATCATCAAAGCCGTTGGTGTTGTACTCAATCATGTACTCATCTCCCACGGCCGGCTCTCCGTTAATGTCTACTTCATAGTCCGGGTCAGCTAAATTTGCTTGCTCTAAAATGCCATTAAGATCGGTAGTTCCAGTAATAGTACCTATGCTGTTACCATCCTTATCAAAAACTTCCAGATCATAAGCATTACCTGTCTGCCCGGTCACCTCTATACGAGCCGGGGCGCTGCCAAGCAGAGTGTTATTAGCCGTATCGTAATAGTCATTCGGTGCATTAATTGAGCTAATTTCAATAGCCGCGGCCCCTTGATTATCCAGCCCGTCTTTTACCCGAATCGGGTTCGCCAATGCAATATCTTCAGGACGGCGAATCGCCAAGCTAATTTCTGAAGCCGCATTATCGGCAGGCTTTGCTAAAAATTGGTCACCGGCGTTCGCCGCACCAGTAATATCTAGCGAAATACCCAGTTCAACGACATCGACTGTTCCGGGAGAAGCCTGAGTGACGGTAATAGTATCAGCACCACTAACAACCGTACCATCGCTGTTCACCGGAACTATCTCATATTCGTCAGGGTTGCCAGTTTTCGTTATCCGCAGGTTTTCTGATGGAAAGGACTTACTATTTCCTTCTAACACCCGCACACTAATGTCGCCGTTGCCCGCGTTTTCCGAATAAGGTACCGCTTGTGATTCCGTTTTCGCCAGGTCAAAAATTTTACTGCCCAGCTGGTTATCTAAATCCATACCTTTCTGGTTCTGCGTATTCATAGAATCCGCAATGCGCACGGCTAACTGGCCTAAACGCTTTTGCGTCGGCATTAGCACTTCATCACGATACTCCAGGTAACCGCCAACAGAGCCGCCAACCTCATCGGTCGGCACGTAAAATTCACTGACACTGCCTCCGCTGTGCTCTTTTTTAAGCACCATCTCTAAACGTTCAGTATCCGGGTTACTTTTCACCGCAACGGCATTAAAGCGACCATTTTCTAAAACTAATGGCTGACCATTTTTCAGGTTAACCGCAATAGCACCGTTTTTTTGTTCTACGGTACTAAATTCCACTAGCTCGGCAAGCTCCCGCAGCTGTTCGTCACGCTTATTCAATAAGGCGTTAATATCACCGTTGCTACTATTTTTACCGGCCGATGACTGAATTTTCGAGTTCAGTTCGGCTAAATTTTCTGATATTGAATTAATGCGGTCTGTCGATAGCTTTAACCTGTCGTTAATAATGCTTTTTTGATCATCCAGATAACTGGAAAAGTCATTAAACTTAGTGACCATAGCGTCGGCTTCGGCAAGCACTAACTGCCGGGCAGTAACTGAGCCGGGGTCATTATTGGCGTCCTGCAAGGTATTAAAGAAGCTCTCTACAGACGAAGCCACGTTTGTAGTGCTGTCACCAAGCAAGGTGTCCAATTGCTCAGCCTGCTGGAGGTTCGCTTGGTAATAGTTAACCTTTGAAATATCGGTACGTAACTGGCGGTTAGCAAACTGGTCAATCATCCGCTGTACGCGCCCCC
>JABXHG010000357.1 GCA_013393545.1 Alteromonadaceae bacterium | reverse complement strand
AAGTTTCGCGCTAACGGGAGGTAAATATAGTAGCACTGGTTATTAAGGTTAGTGCCGGAGTAATGACGTACTTTGAACGAGGATAAATGATGGTTATTTTGTCTTCGTTCGCAGGGGAAACGAAAAAGACCAGAAAAGCTGGCCTTTCGACAAATAGGAGCGCATAAAGTTAATGGCTTAATCGGCTATGCAGTGCATTTCTGTAAGCTTCCAGTGCCGGTATTACGGAGGTAACCGTTGCCGCAGTAATAATAATTCCCGCAATAATAAGCGTGTTCATGGAGATCAAATTAGCGCTTAAAAATAAGCCATACTGCGATGCCAGCCAGTCGCTCATTAAATACAGCGTACCACTGACCAGCCCAATAGAGGCACCCACGGTAAGAACTACCAATATCAATGCTTCCAGCAGTACCAGTGAAAATATTGTTCGTGGGCCCGCACCTAATATCCGCATTACCGCTATCTCACCTTTACGCTGTTGCATGGAGGCCAGCAACATGGTTGAAAGGCCAAACAACGAAGACAACAAGACCAGAGCACTAATAACACGCAGCAAGTTTTCCACGGTGCCCATCATTTGCCACAGTTCGGTCAGAGCGACGCCGGGCAGAATGCCCATTAGCTTATCTTCTTTGTAGTTATTGATTTGGCGTTGCAGCTTAAAGGTCGCAAACTTGGACTCTAAGCCAAGCATAACGGCGGTCACACTGGTCGGTTCTATATCTACCGATGAGGGATCTTTCAAAACTTGCTGTAGCTTTGAGGCCGGAAAGTGAACGGCTTCAATACCAGCCAGGCTAACATGCACGGTTTTATCCACCGGAGTGCCGGTCGGCTTCAGTATGCCGCTAATGACAAAAGGACTCTTATCGTGCTTTTTAAAGCTGGTCGCGCCTATGCCATGAGAAATGACAATTCTGTCACCCACTTTATAATTGAGTTTCTTGGCGACATCGGCTCCAATAACCGTTTCAAAAATACCGGTAAAAGGGGCACCTTCCGCAAAGTTCAATGACTGCTTGTTGCCATATTTAAAGTGAGTGAAATAGTCTTCACTGGTTCCCATAACCCGGAACCCTCGATGTGAATCTCCCAGTGAAATAGGAACGGCCCATTTTACCTGGTCACTGTTATTTAATGCCTGATAGCTGGAGAATTTAATATTGTTGGTCGGGCTGCCCATTCGGAATACGGAATACAGTAGCAAGTTGAGCTGGCCACTGGGAGCGCCAACAATGATATCAACACCCGATATGGTTCTGTTAAAACTGTCTTTCGCCTGCAGCCGAATATGCTCAACGCTGAACAAAACACTGATGCTAATTAACAAGGATAAAAAGGTCAGAACAACAGATTTGCGGCGGCTGCCCAGGCTACTCCAGGCCAGAGATACTAACATTGGCTATTCTCCAGTGGCTGACAGAGTGACGACATATGAACACTGTTTTCAAAAAAACGTTCTAAGTACATATCGTGACTGACAAATATCATTGAGGTGTTACCGCTTTGGCACACCTCTGTAAGAATCTCCATAAAGGCGTTTCTGGCTGACGCGTCCAGAGCCGAAGTGGGTTCATCTACCAACAGCAGTTCGGGTTTATTAACTAATGCGCGTGCAATGGCCACGCGTTGTTGCTGACCGACACTTAGTTCCCGGGCGGGTTTATCCACTGTGTCCGCTGGCAGTTTGAGCTTCGCCAGCATCTCCTTTGTCTTTTCTTCAATATTCTGCGACTTAGACTTAGCAAAGTAAGCCGCAAGTTGAATGTTCTTTAAAACGCTCAGGTAGGGAATTAAATTAAACTGCTGAAAAACCACACCAATGTGATTCGCACGAAATTTGTCTCGCCAGTGAGCCGATTGAGTCGAAAAAGGCTGCCCTAACAGACTGATAACTCCCTCATTAGGGCTTAAAACGCCAGCGAGTAAATTCAACAGTGTGGTTTTCCCTGAACCGGACTCGCCATGCAAAAATACTTGTTCGCCGCGTTTTAACGTCCATTCAGAAATATAGAGGTCAGTGCCTTCCTTTGACTTCTTGTAGCTGTGACGGACTCCTTTCAAAGCTACTGCGAAAGACTCAGGGGTTTCGTCAATAGATACCGTTTTTTTGTTCATAGTTGTTGTTCTCTGAACTTTGAAGTTACAACAATAGGTGTTACGTTATAACATAACTGTAATGCTCAACTAAATACTCAATGGCTAAAAATATGGTGACGAAATTTTTCCACTCTTTTGGTAAAGCGGTTTTTCTTTTTCCTCTGTTAACTTCAGTGGCTTTGTCTTCTGCAGTAGCCAAAGAGGAAAGCAGTCAGTATCAGGAGTTGGAGTGGACTCAATTGATGCCGGAGGATGACCTTGAGGCCTTAATGAACCCTCCTGACTACTTAGCCGAAATACAGGATGGCTCGCAGCAAGATTCTCTGGACGCATTTGGGGAGAAGGAGTTTTCAAGTGATAAAGCTCAACGCTTTCAGGAAGCGTTAACCTCAACCACGGTTATTGAAGAGTTTGCGAACAAGTCAATTCGCATTCCGGGCTTTGTTGTTCCTCTTGCGACGACTGAAGACCAACGAGTGACAGAGTTTTTTATTGTCCCTTATTTTGGGGCTTGTCTGCATATGCCGCCACCGCCGCCTAACCAAATAATTTATGCGTCGGTGAAAGAGGGAATTGAAATTAGGAGCCTCTATGAACCATTATGGTTTGAGGGTTTATTGACAATTGAGATGACAAAAAATGCGACGGGAGCGTCAGCGTACCGGTTAAAGGTTGATAACTTTTTTCCATACGACGATTAATGTGCTGTCCGGTCAACGGATCCGGCACTTTTAAAGGCTGGATCCGTTAGTCGGAATACTTTATTAATTCCACTCAATATAGGGCTGTTTATGGGTCACTTCTTTTTGTCCCTGACCACTTTGAATAACCCATTGCGCCTGTATTTTTTCAACGGATTCCAGCCAGTCAAAAAGCTTGATAGATAATTTGGTGGTTTCCGAGTCACAGCTAAAATAGTACTCCACTTCAACATCGTGATGTTCTTGCTCATGTTCGTGATCATGATGGTGCTCTTCTTCCTGAATATTCAGGTTATGGTTCATTTTTTCGAGAGAACAGTCACCATTTAGAACAAGAACATTAGCGCTGTCTTCAAGCTTCTTAGTTAACTCGCTAACGGCTTGTTGTTGTGCTTCTGTTTCCGGTGAGTGCTCAAATCCTAAGGCATCGCCGGCGGGAATTTCCAGCTGAACCGACCATTGAC
>JABXHG010000356.1 GCA_013393545.1 Alteromonadaceae bacterium | reverse complement strand
ACAGAGATTGACGACGGAGCCAGCTCTCCTCTCTCAATAGTGACATCGTTTGAAGCTTCAACTTTAACTGGAGCAGGAGCTGGAATTAGATCTGTATCATCAGCTTCTTTACTATAAAAAGATGAACCTCCTATATATTCGTGTCCATTTTTTTCAAACTTCTCGCATGAGTCATCCTCATTTATAACAAACTTTTCCCCGTCCCAATATTCAACATTACCAATAACCGGCATTTGATCACCTATTGCAGCGTAAGTGTCTTGTAAATTTACACGTCCGTATAATAGGCGACTGCTATCATATAGCTTATAAGAGGGGGCATTACCCGCAGCCGGCAAGTCAGATTCACTGATAACAGAGTAATAGTTTCCCCCTTCACCATCGTTGAACTGAATACCCAAGCTATAATTTTCATAAGGTCCTTCTTCGGCTCCACTTCTTTTGTAGATAACAGTAGGGTAAGCCAAAGAAAACTCTGCCTTACCATTATTCCAGTTCAATTCATGATTCTCGGGAGTCAATTCTCCGCTCAATAATTCTATTGATGTCAATTCATTTTCATCGTCAAAAACTTTATCAAAAGGGTAAAACTCTAATCCTCTCTCTTCAGGGTTCGAAATGGAGTCCTCTACTGGATAGTTCTCTGTTATTTGTCCAGACTTGTTAACTGCAGTCAAAGTAAACCCCGGAGAGAGAGATTGTGACTGCCCAATATAATAAAAGGCACTTGGGTTTTCTCCACAAGTATTCGTAAAGCCGCCCATCGCTTCCATCTGAAATTCGTAGGGAATAAATCGACCGATAGTATGTTCGGTTGTAACAGGACCGGCGCCTAAGTAGTCCGCATCGGCAACCTTCGCAGTAACCTTCGCACTCCCAACTTCAGAATATGTAACAGAGTCGTTGCTAAACAGCATATTATCGTCTTTAGGATCAAAAACTGAGGCATTCTCGAGAGCACCTCCAACATTATCAGAATCTACTGGCTCAACATCCCTATCCAAATTCAGTGACTCCCGTGGAGCCTCCTCCCCAAAGTTCGGGGTCACTTGATTAGAACTATTGCGTGCCTGAAGAGCAACTGAAAATGCCTCCCCTGCTTTAGCAAAAATCCCATCAGAGTAGGTATTGGCTGCCATTGCTGCCATTTCAATGACAGCAGGCTTATAAACAAACTCATTCGATACCCCTTCAATCACTTTGCCGTTTGGTAGTTGCGCTTTTGCGCGCAGGCTTACTTTTCCGGCGTCACCGTACTGAACCTCTAATTCTTCTTGGCCAGCATCAAAACCGGCGGCTACTGGAGTCCAGCCACTAAAGCCTCCTGAACCGTCTTCCTGAAGCTCATTAATAAGCTCCTGTTCAACAGACATTTGCGCATACGGAAATTCGCCAAAGTCACTGCAACTGCTCGGGTTAACACAGTGCATTCCCATCTCTATCTGGTTAACTTGCTCAGCAACGACCTCACACGCCTGCGTGTTGTCGTTGGTCCGCACAACCGACAGGTTAGTTAGAAAGCTATTGCCTGATGTCTGAGTACCTATAGAATCAAATTTCAGACCGGTGTCATTGAAGGTAATGGAGCAACCTGCGTTAAAGTTTCCATTCACATAGCACTGGGGGGGATTCAACGCTCCCGGTGTGGTTTGTGTGTCATCTATAGCAAGAATGTAAGTTCCTGCTTCGGTCTGACTCAACTGTGTGGTCGCTGTCGGTGACGCTGCTACCGGATTTTGACTCCAATCACCCGCGCTATCCGATAAGAACACGGAACTGGCAACAGAGGAATAAGTAGAGCAGGAAGCGTCAGCACATGCTTCAACAGTGACTTCCGCGGCTTCACATGTCAGCGCAGGACTAGAGAATGACAAACGATAATGATCAGGAGCCGTCGCCGGAGGATCGACATCTCCAGCTTCACAGAAGTTACCGCCATCGAGCGGTTCTGCAGGTGAACGGTACTGAATATTTGGAGCGAAGAACCCAAACGAACCATAATCAGAAGATTGCCCGTTTAGGCTTAATCCGCCTTCAACTACCGTCCTGAACCAAGGTGATATACTTCGCTCAAAGTACAAGTTGCCACTGACGTATATAAATCCATTTATTTCGACATTTTGTTCTAAATACAAATCTCCGGTAACAACCAGTATCAGTTCATTTGCATTACCGTTAATGTTTATTCGGCGCCCGGACTGAATCGTTAGGCCGCCATCAATATAAACTCTGGAGGTTTGTCCGTTCGTAAAATAATCGGCTCCAACATCACCGAAGCTTCCAACTCTTAAATAATCTTCTGGTTGTAATACACCTGGCAGCTGCGCATTCAGAGCTCGGTCCGGCAAATCAAAAGGGAGAGGCACACCGTTTAATGGGCTAAAGCCTTGCGGCCACACCTCTAAACATTGTGGCCTAGTGTCGGCGCAAGGACGCGTCGTCAACATTAAGTTCAAGACATCGTCAGTAGACATGACTCCATCGCTAATAAACACTTCATCTAACTCACCGTAAAAACTGTTAGATGCAGTTGATTGTCCACCTATAAATAAATTGTCACTAACGCTATTTAAGTTACGATTCCCATTAAATGATCGTTGATCTACGAGGTTCCCATCGATAAAAATTTGAAGTCGCCTATCATCTCGACTGTAAGTTGCCGCTACGTGATGCCACGTATCATCCAGTAGCTGCGTGCCGCCCTCTAACTGATTTCCTGCTTCGACATTCACAATAGCGCCATTACGTAAGCGAATTTCGAAATAGATACCGCCGCCGTCTGACGTGTCCTGTCTATAAACTTCAAAACGCCCAGCAGAAGATTCAGTCGGCCCATCGCCAACTATTAGCAATGTCTGATAACTTTCACTTTGGTTCTGTAAGCTCGCATCACCTTTAAACCAAAAAGCTATGGATATTGAGTCAGCTTGAGTTATTTCTGTAGCGTTCGGCACTTGAACAACGTTATCGCCACTAAACTTGCCATAACGGCAGGTGCCAAGATCAGCATCAATAGCGGGTGAGAACCCAGAGGTTGACGCGTTACGAAGCGCCTGACCATTATAGCTATTGCCTGATTGGTCGACGACTTCGCCAGTATTACCATTCCAATTCAGCTCATCAAAATACCAATAACCTATCGGCTCTATTGTCGGAGTTCCCGGAGAGCCAGAGCAAGGGCCTATATTGTCGTTTATATCGCAGGTTTCCCCTTGAACGTTATCTTCATCTATAATTTCAGGCGCATTGACGTAGCCAGTCACACGACTACTATCCGGAACATACACCGTACCAGGTGAATTCACATTCCCATCTACCGTCC
>JABXHG010000355.1 GCA_013393545.1 Alteromonadaceae bacterium | reverse complement strand
ATATTGTGCACTTTAAAGTGTCTTAATGAGCACGCTCACTTTGTTTTTTGCCTTTCAGTGCTGCTTTTTTAGAAAACACTTTATTTATTAATTGGTTGTGAAGAAAGAGTCAGCAATTTAATGAAAGACAAAGTGCGCATGCACAGTATACAAATGTTATGTCCAGGGAGGATGAAAGTTTTGCTTGTGGCTAGATTGATCGTTGCTACCTTTGTTTATCTGATTTTGGCTTTTGTGTGCCTTATAGCAACGACAGTTATATTTCAGCCAAGTGATGTCCATCCAGATCATTGGAAAACAAGTGTTTATGACTATGCCGCTCAGGTTGCCTTGCTTGTTCTTTATGTGTGGCAAGCTGCTCGTCAAGTCAAAAGACATAACAAGTAGCGGCAGTTCGCCCCTTCGGGGCCGGACGCTCGTTCCTCGCGCCGCTGCGCAAGGCGTTAGCTGTAGGACACATTTTGATAGGTCTTGGGTCAGCGGTAATTCTGGCAGTTGCGAACCTGGTTTATGCTGCCATCATCTATCTATCGTTACATGGGTGGATAGTGGTGCACGAGCCAAGTGGTATGCAGCTGCTTATGCATTTAATCGTCACCACCCCTTTGGTGCTGCTTACAACCGTGTGGTTCTTCTACCTGAGCAGACACGGGAAATGCAGCGCCATTTTCTGGAAGGTAAATCTGGTCGGCATCTTAATTCCGGTCATGAGTATCCAGACGGGGGTAACCTACTACCACTTCGACAAGGTAGGGCTCGCAGCATCAGCGGTTGTTGCGGTCGGGCTTATTGTTTTATTCGTGGCCGAGGTTCGGCGCCTTGTACACAGCTAACAAGGCAATCAAATACGTTCCGGCCTACGGCCTCCACCGGACGCCCTTGTCAGGGCGCCGTTTATTGCTGGCGTTATAAGTCATGAAGATAGTATTTTTCACATTGCTAGTTTTGTTATCTCTCCAAGCCTCGGCAGGAGGTATAAGCGAAGAGGTCAAGTTGTTGTCATTAACGGAAACAACCGAGGATGAATACACTTTCAAATATGTAAGCACTAAATCTGATAAAACTTTTACAATTCACCTTTCTTACAGCAAGCTAGGTTATATGTTCAAAGCCAAGTTTCTCACTCAAGAAAAATTTCATTCAGCAATTAGCTTGCTAAAAGAACAGTTAAAACAAAAAAACTCTGTAAGGTTTGGCTGGTTTGGTGGGGGGCCGTGTGTAATTGACGAAAGTAAAAACATTTATCGTAGTGATGCACTTGAAATTTACAATGAGGGTCATCCTAACAAAGGGCCCCAAGTTGTTTATGCTTTTTGTGAGTATAGCTGAGTGACTTATAACAAGGCCAAGCAACATCGTTCGCTGCGCTCTCTGGACAGCCTTGCACTCGCGTCTTTTGTGCATGGCTTCGCCATTGTTGCACAAAATCCACAATCACAAGTCTGCCGTTGTTGGCGGCGTTATACGCAAAAGGAGAATCCGTGATAGTCCCAGACGATATTGCAACTTGGCTTAAAATAATTGGCGCCGTGTGTACTGCAGCCGGATCTCTCCTTCTCGCATGGAGGGTGAAAAAGATATTGCAGTGGGTGGTTTATTGTCTCGTAGCTCACGAACAATCTCTTGGCCAAGTGCGTCGTATTCTGAACAACGACCCACAAACTGAACCTATGGTTGAGGGTGTCACCAAGCATCTACTAGACCTCGAAAGCAAGTTGGGTCTGGCGCTATTAATCTGCGGTTTTCTATTCTTAGCAATAGGCATGCTGGCAACTGCAGCCTCATTCTTTTTTGGCGGTGCAAGTGTCAGCGTATAACAAGCACATCAAATTCGCTCCCTTCGGTCGCCGGACGCTCGTAAACTCGCGCCGTTTATGTGGGCGTTAGTTGCTAATGGAATAAAATTCATGTGTCGTAATTACAACTGGATACTACCACTTCTTTTACTGCTTTCTAGCTGGGGTATAGCAGCTAGCGAAATCTCCGCAGTTATAATAAAGAGCCCTGCTGGAAGTTGGAGTGTCAGTTATACGTCTGATGCACCCGTTACACGTATTTCCTTTCAAAGAGCTCCGGATAGCTCAAGGGGAAAGCGTTGGAAAACTAAATCTGTAGATTTTAAAATTATTAAGGTAAATGACTACGAAGCTGTAAGACGAGTCGATGGTAAACCTTTCACTCAAGTTGAATTTGAGCTTACACCGACATATATCTCATTACCGAAAGACTATGCACCTTTTTCCCCTTTCACTGACGGAGGAATGCTGTTTCATTCTGGCAGGTTCTTCGCGTGTCCTGACCTTTGTGATGGTTCATTAAACAAATGGCCTATCCGTATTCGGGCAGCTAAAGACGACAATATAATTATTGACGGAGTTGTTTATACTGGAGAGGCCAGTTGGGTGGATAGCGACAGCGGCCAAAAAGTATACGTTGGCAAGGGAGAGCCAATACAAGATGAAAATTTTGTCAGCTTGATCGATACAGGACTTCCTGCACCGCTGAAAGAGTTGATGTCTCAAAACCTGCCAAAAATCCTTTCATATTTCGCCGCCCGCATGGGAGCACTTAACTCTCGCCCAAGCTTGTATGCTTCCTATAGCCAGACTAGCGATGGTCGTTATGGTAATCAAGGCGGGACTCTGCCAAGGCAAATATTTATGCATTGGTATGGAGAAAAAGCCATAGAAAAATTAGATGAAAATGCTACATTTTGGTTCTTTGCTCATGAAGT
Organism: Alteromonadaceae bacterium; assembly: GCA_013393545.1. The sequence goes on along the minus strand of JABXHG010000355.1, from coordinate 633 downwards.
GGCGCATTTATATCAAGGAAGGGCTGGCAATGTAGAAGCTTTAGCCGACGCGTGGCTACATGAAGGTAGTGCTGAACTATTTGCCGGTATTTCATACTCAGAAATACACGGTAATCATAAAATATTTCTGAGTAAAGTGGAGAATGCAAAAGAAAATTGCTTGAGTAGCTTTGGAACTGAAACCAATTATAGAAACGTTGCCTTAAAAAGCAGTAAAATTCATTATAGTTGCGGCTTGCTACTCTTTGATGCCTTAAACAATGAGCTTCAAGAGCGAAATAGCGATGTATTTTTGCTATGGAAGGCTTTCAATTCGGCTGTTAACGAAGGCAAACCAGCTACAACGGCAACTTTTGTAGAGGTTAGCAAATCATTCGTATCACACACGTCCTGGTTAACTTTGTTAGATTTCGTAACAAAATCTGAATTTAACTCAAGCCAGTTCTTTCAGCAAATAGCAGCTAACAAATCAATACAGCCGACCGCTAACGCGTCGGCTGATTGAAGCGTTAGCTATACAAGGAGATATCAATGGGCACTGAACAGTCGGTACCAAATCCCCGAGCTGGGTTGGCGGGTATTTTGGATCGGTTCGTAGGCCCCGGTGCGACGCCAGCGGAATTGATCCTTCAG
>JABXHG010000354.1 GCA_013393545.1 Alteromonadaceae bacterium | reverse complement strand
ATCGCTGTGACTGAAAACATTCCAGTTAACAGCAACCTTCATACTATGCCGATGCACCTTAAAATGCAAATGGCATTTACGTGAATTTACGGTTAAAGCCCGTTAATTGCCGCTACCGCAATAGCCGAATTGTAAATAATGCCGGTAATCTGCGACCAAAGCTCCAGGTTATCGGTATAAGTTGTGTCCATAGGGACAATAATAGTGTCACCCGGCTCTAACTGAGAATTACCACTAAAGCTAAACCAACTACTGCCACTATTATAACGCTCTATCGCACCATTGGCTTTAACAATATAAATGCGTTCATCATCGGCTTTCTCTTTAACCCCACCACTGCGGTCAATGTATTCGCCAACCGTTACTTCCGGGTCATAGCGATACGACGTATTCATCTGCACTTCGCCCATTATGCTAATAGAGTCTTTAACTGAGGGCACATACAGCGTATCGCCATCTTTCAGTTGAATATCGTTGGCACCATTACTGCTCAGCAACTTGGGCAAATCCATAATTAACCGACCTACCGCTTCGGCTGACAATAAATCCTGTAACAGCGTTCTCATCTGCTCATAAGAGACCCGGCTTTCACCCGTGCCGGTCATCATATTGCCGGCTATTTCACGCTGCAGCTCTTGCGCCAGCATACGCTTACGCTCCTGCTCTTGCTGCTTTAGCTCATCACGTGTAAATACGGCACCGTCAATAAAGGCGTGTTCAGTAAACCCGCCCGCACGCTCTATTAACTGAGTCAAAGTTTCACCGCGTTTAATGGCATAAGTTCCGGGGAAACGCACCTCGCCACGCAGTCTGACTTCATAAGCGTTCTGCCATTCCGGAATACTTAACACATTTAGCCGATCTCGGCCTTGCAATGGAATATCAAGATTACCTTTAAGCACGTCGTCAAGCGCCAAAGTCACATACTCGGTTTCACCCGACTCTTTCCCTTGTTTAAATCGCGTAATTTCAGCTCGTTCCAGATACGCCGAATTTTTCAGGCCACCAGCAGCATCAAGAAGCTTTTTCGCACTAGCGTTTTCTACCAACGGGTAAACTCCCGGGTAATTCACCTCACCCGCCACATAAAGCAATGGTGTTGAGCCATCTTCGGCACGCTGCTGCTTCAAACTGAGCATAATAGGCTCAAGCATCTTTTCCCTGGAGTAGCGCGCCAGTTTTTCGTCAGGAACTTTTTTATCATCTGCATCCGGCGTACCGAATAACGTGGTTGCTTCAGCTAACGCGCCGGTTGCTAGCTTTGTAGGAGTAACACCTTTTTCTTTGACAAAATCACGTAAAAAGGCGCGGCGGTACTCAGCAAGTAACTCTTCACGGTCTTCTGATTCACGCTCGTGTTGAGTTAAAGCAAAGCGAGAAAGCTTTTGCTCTTCTTCCGCTTTTGTCTGATACCGACTAAAAATCACAATTTGGTCACGCTCCTGTAATGCCAGGTTTGCCTCTGCTGAACCATTAATAGCCTCCGCGACATTAAACTGATACAGACTTAACTCTCTTTGCGGCCCCGTTTCACGTACAACCAAGCCATAGGCTAAATCTGCCTGCTCTAACAGATCATGCCTACTGTCGCGCAATATGTCATTAATGGTTATGCCCTGGTACCACTCGTAATGGCCCGGGCGAGTCACTGCACCAACCAGCATTAAACTGTTATCAAGCGTGTTGGACACTTCCCGCAAGGTGAGTACATCACCACCGCTTAACTCTCTTTTTAATGCCTTTTCAGAAGTTAAATCAACCGTGCTAATTAAGCGCTTACCTTTAACCACTCGTTGCAGTTGTGCCGACTCTAAATACGCGCTGTCGTCACTGCCACCGGCAAAGCGAAGTGCATCTTTTAAGGTTTCATCACCTTTTAATTCATATAGCGCGGGGCGTTTTACTTCGCCTTTTACGGTTATCATATCGCCCCGTGTGGGAATAAAAACCACGTCGCCGCTTTGCAGTATTTTATCGTCCGAGGCATCGCCTTCTAATAGCAAGTCGTATAAGTCGAACTCTGACACTACTTTACCAGCACGCATTAATCGAATAGAGCGAAGTGATGCTATATCTGAAAAGCCACCAGCCATATATAGCGCCTGACTAATAGTAGACAGCGAACTGATGGTATAAGAGCCGGGTTTATAAGCCTCACCAGCAATAAATATCTGTATAGAGCGCAGTTCCCCCATAGAGACAGCAGCTTTAAAACCAATTAAGCGCTGGCTCACCTGGTTTTGAATCAGCTCCTGCATAAGGGTATAGCTTAAACCTGCCACCGTCAGCTCGCCTAAATCTGGCACAACCACTTTACCTTCGCGGTCTATGGTTAAGTCGTAACTGCGGTTCTCTTTACCAAACAGTTGCACTTTTATGGTATCGCCTACGCCCATAATGTAATTAGAAGGTACTGGCGCATAGGCGGTGGGCGAAAAGCTTTCAGGTTCACCGGCGAACAAGTCATAACCAAAAGCTTTAAGTTTGTCTTTCTTTCTGGAAAACTGTTCTTCTAGGTTTTCGGGGAGCGCAGAGTTGTTATCTTCTTCTAACTCAGAGGCCCGTTTTGACACTACTTGATTTTGTTGCTGGCCCATTCTCGATGAAATCGGTGAGTTAGATGAGTTAGATGAGTTAGATGAACTTCCATTTATACTATCAATTAAACTTGGATCAACACCAAACTGTCGAGCTAAGGCCTCTTGCTGAGCTCGGGGCAGACTTTTTAGCTGTTCAATTTGCGCCTGACTTGGCATGGACTGCGCATGCGCCGAACTCATTCCCCCAGGCGCAAACGTTGAAGCAACTAACAGTAACAGTGCAGAATACAACGCTGAGCCAGACCAGGTAGATTTCAACGAGACCAAAGCATTTCCCCTTTTTGCATTTTCTATTTTCTTCATTCTATTCACGCCAGTATTCTATAGTTTGCATCAATTAAAGTATATTAGTCGTTACCAAACAAATCGCGTGTGTACACCTTATCCGCAACATCTTTAAGCTCAACCGATAACCGGTTTGACACTATTACGTCTGCTTCGTTTTTAAAGGCGTCAAAATTATTCACTACACGCGAATTATAAAAACGCTCTTCTTCTAGAACCGGCTCGTATACAATCACCTCTATGCCTTTAGCCTTAATACGCTTCATCACCCCTTGTATAGCCGAGGCACGGAAATTATCAGAGCCTTGCTTCATCACCAGGCGATAAATACCAACCACTTTAGGTTTGCGGGCAATAATACTGTCTGCAATAAAATCTTTACGGGTGCGGTTGGCGTCAACCACCGCCCGCATCATGTTTTGCGGTACGTCTTTGTAATTGGCTAACAGCTGCTTGGTATCTTTTGGCAGGCAATAACCACCATAACCAAAGCTAGGGTTGTTGTAGTGGTCGC
>JABXHG010000353.1 GCA_013393545.1 Alteromonadaceae bacterium | reverse complement strand
GGCCGCCGAGTAGTATTGGCTTTGGAAATTCACCGTTAGCAATGCGGCGATAAATAGTTGAGCGCCTGAGCCCAACTTTGTCTTTAACCTTATTAAGACGTATGACCCTCACAGGCTGCTCCTACATATATTTGAGACAGTTAAAGCAAACCTAGTTTAAGCACCGAGTTTGTGCAAACTAGGCGCGGTCAAAAACCTAACAGACAGCGTGTTTCAGCGCTCGTATAAGGGCTTTGTCCCTATAAGACAGGTATTAGGTTTAAATTTTGGTTGGTTTAACACAAATTAAGCTTCTTTTGGGTGGGTTATGAAAATCTGGGAAAGAATTTATTCCAATGACTGAAAGGAGCGAGTCATGAGGAAAGCGCTATCGATTGCGTTGTTATCCGGGTTTTTAGGGGCATGTAGCGATCCAGACCCGCAGGTAAGTATTGAGGCTTGGGAACATACCAATCGACATACAGGTGGCACATACTTCGTAATTGAGATTACATCGATTGAAAAGCTGGTAACGGTGGAAGACATGCTGGTTAACCGTGGTAACTGCGACTACAGCGATAAAACGCCTTACTCAAGAAAGCCATATCTACCGACTGATCTGAAGTATGGCGAGTCCATCGAGCTTAAAGTCTATGATGACTGTTCGCTGACTGAAATTGAAGTGGTCACTGGAAGTGGCTCTACCGTCGTTAATTACTAAAATGCTCTGGGAGCTTAAGGGCTCCCTAGTGTTATTCGTCCAGTCGAATTTGAAACCTATATTACCGCTGTGCATTGATACATTAATACTTAAGGAATCCATATGCACAAGCAAATACAAAATGATAAGAGCGCTGAGTTCAACTCAGAGCGAGAGTTGTTGGACAAAGCGTATCTCCTAATCCAGTCACGATTTAAACAGGGAGAAGGCTTTACTGAGCCTGCAATGGTTAAAGAGTTCGTCCAGGGAAACTATCAACAGTGCTCAAAAGAAGTTGCAGGTTTACTGCTACTCGATAGCCAACACCGACTCATAGATAACGTTGAGTTTGAAGAGGGCAAAGAGCTAGCTGCTTCCAGAGTGTACCGCGAAGTTCTCAAGGTTAATGCTGCCGCTGTTATTGTCAGTTACTTCTCACCTTCTAAAGAGTTGAGTCACTCTGACAAAGAGCATGAGTTATCAGCACTTAAGTCGGCCCTGAACCTGATTGACGTATCCCTACTGGACTGTATGTTGGTAACTGATGAGGTCGTCTCGCTTGCTGAGCGGGGACTATTATGATTGGGCGGCTGTACTGCTAGGGTACAGCCGTTTTGCATCCTGAGTTTTATAAATCGGCCAATCTGACCCAACGCTTTCTGCGGCCACCTAACCACGGCTTCTTTATTTTTTGGCAAGCCCCGTAGTCTCCGTTTACGTCATAAGCCATTTTTATAGCGGCAGTAAGCGACACAGCCATGTCTTCATCGAGGGTTATCTCAGGAATGTCCATAGGCACATGAGGCCGTTGAAGATGGAGAGATTCAACATAGCTTTCAGCTCCGGCATAAGCACCGGAGAGGCAGATAGCCATCGTTTCATGGTCTGCGTGTCGCTCGACGAAATTGTAAAGATACTGCTGTGTACAGACAAAACCGTAACCGTATAGCCGAAGGAATAGCAGGGCGCAGACCAAAGCCGTATCACCGCTTTGTCTACCAAAAGCGTTTGAGCGAATGAGCTGGTACGCGTAAACGCCTGCCGCTTCAAAAGCTCCATATGTCGGGTTATTCCAAATTTCGTTGGACGCTTGTTTTACTGCAGACTCCAACGCATCCCTTTTAATGTAGTAAGGGTCGTCGTGAAAGTGATTGTGAATGAGTTCGATATGCTTTGCGTCAAAGGTAAAAGGATTATACATGATGACTCCAAGTTTCAGATGTGTTGATTGATCGTGCTTGTTCTCAAAGCATCGGTCGGAGCCGTAATGTTTTATTGCGATAGTTAAGAGCCCATCAGATTTCAGACCTATATCACTGCTGTGCATTTACCAAATTAGGAGATTAACAATGCACACACTTGATAAAGGCTGTTATTCATCAGTCAACAATGAAGCGGAGCGAGACGTTTTTCATCGCGCCAGCCAAATCCTGGAAGAGCGTCACTTACGAGGCAAAGAGCCTTATAATCCAAACGTCATTAAGGACTTTTTGACGTATAAGCTGGCGCACTACGAGCGCGAGGTATTCAGCATCATCTTCCTGGATGAGAAGGGTCACTTCATTGAGTACCGTGAGCTGTTCTACGGCACCATCAATGCAGCCAGTGTTTACCCACGTGAAGTGGTTCGAGCCGCACTGGAAACTAAAGCGTCGTCACTCGTACTGTCACATAACCATCCCTCGGGTGAGCCGGAGCCTTCCAATGCGGATATCCGCCTGACTGAACGCCTGCAAAAGGCCTTGGCTGTTATCGACGTTGAGGTGAAAGACCACATCGTTGTCGGCAAAGAGTGCGTGTCATTCTCTGAGCGCGGTCTTCTTTAGCGCTAGTTCACTTGTAACCAAATACTGGAGTAAAGCTTTATGGCGGCAATATTTAAGACACCGGCATCGAGAAAGTGGGTAGTGCTGGGAATTAAGGCAGCAATAACAGCATTAGCGCTTTTACCGCAACTGCGAGAGCGCCAGCAAAATGCAGGATGTTTAAGGCCAGAGTCAGACTTTCCTAACGCTATGTCAGCAAGCCCGCTTGGCCTGCTCTTGCTCGATGAGCGGGGCTATGTCATCACGTCCTACCAAATCCGTCACCACATCAGTGATGACTCTACGGTTGATAGTGAAGGCATTAAGCGGATAGCGTCCAAAGCGAAAGCGTACGGAGCTGTTTTAACGTTCGACAAAGGTGTGTATGCCAATGGCCTGTCGATAGAGCCTGACGTTGTTGAGAGCGTTAGAGCGGCTCTGGAAGAGGTCGGTGTACGATTATTTAACCAAAGCTTTTCGTCTCGTACGGCCCCCTGAAAGACCAAGTTCCCAAATTGTACTTTTGGGAACGTTACATCCCTTATAAAACGGGGGCCAATAATCGAAACCGCTATTGAAGCTCCCGTTTCCAAGATATACAACAAGAGAGGATGTTAATCATGGCTGAAGTACAAGCAGTAAAAGACTTAGACAAAGTGAAACTCGTGAGTTACCTCCTGAAGAAAACTTATGGTCAGCAGATAGCGGACGTTTGGAATATCGGACTAAATCTAGCTTTACGAATATCCGATTTATTATCCATCCGGTTCAGCGATATTCAAGGTGACCGTCTTATATTGCGTGAAGGCAAAACCGGTAAGCTAGCAACCATTAAGCTGAATGAAAAGGTGAGGACAACTATTGGTCGGATACGGGCGGAGCATCCTGACCACGTTTATTTGTTTCAGTCTTACCGCAATCGTTGGTCAACGAATA